>JBJEHM010000078.1:32057-44736 GCA_051876075.1 Coriobacteriales bacterium
CCTGCGCGGGCAGCCCGGGGCGGGCGGGGCCCCAGGGCACAAGCCCTGCGCACCCGAGCCGCCCCTCCGGCGCCGCAGCTGCGGAACTCGGGCCTTCGGCCCTCAGACAGTCCTCGCTCCCGCGGCGCCTCCGATGCGGCTCTGCTCCGGGAATTGTGCCCTGGGGCCCCGCCCGCCCCGGGCTGTAACCTGCAAGAGTTCTGTTTCCTCATGCCGTTTTTGAGCCGATTCGTCCCTCTTCGTCCTCCAAATCTTTATCTCTAAAGTAGATAGGTTGAATTCCTTGCCTCTATCACAAAAGTTGATAAAGTACGTGATGCTTAATCACGAAATAAGATAAATCGCTGAACGAAGGAGAACCTCATGAGCTGCCCCCGCAAGACCATCGCAAAGATGAAGAAGACCGTCGACCTCACCAACCTGGCTTTCCACAAGAACGGCCCCAAGAGCTTCAAGCAGGGCGTTGGCGCGCTCGTCGTCGCGCTCGACCGCGCTGATGGCTCCCTCACCAACCGCGAGCTCGTCGACGTGCTTGGCATGGGCCGCAAGGGCGTGAAGACCATCGTCAAGAAGGCCATGCGCTCCGAGCTCGTGCGCATCGAAGGCGTCGAGAACGAGAAGAAGACCTACCGCGTCGTCCTCACCGAGGAGGGTGCCAAGGTTGCCACCAAGCGCGCGCAGGCAGACAAGAAGGTTGCCGAGCAGGTGCTCGCCGGCCTCACCGACGAAGAGATCGAGCAGCTCACCGCCATCTGCGACAAGATCATCCTCAACGTCAAGGAGCTGGGCGTCAACGGCAAGAAGCACAAGGCCTACCGCCACAACCACCGCTGCCGCAAGCATGCCCCCAAGCATGCCGCCAAGAAGTGCTGCAAGCACTAAGCTCAGCGCATAAGACGCACGCCCAAGCGCCCCGAGCAGGTCAGACTGCTCGGGGCGCTTTGCGTCTCTGCGGCGCATCCCTCCCCCCTCCCAGCTCACCTAGCTCCTTGTGGTTGGTGTTTTCGCCAGCTTTTTGCCCTTGTAGTTGGTCTTTTCCCGCAAAACACCAGCCACAAGGCCTGTTTCCGCACGAAAACACCAACCACAAGCACAGGCACGGGCACAGGCAGCGCTGCAGATCCAGGCGCACCCAAAAAAGAGCGGGCCCGCTTGGAGCCCGCTCGATCGCCTTCGTATTGGCTGGGAGTCTCGCGCGCTAGCTGCGGACCTCGCCGCCGGTGGCAGCGGTCAGCTTCTTCACGATCTTGGCGTGTGCCTTCTCGACCTCTTCTGAAGTGAGGGTGCGCTCTGCATGGCGGTAGCTCAGGCGGTAGGCCATGGACTTCTTGCCGACGCCCACGCGCTGCTCGTCGCGGTAGACGTCGAAGAGGCTCACGCTCTCAAGCAGCTGCTTGCCCGCGCTGCTGATGCACTGGACGATGCGCTCGTTGGTGACCTCCTCCGACACGACGATGGCCAGGTCGACCTCCACAGCGGGAAAGACCGGGACGTCCACATAGGGGCGCTGGTCTGCAGCGCTGGCGAGCAGCGCGCCCATCTCGAGCTCGAACGCCGCAACGGGGCCCTGGGCTTCGAAGGCTGCGCAGGCCAGGGGGTGTATCTCTCCCACCCAGCCCAGCACGCGTCCGCCGCTCAGGACCTCGGCCGCACGGCCGGGCTGCAGCCAGGGTGCCTCGTCGGCCTCGAGCGCCTTGAAGCGCAGCTTGGGGATGCACAGCTCGCGCATGAGGTTCTCGACAGCGCCCTTGGCATCGAAGAAGCCCAGCTCCACAGCCTCCTGGTTCCAGCCGGGGACCACGTAGGAGCCGGTGAGCACCGCTGCGAGCATGGTGCGCTCCTTGGGGTTCTTGCGGCCTTCTGCCGCGCCAAAGACAACGCCGCGCTCGAAGAGCTGCACGTTGGCAACACCGCGGGCCTGGTTGTAGGCAACAGAGCGCATGAGGCCGGGGATGATGCTGCGGCGCAGGACCGCCTGCTCGCTGCTCATGGGGTTGATGAGCTCCACGGCTTCCCCGCGGTCTCCCTGGGGCATGCGGAGCTTGTCGAGGTCTGCGGGGTCCACCAGCGAGTAGGTCATGGTCTCGTTGATGCCGCAGGCGCGCAGAGTGCGGCTCACGAGCTCCTCGCGCTGCTGCTCGACCGTGCGGCCGCCGGCGTGGGAGCCTGCGGGCAGGGTCATGGGCACGCGGTCCAGGCCCCAGATGCGCACGACCTCCTCGTAGAGGTCGATCTCTCGGATGAGGTCCGGGCGGAAGGTGGGTGCCATGACGGTGACCTGCTCGTCGCCCGCCTTGCCCAAGATGGTGCAGCCCAGATCCTCGAGGATGGTGAACTGCTCCTCGTCTGCGATGGGCGCGCCGATGTGGTCCCTCAGGCGCTGGGGGCGCAAGGTGAGCTGAACGGGCTGCGCGGGCACGGGGTAGCAGTCCACGACGCCCTGGCAGATGGTGCCGCCTGCGACCTCGACCATGAGGGCAGCGGCGATCTGGGAGTACTCCTCGCAGGTGCTGGCGTCAACGCCGCGCTCGTAGCGCAGGGAGGCCTCGGAGACCAGGCCCAGGTTGCGCGAGGTGCGGGAGGTGTGCGCGGTGGAGAAGGTGGCAGACTCGAGCAGCACGTCGACCGTCGCATCTGTGACCTCGGAGTCCAAGCCGCCCATGACGCCGGCAAGCGCCACGTTGCTGCTGCCGTCTGTGATCATCGCCATGTCGTGGGTGAGCTCGCGCTCCTGGCCGTCGAGCGTGGTGAAGCGGCTGCCATCCTGGGCGGCGCGGACCACCACGTGGCGCTTGCCGTCCTCATCTGCGGCAAAGGCGTTGAGGTCGAAGGCGTGCAGGGGCTGGCCAAGCTCGAAGAGTATGTAGTTGGTGACGTCGACGATGTTGTTGATGGAGCGGCAGCCCATGGCGGTGAGGCGCTCGACCAACCAGTCCGGGGAGGGGCCGACGTGTACGCCGCGGATGATGCGGGCCGTGTAGCGCTGGCAGAGCTCGGGGTCGTCGATGCACACGTCCACCAGGTCCTCGACCTTCTCGTCACCCTGAGGGCCGGGAACGGGGCAGGGGGCCTTGTAGCTCCAGGGCACGTGGTACATGGCACCCACCTCGCGGGCCATGCCCTTCATAGAGAGGCAGTCCGGGCGGTTGGGCGTGATCTCCAGGTCGAGTACTTGGTCAGAAAGGCCCAGGTACTCGGCATAGGGGGTGCCCACAGGCGCGTCTGCCGGCAGCTCGAGTATGCCCTCGTGGTCAGAGGACAGGCCCAGCTCGCGGCCGGAGCACAGCATGCCGCAGCTTGCCACGCCGCGCAGCTTGGACTTCTTGATCTTGATGTCTCCGGGTAAGACGGTGCCGATGGTGGCAACGGCAACCTTGAGGCCCTGGCGGCAGTTGGGGGCGCCGCAGACGATCTGCTGCAGCTCATCGGTGCCGATGTTGACGGTGGTCACGTGCATGTGGTCGCTGTCCGGATGCGGCTCGCAGGTCTCCACGTAGCCCACCACAACGCCGTCGAGGTTGGCTCCCACGGTCTCGAGGCCCTCGACGCCCGTGCCGGTGAGGTCGAGGCGGTCGCAGAAGGCCTGCATATCGTCTGGCACAGAGACGAACTCGCTCAGCCACTTCATAGAAACATGCATTACATGTTGTCCTTTCTCATATGTCCCTCCCCGCAGGTAGCTGCCGCGGGGCGTACAGAACCTGCTTGCTTAGAACTGACGGAGGAAGCGCATATCGCCTTCCAGGAGCATGCGCAGGTCGGGGACGTTGTACTTGAGGCAGGCCAGGCGCTCGACGCCCACGCCGAAGGCAAAGCCCGTGTAGACCTCGGGGTCGATGTTGACGTAGCCGAAGACGTTGGGGTCGACCATGCCGCAGCCCAGGATCTCCACCCAGCCGGTGTTCTTGCAGAAGCGGCAGCCCTCGCCGTGGCAGATGCCGCAGGAGACGTCGGCTTCGAGGGAGGGCTCGGTGAAGGGGAAGAAGTGGGCGCGGAAGCGCGTTTTGCGCTCCTCGCCGAAGAAGGCCTTGATGAAGTAGTCGAGCGTGCCCTTGAGGTCGCCCAGGGTGATGCCCTTGTCGACCACGAGGCCCTCGATCTGGTGGAACTGCGGCAGGTGCGAGGGGTCGGCCACGTCGCGGCGGTAGACCTTGCCCGGGCTGATCATGTAGATGGGGGGCTCCTCCTCTTCCATGGTGTGCACCTGGGTGCCGGAGGTCTGGGTGCGCAGGAGGACGTCGGACTCGCCGCGGACGTTGGAGACGTCGCCGCTGCGGTCGAGCACGTAGAAGGTGTCCTGCATGGAGCGGCTGGGATGGTCTGCCGGGGCGTTGAGGGCGGTGAAGTTGTAGAAGTCTGTCTCAACCTCGCGGCCGGGGATGATCTCGTAGCCGATGCCGGCGAAGATGTCGCTCACCTCTCGGATGATGTGGTTGATGAGGTGCTCGGTGCCGATGGGCATGCAGCGGCCGGGCAGGGTGACGTCGATGGCGCCAGTAGCCATCATCTCCTCCAGCTCGGCAGTCTTGAGCTGCTGCTTCTTGGCTTCAAGCGCTGCCTCGACGGCGTCGCGGACCTCGTTGGTCACCTTGCCGATGATGGGGCGTTCCTCCTTGGGCAGGTCGCGCATGCTGCGCAGGGCGGCGGTGAGGCTGCCCTTCTTGCCCAGGACGGCGATGCGCACCTCTTCGAGCGCCTCGCTGCTCTGAGCGTTCTCGATACTCGCCAGGGTTTCGTCCCTGAGCTGCTCGAGTTCTTCCTTGAGACCCATGTCTCTCCTTCCTGCCAGCTCAGCACCGGTACAGGTGCCGGGCATGGCGCTGTTGTGGGGCGTGGGAAAGAAAAACCGCCCCCGTGGACTTCACGAGGACGGAATCAAGAGAATCCGCGGTACCACCTCGGTTGACGCGCGTGCGCGCCCGCTCGTTGGCGCCCCGTTTCGTGGGGCAGGCCGGCCAGCCTACTTGCAGCACCGCAGCAGCGCGCTTTAAGCCAGCAGCTCCGGAGTGAATTCGCGGCGCGGCACCAGGTCCTTCCAGCCTAGGGACCCTCTCTGGCAAGTGCATGGCGTTGACCCGCGACTGTCTCCATCAACGCATTAGGCAGGAATTATAGCGCTCGAGGCGGGCAGCGTGCGGCAGGTTCTCCCGCATTCTGCCAGCTTGCGGCCTGGAATCGCAGGAGGGCGCAGAGAGAAGAGGAAGGCCCGCTGCGCTTTAGAGGGGAGGAAAGCAGCGGGCCTAGCAAGGAGGGACGCAACCTTTCGGTTGCATTTTTGATTCGTCGTGAACCGAGTCAAGTCTTTCCGAATCAACCGGAAACTTATGGGGTTCGTTTCCGATGACTGCAGTATGCCCGCAACGTGCTCTGAATACGAGAGCTCTGCGCGAAAGACACAATTGCTCCGATTCTTCGTAACCGAGCTGTTGCTTTTTGCCTCGAGTTGTGGATGAACTATGAAGCGCTCCATAATTGGCGGCTGTCAGAGCATCCTCCATGCTCTGAGCAAGCCTCTCCCGGGGGCAGTGCTCCCTGCAGGCGAGCACTGCGGAGCAGAGCCCCCACAACGCCATTGCAACGGTGCCGAACCTACATCTCGCGGCCGTAGGGATCGTCGGCCAGGCCGTGGTCGAGCAGCGGGCAGCGCAGCTCCTCAGCTGTTGCAGGCTCCAAGTGAACCATGACCTCGCGCACCTGGACAAAGCGCTCCTGCACCTTCTCCTCCACCTGGGCGGCGATGAGGTGGGCCTTCCCTATCGTCATGTTGGGGTCGACCAGCACGTGCATGTCTACATAGACCTCGTTCTCCAGGCCGCGGGTACGGATCTGGTGCACCTGCACCACGCCCGGCACCTCCATGACGGTGGTGCGCAGCTTGCTGGGCTCGATGCGCGCGGAGTCGTTGAAGGTGCGGTTCACATCGCGCAGGACCTCGAAGGCCGTCACGCAGATGGCGCCCGTCACCAGCACGGTGGCGATGGCGTCTGCGATGGGAAAGCCCAGGTTGACGAAGACCAGGCCCACGATGACGCTGATGCTCACCAGGGCATCGCTGAGCGTGTGCTTGCTGTCTGCACCCAAGACGCTGCTGCCCAAGCGCTTGCCCGCGCGGCGCTCGTAGGTGGAGAGGCAGACGTTGATGCACAGCGTGACCACCATGATGACGATGGAAACGGTGGAGGGCTGCGTGTGCGAGCCGTTGAGGAGGGCGTCTACGGCCCCGCTGCCCACGTTGAAGGCCGCGACCAGCAGCATGAGGCCGATGACGAGGCTGGCCATCGTCTCGTACTTGGAGTGGCCGTAGGGGTGGTCCTCGTCTGCAGGGCGCGCGGCCAGGCTCACGCCGATGAGCCCCGCAAGGCTGCCTGCGCCGTCGAAGATGGAGTGTATGCCGTCTGCGCGCACAGAGAGCGTGTTGGTGACGATGCCCGTGATGATTTTGGCCAAAGACACCGTGATGTTGAGCACGAGCGCCACCGTGAGTACCTTGCGAATGCCCTTGGTGCGTTCCTCTGCACTCAGCCTGCCGGGTGCCGCCGTATTCTTGGAGGAAAAGCCCTGCATGACCTTCACCGCCGTTCCTGCCCTGGGAGCCCGCCCAAGACCTCGAAACGCCACGCTGTTGGGGCCTGCTAACAGCGGGGGCATGGCCAGCGGTGTTGAAAGGCGCTAACTTGCCCCTGAATACAGAAAGCGGAGCCGTTTGGGCTCCGCTTTCGCGATTGCAACTGGTGTCGGAGACGGGATTTGAACCCGTACACCCTGTGCGGGCACTAGCACCTCAAGCTAGCGTGTCTGCCGTTCCACCACTCCGACACGTAAAGAGCGTGTGTATCTTAACTCACAGATCCGTGCGGGTAAATAACCATCATCACCAAAAGGCAGATGACGAAGACAACCGCAAAGACAACCGTGATGCGATCGAGGTTCTTCTCCACGATGCTGGTGCCGGAGTCTCCGCCGTAGACGCTGCCGGCGATGGCCTCGGAAAGACCGGTGCCCTTGCCGGAGTGCAGCAGAACGAAGACGATCAGGCCTACTGCAGAGATTGCCCAGATGACAATCACGGCATACAGCACAGGAGTCGGGACGCTCATAACACCTACTTACGATACACAACACTTGACTTCGATGCGACGCTTTTGCGGCGTCACAAGACAGATAGTTTACCAGTCTTTAAGAGCGAGTCAAGAGAGAATTACCAGTCCATTCAGCGGGCTTCTCGATGCCGATGATGTCGGCCAGGGTGGGCGCGATGTCTGCCAGGCAGGCGCCTGCGCGGGTGTCGAGCCCCAGGCCCTCCTGTGCGCTGACGAGGATGAGGGGCACCCGCGCGGTCGAGTGCGCCGTGAAGGGGCTCACGCCGTCCTCTGCGAGCATCTGGTCTGCGTTGCCGTGGTCTGCGGTGATGAGGGCGGTGCCGCCTGCCGCCTTGACGGCCTCGACCACCTGCGAGAGCCCAGCGTCTACAGCCTCAACCGCCTGCACGGCCGCGGGGATGGAGCCGGTGTGGCCCACCATGTCGCAGTTGGCGTAGTTGACGATGTAGACGTCGGCCCTCCCCTCCTCGACCGCCTCCTTGAGCGCCTGCGTCACCTGGGGCGCGGACATCTGCGGCTGGAGGTCGTAGGTCGCCACCTTGGGGCTGGGGATGAGGCAGCGCTCCTCCCCCTCCTTGGGCTCCTCTATGCCGCCGTTGAGGAAGAAGGTCACATGGGCGTACTTCTCTGTCTCTGCGATGTGGAACTGGCGCAGGCCCTGGGCTGCCAGGACGTCTGCCAAGGTGTTGGCGGGGAACTCCTTGGGGAAGGCCACCTCTGCGTTGAGGGCCGGGTCGTACTCGGTGAGGCAGACCACGCGCGGGAACGACTCGAACTCCCTGTCAAAGCAGTCCTGGTCGAAGGAGGGGCCTTCTGTGAGGGCGCGGCAGAGCTCGCGAGCGCGGTCTGGGCGGAAGTTGAAGAAGATCACCGTGTCACCGGTGTTGAGGCCGCGGTGGTCGAGCACAGTGGGGAAGATGAACTCGTCGGTCTCGCCGCTGGCGTAGGAGGCCTCCATGAAGCGCACGGCGGCGTCCCTGCGCGCACCGCGGCCGGCACCGCGTACGATGGCGTCGTAGGCGTACTTAACGCGGTCCCAGCGCTTGTCGCGGTCCATGGCGTAGTAGCGGCCGCAGATGGTGGCGATGCAGGCCATGCAGCCGCCGTACTGCTCGAAGACCTGGTTGGAGAGCTCCTCGAGCTGCTTGATGAAGCCCACGCCGCTCTTGGGGTCGACGTCGCGGCCGTCTGTGATGCAGTGGATGCGGATGTCGCGCGCGCCGCGGCCGGCTGCCATGTGGACCAGGGCCTCCAGGTGGCTAATGTGCGAGTGCACGCCGCCATCAGAGACCAGGCCGATGAGGTGCACCGGGCGCTTGGCCTGTATGGCTGCGTCGATGGCCGCACACAGCACGGGGTTGTCGTTGATGGAGCCGTCTGCAATGGCGCGGTTGATGCGGCTGAGCTCCTGGTAGATCACGCGGCCTGCACCGATGTTGAGGTGGCCCACCTCGGAGTTGCCCATCTGGCCTGCGGGCAGGCCCACGTCTTCTCCGCTGGCACCCAGGCTGGTATGCGGGGCAGAGGCGAAGAGCGAGTCGAGGTAGGGGGTGTTGGCAAGGCTGACGGCGTTGCCCGGGCCCTCCGGCGCCAGGCCAAAGCCGTCCATAATGGCCAGCAGTACAGGTTTCATGGGGTGGAGTCCTCCCAAACGCGTTTGCAAGTGACGTGTACGTACTCTAAAACACAGCTGGGACACAGGGGCGCTCCTGTGTCCCAGCCGTTAGCCAAGCGTGGCGGAGCGGGATTGAGCGCCCGCTACTCTGCGGCCCTCACGAGCTCTGCAAAGCTGTCTGCATCGAGGGCGGCACCGCCGATGAGCCCGCCGTCGATGTCCTCCATGGGCAGGAAGAGCCCCACGTTCTCGGGCTTCATGGATCCGCCGTAGAGGATGCGCACCTTCTGCGCCGCGTCCTGACCGAAGAGCTCGGCCACGGTGGCGCGGATGGCGGCGCAGACCTCCTGGGCCTGCTCCGGCGTGGCGGTGCGGCCGGTGCCGATGGCCCAGATGGGCTCGTAGGCGATGACGCTCTTGGCCACGTCTGCAGGATCGATGCCCTCCAAGCCGGCGCGCACCTGCCCGGTGACGAAGTCCAGCGCGTTGCCGGCGTCGCGGCACTCGAGGCTCTCGCCACAGCACATGATGGGGTACACACCCTTGGCGATGAGGGCCTTGGCCTTGCGGTTGACGTCCGCGTCTGTCTCGCCAAAGAAGCCGCGACGCTCGCTGTGGCCGATGATGCAGTAGTCGCAGCCCACGTCGCGCACCATCTCGACGCTCACGCAGCCGGTGTAGGCGCCCTTGTCCTCCCAATGGCAGTCCTGGGCGCCGAGCTTTATCTCGCTCTTGTCGAAGACGAGCACGTTCCACACGCTGCGCAGGTGCGGAAAGGCGGGGCAGAGCACGATCTCCACCTTGTCGTAGGGGTGGTAGAACTTGTACGAGACAGCCTGGGAGAGGTTGACCGCCTCCACGAGGCTGCAGTTCATCTTCCAGTTGCCGGCGATCATGGGCGTGCGCAGCCGCGCGGGGGAAGGCTCCCTGCCCGCCTTGCCCTGGGCGCCGGTGAGCTTGTCGAAGAGTCCCATCTAGGCATCCTTGTCGTCGAGGGCGGCCACGCCGGGGAGCTCCTTGCCCTCCAGCAGCTGCATGGAGGCGCCGCCGCCGGTGGAGATGAAGGAGACCTGGTCTGCCAGCCCGAACTTCTTGATGGCTGCGACGGAGTCGCCGCCGCCGATGACGGTTTCTCCGGGGCAGGCGGCAACGGCCTCTGCAACGCCGCGGGTGCCAGCCTCGAAGGAGGGGAACTCGAAGACGCCCATGGGGCCGTTCCAGAGCACGGTGGCAGATGCCCTGATGACCTCGGCGTAGGCAGCGGTGGTCTGGGGGCCGATGTCGAGCCCCATCATGTCGTCCGGGATGGCGTCAACGGAGCACACCTTGGTGTTGGCGCCCTCTGCGAACATGTCCGCGCAGACGACGTCTGTGGGGATCATGAGCTTGACGCCCTTGGCAGCGGCGCGCTCCAACATGCCCTTGGCGGTGTCGACCATATCCGCCTCCATCTTGGAGCTGCCCACGGAACAGCCCTGGGCAGCCAGGAAGGTGAAGCACATGGCGCCGCCGATGATGACGGTGTCTGCGATATCGATGAGGTTGTCGATGATGCCGATCTTGTCGGAGACCTTGGAGCCGCCCAGGATGGCGGTGAAGGGGCGCTGGGGATTCTCGAGCATGCCCTTGAGGGTGTTGACCTCCTTGGCCAGCAGGAAGCCGCCCACCGCCGGGACGAACTGCGGCACGCCGGCAATGGAGGCGTGGGCGCGGTGGGACGCACCGAAGGCGTCGTCGACGTAGATGTCGCACAGCGCCGCCAGCTGGCGGACGAAGGCGAGGTCGTTGCGCTTCTCTCCCTTGTTGAAGCGCAGGTTCTCGAGCATCATGACCTGGCCGTCTTTGAGGGCGAAGGAGGCGGCGAGCGCCTGCTCACCGGCGATGGGACCGCCCACCACGGTGACGGGCTGGCCGAGCAGCTGGATGAGGCGCATGGCAGCGGGCATCATGGAGAACTGGCTCTCGAAGGTGCCGCCGGTGGGGCGGCCCAGATGGCTCGCGATGATGACGCGGGCCTTGTGGTCGATCAGGTACTTGAGAGTGGGAAGCGCCTCGCGGATGCGGGTGTCGTCTGTGACGGTGCCCTCGTACAGGGGGACGTTGAAGTCGACCCTCACCAAGACGCGCTTGCCGGCGACGTCCACATCCTCAATGGTCTTCTTGTTCTTCATGGGTCACAAGCTCCTCGAGTAGGGGTTCATAGCCAAACATTTCAAGAATAGCCCTGAAAACCCTGTTGCGAGCAAGTTAAACGCGAACGGGGGCGCCTGTGCGGCAACCCCCGTGTCAATCACCCGAATGCGCGCTGTGTATGGGCGGGTTACTCCTTTGCGGCGTCTTCCCCATCCTCAGAGGCGGTGTCCTCGGCAGAGCCGTCGTCCTCCGCGGAGTCTGCCTCCTGGGAGGCAGCCAGGGTCTGCGGGTCGTAGGACAGGTTCTCGGGGCAGGCGGTGACGCTGGCGCTGTAGCTCTCCATGAGCTCGTCGATGTACGCGTTGAAGATCGCGTCCTCGTCGGCCTCCTCGTCTTCGGCAGCCGCCTCATCGCTTGATGCTGCCTCGTCGCCGGATGCGGTCTCGTCAGAGGAAGCCTC
Source organism: Coriobacteriales bacterium (assembly GCA_051876075.1). Taxonomy (GTDB): domain Bacteria; phylum Actinomycetota; class Coriobacteriia; order Coriobacteriales; family QAMH01; genus W2P13-069. The sequence goes on from JBJEHM010000078.1 coordinate 43,366, forward strand.
CCCCTCCGCGGCAGCGTCATCGCTGTCTGCGCCGCTGCGCTCGGCCACGACCTGCTCCTTGAGCTTGTCTTCCTTGAGCTGCTTTGCCACGCCCTCCTTGTACTGGTCGAGCGTCATGCCGAAGTAGTTGTTGAGGATGCTCTCGAAGGTGCCGGCATGGCCGCCGCCGTAGTAGGACTCGTAGATCTGCGCCTCGAACTCGAGCTGCTCGTCGATCTCCTCCTCCGTGACCTCGATGCCGCGCTTCTCGACCTCGTAGGCGACGATGTCCTCGCGCAGCTGCTGCTTTGCCAGGTACTCGCGGTAGTCGGCAACGGTACCGTCTGCGGCCTTCTCGTTGGCCTCCTGCTCTTCTTCGGTAGCATACTCGTCGTACTCGCGGTTGGCGATGTAGTTGGTCCAGGAGCTGATGTCATAGGTGCCGTCGTCGTTGACGTAGTACTTGAGCTCGCCTTCTGCCGCAGCGGTGACGTCTGATTCGAGCACCTTGCCATGTGCCCACGTGGCCGCCACGTCCTCACCGCAACCGGCAAGGCCCAGGGCAGCGCAGGCAGCAAGCGCCGCGGTGCACAGGCCGGCGATGATCTTCTTGGTCCGGGTCATGAAGCCTCCAAATCCCAGGGGGTTCCCACAATGCCGGGGATTGTCTCCCCATGCGTATAACCTGTTCACAATACTCCACCCAACAGCTTAAGGCCAGCTGAAAAGAGCTCCGTTGGGGGGATGAGGAGCATAAGGGGGGATGGCAGCGGGCAGGCAGCTTGCTACACTTGCGCCACATGGCAAGCAGCAAGGAGGAGCAGCGATGGCATTCGGCAAGAAGAAGGAAGACACGCCCCGCATGACTGCAGAGGAGTACAAGGCGTGGCTCGACCAGCAGGAGATCGTCGAGCGCGACGGCCTTACCTACGTGGTCGTTGACGGCGTCGAGTACCCCGCCGGTCTCGAGCCGGACCCGAGCCTCACCGAGCGCGAGCTCCAGATTGCCCGCAAGAAGGAGGCCACCTGGATCTTCGCCATGAGGATGGGCTTTGTGGCCCTGGCCATCATGATCGCCCTGCTGGTCTTCTGCATCGTCACCAGGTAGGCAAGCACCTATTCACCTGCAAGGTGCGCTGGGATGGGGACGGGCCCGCACCGAACAGTGCTGCGCGCCCGAGCCGTGCTTCCGGCGCTTCGCCTGCGGAACTCGCTCGCTTACGCTCGCTCAGACAGTCCTCGGCCCCGAAGCGCCTCCAGCGCGTCTCCGCTCCGCAGTGTTCGGTGCGGGCCCGTCCCCATCCCAGCGCTCGGTCTAGAAAACTACCAAGCTGCTGGCGGGCAGGTTCACCTTCCCCGCCTACTCTGCCTTGTCTGCCGCCAGGGCGGTGA
>JBJEHM010000079.1:0-2711 GCA_051876075.1 Coriobacteriales bacterium
GCGTTCACGAGAAGACGGCGATTGAAGGCGAGGGGAGGGGCGCATGCACAAGAAGCTACTTGCGGGGGCAGCGGCGCTGCTGCTGGCGCTGGGCATCGCTGTTGCGGCCGACACGAGCCTGCAGCTGCCGGAACCTGCGCAGCCCGCTCCCGTCAGCGCCGCCGCTCCCGCTGCCAGCGAGGGCGCATCCGCCTCTGCCAGCGACGATGTCTCCGCCTCCAGCGGCGACACCCCCGCAGCCGCGCGCGCTGCCGGCCCTGCGGTTGCGCTGGCCGCCACCTCCTCTTCCAACACCCTCACCGCCACCTTCCTCGATGTGGGACAGGGCGACTGTTGCATCATCCGCTGCGACGGCAAGACCATGATCGTCGACGGCGGCCCGCCCAAGGCGTCGTCGCGCGTGTACTCCTGGCTCAAGAACCGGCGCATCAAGACTATCGACTACCTGGTGGCCACGCACGCAGACACCGACCACGTGGGCGGCCTTTCCGCCGCGCTGGAGGCCTGCAGCTGCAAGCGCGCGTACTGCAGCGTCACCAAGGCCAGCCAAGATGCCTTCAACGACATGAAAAAGCGCCTCACCCGCCAGGGCGTGAAGCTCAAGGTCCCCAAGGTTGGCACCACGTGGAAGCTGGGCTCTGCGAAGGTGAAGGTCATCGCTGGCGGCGGCTCGGGCAACGAGGGCTCGCTGGTGCTGCAGGTGACGCACGGCACGGTGAAGCTGCTGTTGGCGGCGGACTCCACGCTCGACGCCGAGGCCGCCTACTCATCGCGCCTGAGCACCGTCAACCTGCTGAAGGTGGCCCACCACGGCAGCTCCGGCTCCAGCGGCTACCGCTTCCTGCGCGCGTGCATGCCCAAGAACGCCGTCATCAGCGTGGGCCGCGGCAACAGCTACGGCCACCCCACGCAAGAGACGCTCTCGCGCTTGCGCGACTGCGGCGCCAAAGTCTTCCGCACGGACATGCAGGGAGACGTCACCGCCACCAGCAACGGCAAGAAGCTCAGTGTGAAGGTGGCCCACAACGCCAACGCCAACACCTTCCTCGAGCTCAGCAGTGGCTCGGGATCCGGTACTGGCGGCACGTCTGGCAACACTGTGACGAGCAGCTATATCGGGAACACGAACAGCCTCAAGTTCCATCGCCCCAGCTGCAAGACGCTGCCGCTGGAACACAACCGCGTCTACTTCAAGTCGCGCTCCGCCGCCGTCAAAGCCGGCTACACCCCCTGCGGCAACTGCAAGCCGTAGGCGCCGCCTGGAGCCTTCCAGCCGCTGCGCAGAAAGATGCGATTGGCGGGTCAGGAAGGGCCGAAATGCCGAAATACTACGATTGGCGGGTTGCAGCTAGCCTGCAGATGAGCGCCTCTGCGGCAAGCTGCCAAGTTGGGGAGAGTTCCTCTCGACAAACGTGCAGGTCACAGCGTCGTCCATTCTGCGAACAATACACCAGAGGAGAAGACAATCGTATTCGATGGGCTCCTCAGCCGCGCATTCAGCCCGCCAACCGCACAAATTCGGCAAGATTGGGGGCGCTCACTGCAGACGTGCTCAGGCGTTGGCGAGCCAGAAGCGGGAGCGGGCGCCCTGCTCAGCGGCGTCGACGGCGGCGGGGTCTGTCGCCAGTGCGCTCAGCACCAGGCGCGCGGTGCGAAGGGCGTATGCCTCCACGCCCATCCCCGCCGGTTCATCACCAACACCCGCCGGCTCTAGGGCCTCGCTCGCCTGCCCAACTCCAGCACTCGCCGGCCCCAATCCCGCTCCCGCCGGCTCAACGCTAGCACCCATCGTTCCCAGATTCGTTCCCATCGTCTCAACGCCAACCTCTGCGGGCAGCGGGCTCCCGACTACTGCGGGGCCCTGCCCAGCCTGCTGGCGGTGGAACTCGTGCTGCATGCTGGCGATGCTGCTCATCACCAGCCACAGCGCGTCCTCTGACGGCATGGCGCGCAGCTCGCCGGCTGCAATGCCGTGGGCGAGCAGGCGTCGCATGTTCTCGCGGTACTCCTCGAGCTCCAGGAAGAAATGCTCCAGCACGTCGGGAGTGCGGTTGACAACGGCCTCTGCCTCGTAGACATCGATGGGCAGCTTGCAGTACTTGGCCGTGCGACGGAACACCAGCGCAAAAAGCCGCTCGGCACAGCTGGCTTGGGTCGCGCTGAAGATAGCGCCCCTCAGCCCGCAGCTGCGGAACTCCTCCATGAGCAGCTCGTCGAGCAGCTGTTCCTTTGAGCTGAACCAGTAGTAGAGCGAAGACTGGTTAAGGCCCACGGCCTTGGCGATGGCGGTCATGTTGGTATTCGCGTAGCCGCGCTCGCGGAACAGGTGCGCGGCGGCCTGAAGGATAGCGGCGCGCTGCTGGGACTGCTGCTCTGCACTGGCCCGGGGCCTGCCCCTTCGCCTTGAAAGCGACTCGGCGGCGTGGGCGGGAGCTGCGTTCTCATCCCATGTTGTGCTCGTTGTCTCCATAAACGTGGGTTCTCTCCTCCATGTATCGCCATGCTAACCGGCATTGGCGCTGTTCATCACTATATAGGCTGCGTTAACCCACAATGACGATCTCTCAAGACGGCATTTCGACCAAGCGAACGCCAAGTGAGCGCCCCTCTGTCATTTCGACCAAGCGAACGCAGTGAGCGCCCCTTTGCCGTCATCTCGACCAAGCGAACGCAGTGAGCGCCCCTTTGCCGTCATCTCGACCAAGCGAACG
>JBJEHM010000080.1:0-11289 GCA_051876075.1 Coriobacteriales bacterium
CATACGCGCCTCCGGTCGAAATGACGCTCCGGTGCGTCTGTTAGCTCTATTCTGGGTTAACAGCGCCGAAACTTTACAAACTGACTTCAGGGGATTCGCTCGTGGCGTCTTCCTTGGAGTGGTGTTAGCCTATAGCGGTACGTGTTTGCTGCCCTTGTTAGCTGGGCATTCAAGGAAAGGAACTCCCATGGTTATCGACAGGGGTATGCTTGATTACGTGATGGAGCGCATTCGCCCGCAGCTGCAGGCTGATGGTGGCGACGTCGAGGTCACAGAGATCGACGACGAGAAGGGCATCGTCTACGTTGCCCTGCAGGGCGCCTGTGTTGGCTGCCCCATGTCTTCGCTGACTATCTCCCAGGGTATCGAGCGCGTCCTCAAGGAGCATGTGCCCGGCGTTGAGCGTGTTCTCCCTGATCTTTCTGACCAGGCAGAAAAGGAGATCGAGGTCACCGTGCTCGACGATGACGGCAACATCACCGGCACCAAGAAGGTGTCTGTCGAAGAGCTGCTCAACTAATCCTTCTTCAACAGCATTAAGCGAGCGCCCCGGTCAACAGCCGGGGCGCTCGTCGTTAGGCGCTGTTTAGATCTGGTGGGCGACTTTGTCTACTACGAAGTTGGGAGCGATGGTGCCGAGCATCTTGCCAAAGTCTGAGTTGAGCAGGGGGAAGTAGCGCAGCCTTCTGCCGATGTTCTTCTTGATGGGCCCGAGGGAAGCCCGGTAGCATTCCAGGACCTCGCTGCCGTTTCCCCTGTGCTTGCCCTGGGTTGCCACTGCCTTGCCCGCCAGCTTGCCGCTGTTCATCGCGAAGGAAATGCCCTCTCCAGAGGAAGGCGACATGATGCCGCCCGCCTCGCCTGCGAGCAGCACGCGGCCGTGTCCGCCTACGATGTCTGCAACGCTGTTGACCTTGACGGCTGTCCAGGCCTCCCTGCGCTTGCGCTGCTGAGTGCCGTAGCCGTAGTAGCTGCGGAAGACGTCGACTGCCTTCTCGTGCGCCTCAAGGCAGTTCTTGGAACCTGGGAAGAAGACAGACCCGATGATTGCCATCCCGTCTTTGGGGATGGTGTAGCCGTAGCCGTAGTTGTCACCGATCTCCTTTGAGTACAGGCAGTCGAAGAAGGGCTCCATATGCGTTGCGGGAAGGAACTCCTGCAGGGTCTTGTAGAGGGTGAGCTGGGAGACCGGCAGGCTGCGGCGGACTGTGGAGCGCGGGCCGTCTGCACCGATGAGATAGTCGCAGCTCAGCTTGAACTCCGCCGCTGAGGCTTCTGCCGCGCTCTTGAGCGCAACGCTCACATGGTGGGCATCTTGAGCGCACCCGCAGAAGCGGGTTTGCTCGAGCACATCGACGTTGCTGGGGAGCATCGACATCAGCCAGTCGTCGAACTTGACGCGGTCTACGTTCATAAAGCGCAGCTTTGTGGGCTTCTTCACCTGCTTGTCCCAGTTGAAGTAGCGGAAGTTGATCCACTCGGGCTCGCAGATAAGGTCTGCGGGCAGCTGTGAGACGCTGTTGAGGAAGGCCTGGGAGTACTCGTTGAGCATGCCGCCGCAGCTTTTCTCGCGTGGGAGGCTCATGGCCTCTACCAAGAGCACGCTGCCATAGGCGGAGGCATAGACAGAGGCGAGGACGCCGGCGGGGCCGGCTCCTATGACGATGGTTCCGTAGTGGGACTTGAGCTCCACGTGTCTTCCTTTCGGCGCGGCGGCGGTGCAGCCCCCAAGCGCTGGGGCCAAACAACAGCTCATCATGGTACCATGCCCTGCATGCTGAACAGTCTCTACCAAAGCCTCGATCCCATCGCCTTTGCCATCGGTCCTCTTGCGGTCCGCTGGTACGGCATCGCCTACATACTCGGCTTCATCTGCGCGGGCCTTGTGATCTGGCGCCTTGCCAAGCACTGGAAGCTTGACTTCGACGGCTACGACGTCCTCACGCTCGTGTGCTTTGTGGCCTTTGGCATCATCATCGGCGGCAGGCTGGGCTACTGCCTCTTCTACGGAGACGGCTACTATCTCGCTCATCCGCTCGAGATCCTGGCGGTCAACCAGGGCGGGATGTCGTTTCACGGGGGGCTCGTGGGTGCGCTGCTGGGCTGCGTGATCTTCTCGCTCACCCAGGGGATGCCCCTCATGTCCTTGGGCGACCTGGTCGTCTGCGGTGCGCCGCTGGGGCTCTTCTTCGGGCGCTGTGCGAACTTTGTCAACGGCGAGCTCTACGGGGCGCCCACGCAGGGGTTCTGGGGCGTCGATTTCACCGGTACGGGCATCCTCTACCATCCCAGCCAGCTGTACGAGGCACTGCTGGAAGGCTTGCTCATCTTCATCGTCCTCAACCTGCTTGCTCGCAGGCTGCCCCCACGCCCGCGCGGCTTCTTCACGGGGCTCTTCCTTGTGATGTACGGCTGCCTGCGCATCCTCATCGAGTTCGTGAGACTGCCCGACGCACAGCTGGGGTACTTCTTTGGAAGCTGGGGGACCATGGGCCAGCTGTTGAGCCTGCCGATGGTGCTCATCGGCCTTGGGGTGCTGATATACGCCCTCGTCAAGAAAAACCCGCAAGTGGGTATCGTGAGAAGCGCGCAAGAGTAGTAAACTGTAGCGTCGGCTTTTTCAACGGCCCGCTGCCGTGCGCAGCGGTGAGTAAGAACTGCACCAACAAGGAAGGGTTTTCATATGTCCGGACATTCTAAATGGGCGACCACCAAGCATCGCAAGGGCGCGCAGGACGCAAAGCGCTCTGCAATGTTTTCCAAGCTGAGCCGTATCATCACGGTTGCAGCCAAGGAGGGCAATGACCCCAACCCCGACAACAACGCGTCCCTGGCCGCTGCAATCGCCAAGGCCAAGGGCTACTCCATGCCCAAGGACAAGATCCAGGCCGCTATCGACAAGGCCTTTGGCAACGGCGCAGACGCCGCTACCTGGGAAACCGTGATCTACGAGGGCTACGGCCCCGCGGGCATCGGCCTCTACGTCGAGTGCCTCACGGACAACCGCAACCGCACTGCTGCTGACGTCCGCTCTGCCTTCACCAAGTCCGGCGGCAGCCTGGCCACCAGCGGCGCCGTTGCCTTCCAGTTCGAGAAGAAGGGCCAGATCATCCTGGAGAAGGTCATCGAAGGCGATGGCAAGAAGGTTGCAGACCGCCCCAACTGCGACATGGACGAAGACGAGTTCACCGAGCTGCTGCTCGAGGTGGGCGGCGACGACTTCGAGGATGCCGGCGAGGAGTGGATCATCTACACCGAGCCCACCGAGCTGATGGCCGTCAAGGGCGCGCTCGAAGAGCAGGGCATCGAGGTCAAGGGCGCCGAGCTCATCATGGAGCCCACCAACCCCGTTGCCGTCTCTGTGGAGGACGCCAAGAAGGTCCAGCGCCTCATCGACCGCCTGGAGGACTTCGACGACGTCCAGTCTGTTGCCCACACCATGGATATCACGGAAGAGATCGCCGCTGCCCTCGAGGACTAAGCGCGAACATCTTGCAATAGAGAGCGGGGCTGCAGGAACTACCTGCGGCCCCGCTTTTTTGCGGCACTGTTGGGCAAAATAGATTGAGATTCTGCGCAGACTTGGTATACTTCGAACAAATGTTTGAACTCGCGTGCTGGTGAGGAGGTCTGGTGTCTGCGTCAACGGTGATCATGGGGGTTGACCCGGGCTTGGCCAATACCGGCTGGGGCGTGGTCGAGGACAGGGGCGCGCGCATCGTGCCCGTTGCCTACGGCTGCATAGAGACCCAGGCTGGTGCAGAGCTGGCAGAGCGTCTCTCTGTGATCTACAGCAAGATCACCGCAGCCTTCGAGCGCTACCAGCCGCAGGAGCTCAGCATCGAGGAGATCTACTTCGGCGCCAACAGCAAGAGCGCCATCGCCACCGCCCATGCGCGCGGGGCGGTGCTCGTTGCAGCGGGCAGCCGTTCCATACAGGTGGGGGAGTACACCCCCATGCAGATCAAGAAGGCCGTGGTGGGCACCGGTGCGGCAGAGAAGGCCCAGGTCCAGTACATGGTCCAGGCGGTTCTGGGGCTTGACCACGAGCCCAAGCCGGACCATGCGGCAGATGCCCTGGCCGCTGCCATCTGCCATGCCCGCATGCGCGGCGCGGGCGACGCAAGCCGCAGGATGAATCGCCACATGCACCAGCAGGCGCGCGAGCGCGATGCATGGACGGCCCTTGCAGAGAAGAACGGGAGGCTCAAGGCATGATCGCGTACCTCAAGGGAATGGTGGCCGGCACAGATGCCAGCAGCCTCGTGCTCGACGTAGGCGGTGTGGGCTACTGCCTCCAGATGTCTTCCAAGGCGCTGGCCGCGCTCCCTGCAGCAGGGGCCCCGGCCATGGTGTGGGTCCACATGCAGGTCAAAGACGACGGCATCTCGCTGTTCGGCTTCAAAGACCAGGCAGAGAAGGGCATGTTCCAGCGCTTGGTGGGGGTGAGCGGCATAGGCCCCAAGATGGCCATCGCCGCGCTATCCACCTACAGCGCCCAGGAGCTCGCCCGCCTGGTGGCAGAGGGGGACGTCACTGCGCTCTCGCGCGTGCCGGGCATCGGCAAGAAGACCGCCCAGCGCGCGGTGCTCGAGCTCCAGGGCATCCTGAGGCAGGACCTGGAAGAGGACGCACCTGCCCCGCAGGCGGGCAGCGCCCTGGCAGATGCAACGCTGGCCCTGGAGCAGATGGGCTTTTCTGCAGAGGAGGTCTCCGCGGTGTTCAAGGGCGTGAGCGTTGAGGGCAAGGACGCAGGCGCCTTGCTGAGAGAGGGTCTCAAGGGGCTGGGAGGCAAGCGATGACATGGGAAAACAAGGAGCTCGAGGCCATTCCCAGCGCCAGCGCGCGCGAGCGTCTGGTTGGCCCGGACGAGCTGCCTGAAGACGGGCAGGAGGTCTCCCTGCGCCCGCGCACCCTGGCCGAGTACCTGGGCCAGACGCGCATCAAGGAAAACCTGGACATACTCATCAAAGCCGCCATGCTGCGCGGGGAGGCGCTCGACCACCTGCTCTTCAGCGGGCCCCCAGGCCTGGGCAAGACGACCCTGGCCACGGTGGTCGCCAACGAGCTGGGTGTCAACATCAAGACCACCTCCGGGCCCGCCATCGAGCGTGCTGGCGATCTGGCGGCCATACTCACCAACCTCGAGGAGGGCGATGTCCTCTTCATCGACGAGATACACCGCATGAACCGCGCAGTGGAGGAGGTCCTCTACCCGGCCATGGAGGACTTTGCCCTGGACATCGTCATCGGCCAGGGCCCGGCGGCGCGCTCCATCAGGCTCGACATCCCGCGCTTCACGCTCATCGCCGCCACTACCCGCAGCGGCATGCTCACGGGTCCCCTGAGGGACAGGTTCGGTGCCAACTTCCGGCTGGACTACTACTCGCCAGACGAGCTGAGGGACATCGTGGTGCGCTCGGCAACCATCTTGGGCGTTGAGGTCGACGAGGACGGCGCCATGGAGATCGCGCGCCGCAGCAGGGCCACGCCGCGCTTGGCCAACCGCCTGCTCAAGCGCGTGCGCGACTACGCCCAGGTGCGCGCAGACGGCGTTATCACCGGGGCAGTGGCACGCGACGCCCTCACCTTCTTCGAAGTCGACAGCAAGGGCCTCGACCCCATGGACAACCGCATCCTCGACTTGCTGGTGCGCACCTTCGAGGGCAAGCCGGTAGGGCTCTCGACCATCGCCAGCGCCCTGGGGGAGGAGCCGGACTCGCTCGAGGACGTCTACGAGCCCTTCCTCTTGCAGCAGGGGCTCATCATGCGCACTCCCAAGGGCCGCCAGGCTACCAGGGCAGCCTTCGCGCACGTAGGCTGCCCCTACCCAGAGCCCTAACCGCGCACCCCTCGCACTGCCCGTTTGTGCGGGAAGCGGGGCATAAGCAGCGCCGTGCGCCGTGTTGTGGCCGCAGCCGTGAAGTGCGCGTTACAGAGAAGCATGCAGCGAGTGGTATGCTTGCATGACGCATTCTATTCAGTACTTTGGAGCTAGCATATGAGCAACAACTCTTATCTCTTCACCTCTGAGTCTGTGACCGAAGGCCATCCGGACAAGATCTGCGACCAGATCTCCGACGCTGTCGTCGACGCGATCTTCGCCAAGGAAATCGAGCTTGCCGAGGCAGGCTATGTGTCTCCGGACGGTGTCCCCGCCAATCCGGACAACGCCCGCGTTGCCTGCGAGACCATGGTCACCACCGGTTTGGTCGTGGTCACCGGAGAGATCCGCACCCAGGCCTACATCGACGTCGACACCATCGTTCGCGATGTTGTGCGAGAGATCGGCTACACCCGCGCCAAGTTCGGCTTTGACGCAGACACCTGCGGTGTCATCAACGCCATCCACGAGCAGAGCCCAGATATCGCCCAGGGTGTCGACAACAGCGCGGACTTCCGCGAGGACGGCACCGACCCCCTCGACGCCATCGGCGCTGGCGACCAGGGTATGATGTTCGGCTTTGCCTGCAACGAGACCTCCACCCTCATGCCCATGCCCATCTACCTGGCACACCGCCTGGCCGAGCGCCTCACCAAGGTGCGCAAGGACGGCACGCTCGACTACCTGCGCCCGGACGGCAAGACCCAGGTCTCCGTCCGCTATGTTGACGACAAACCCGTGGCGGTGGAGAAGGTCCTCATCTCCACCCAGCATTCTGAAGACGCAGAGCCCGAGCAGATCCGCCGCGACCTCATCGAGCAAGTCATCACCCCGGTCTTCGCCGAGGAGGGTGTCAACTGGGAGGGCGCCGAGGTGTACGTCAACCCCACCGGCCGCTTTGTCGTCGGCGGCCCCATGGGAGACGCCGGCCTCACCGGCCGCAAGATCATCGTCGACACCTACGGCGGCATGGGCCGCCACGGCGGTGGCGCCTTCTCTGGCAAGGACTGCACCAAGGTCGACCGCAGCGGCGCGTACGCCGCCCGCTGGGTTGCCAAGAACGTTGTGGCCGCCGGCCTTGCAGACAAGTGCGAGGTCCAGATCGCGTACGCCATCGGCGTGGCAAAGCCCCTCAGCCTCATGGTCGAGACCTTTGGTACGGAGAAGGTCGACAAGGATGTCATCGTCAAGGCCGTCGAGGCAACCTTCGACCTGCGTCCCGGCGCCATCATCCGCGACCTGCGCCTGCGCCGCCCCATCTACCGCCAGACTGCTGCCTACGGTCACTTTGGCAGGGAGGGCTTTCCCTGGGAGGAAACCAACCGCGTCGACCAGCTGCGCGCCGCAGCAGGCATCTAATCGCGTGAGGCGGCCCCATTGGCACTGATCGCCTCTGTCATAGTCGATGTTTCGGCCCGGGCTGTTGACCGGGCCTTCGACTACCTTGTGCCTGCAGAGCTCGAAAGCGTGCAGCTGGGCTGCGCCGTGCTCGTCGACTTTGGCAACCGCCCTGTTGTGGGCTATGTCATCGGGCTGAGCGAACGAGACCCCCAGGAACTGGGCTTTGCGCTCAAGCCGTTGGCAGGAGTGCTCTCGCAACCGTACTTCGACGCGGTAGGGGCCCAGCTGGCGCAGTGGATCGCGCGCGAGTATGCAGCGCCGCTTTCCGAATGCGTGCGGCTGTTTGCGCCTCCCGGCGGCAGCCCCAAGGTAAAGCGCGTCGACGGCAGCTGGCAGCTGGTGCGCCAGGGTGCCGGCCCCGTAGACGACCGCTGGGTCTTCCTGGAGTGCGAGGAGGCGGCAGCCGCCATCCCGGCGCGCGCGGTCAAGCAGCGCAAGGTGGTGGAAGCCCTCTCGTGCGGCGGCATGCGCCTGGCAGAGCTCAGCCTGGAGCTGAGCGGGGCCTACCAGACCTGCAGGGCCCTGGAGAAGAAGGGCGTCGTGCGCATAGAGGAGCGCCGCCGCCTGAGGGGCGCCATGCCCTCTGTTGCCGCGAGCACCCAACCCCCTGTGGCCTGCCTCACCCTGGGGCAGCAGCGCGCGCTTGAGCAGATAAGCGGTATGCTCTGCGCCCAGACTGCCTCCGAGGACCGCGTTGTGGTGGTGGATGGCATCACCGGCTCGGGTAAGACCGAGGTCTACCTCCAGGCGATCGCCTCCTGCCTTGCCCAGGGGAGGAGCGCTCTGGTCCTGGTGCCAGAGATCGCGCTCACGCCGCAGACCGTGGGGCGCTTCCGCGCGCGCTTTGGCGAGCAGGTTGCCGTGCTGCACTCGCGGCTCTCTGCGGGGGAGCGCTTTGACCAGTGGGACCTGGCGCGCCAGGGCGCGGCCCAGGTGGTGGTGGGCACCCGCAGCGCGGTCTTTGCGCCCCTGCCCAACCTGGGGCTCCTCGTCATCGACGAAGAGCACGAGAACACCTACAAGCAGGACTCCTCCCCGCGCTACGATGCGCGGCGCGTGGCGCTGCAGCTGTGCCGTATGCGCGGTGCCGTGCTGGTGCTTGGCTCGGCAACACCCAGCATCCAGACGCTGTCGCACTGCGCCAAGCACCCAGGCGCCCCCGGCTGGGCCTGGGTGAGCCTGGGCGAGCGCCCCTGCGGGCAGCCCCTGCCCCCGGTGCGCGTGGTGGACATGGCGCGCGAGTTCGGCAGCGGCCAGCGCTCGATGTTCTCGCGGGAGCTCTCAGAGGCCCTGCTTGCGGCCCACGCGGCACAGGAGAAGTCCGTCCTTCTGCTCAACAAGAGGGGCTTTGCCTCGTTTGTGCTGTGCCGCGAGTGCGGCTTTGTGCCGGAGTGCCCGGAGTGCTCGGTTTCGCTCACCTACCACGAGGTGGGCCAGAGCCTGGTCTGCCATCACTGCGGGCACCGCGTTGCCATGCCCGCCTCCTGCCCCCAGTGCGGCAGCCCCTACCTGCGCAAGTTTGGGGCGGGCACACAGCGCGTCGAAGACGAGCTCCGCGCGCTCATGCCGCCGGGCACGCCCATCATACGCATGGACGCAGACACGACGGCAGCAAAGGGGGCGCACGAGGCCCTGCTTGACCAGTTTGCCAGCACACCGGGTGGCGTGCTGCTGGGAACGCAGATGATCGCCAAGGGGCTCGACTTCCCGGATGTGACGGTGGTGGGCGTCATCAACGCGGACACCGTCCTCAAGCTGCCGGACTTCCGCTCCCCAGAGCGCACCTACCAGCTCCTGGAGCAGGTGAGCGGGCGCGCCGGCCGCGGGGAGAAGCCGGGGCGCGTCTTTGTGCAGACCTACTGCCCCGAGCACCCCGCCATCCAGGCGGCTGCCGCCCACGACCGCAGCGTGCTGCTGGAGCGCGAGCTGCCCGCCCGCCGCGAGCTGGGCTACCCGCCCTACACGCGCCTGGGCAACATACTCGTGTGGGGGAGGGACGAGGGCCCGGTCTCCACGCTGGCAACACGCATCTCGCTTGGCCTTTCCAGCGTGTTGCAGGGCACGGCTGGGCGCTGGAAGATACTGGGGCCTGCACCGTGTACCCTCTACCGGCTCAAGGGGGACTACCGCTGGCACATCCTGCTCAAGGCACCGCCGGACGAGGACCTGGGCTCTGTGATAGCGCCGGTGCTCGCCAAGCTGGGCAAGCACGAGGGCGTCAAGGTGGCAGTCGACATCGACCCCAGCAACTTGCTCTAGCACCCTTGTGCGGGGTTTGTTTTTCCTGTATCTTGTCTCTTTGCGTCGTTTCCTCCATGGGCACAGGGCCGCATGCGAAACGAACCGCACGAGTAGAAAAGGAATGATCAATGGACATCATTCGCGCCATCGAGCAGCAGCAGATCCGTGAGGACCTCCCCGAGTTCTTCGTGGGCTCCCATGTGAAGGTTCACTACCGCATCAAGGAAGGCAACCGCGAGCGCATCCAGGTGTTCGAGGGTGACGTCATCCGCCGTCACGGTGCCTCCAACCGCGAGACCTTCACTGTTCGCAAGATCTCCTTCGGCGTGGGCGTCGAGCGCACCTTCCCGGTTCACTCCCCCAAGATCGAGAAGATCGAGGTTCTCCGCCACGGTGCTGTTCGCCGTGCAAAGCTCTACTATCTCCGCGACAAGGTGGGCAAGGCTGCCCGTCTGCGCGAGAAGGGCTTCTAGGCCCTTCGTGGCAACGAAGGCTCAGCGAGAAGAGCTCCGGCGTCTCAAGACGCTGGAGCTCTATCGTTATATGGACGAGCTCAGCGCTGGCGGGCTGGCCGTTGGCCTGGACGAGGTGGGGCGCGGCCCCCTGGCGGGCCCGCTCACGGTTGCGGCCGTAGCGCTGCCGTCAGAGCCCCAGATCATCGGCTTGGACGACTCCAAGAAGATCAGCCCCAAGCGCCGCGAGAAGCTCGCCCTCCAGATCATGGACACGGCGCTTGCCTTTGGCATCGCCCATATAGAGCCGCATGAGATCGACGCATGCGGCATGGCGGCGTCCCTGAGGGTCTGCATGCTGCGCGCCCTCAAGTCCTGCGGCTTGGAGCCGGACTGGGTCCTCATCGACGGCAACCCCCTCAACATCCACCCGCGCGAGCGCAACGTGGTCAAGGGGGACGGCAAGGTGGCCTGCATCGCCGCGGCGAGCATACTGGCCAAGGTGACGCGCGACCACATCATGGAGGCCTACGCGCAGCGCTACCCCCAGTACGGCTTTGACTCGAACAAGGGTTACGGCTCTGCGGCCCACATCGCCGCTATTCGCGAGCACGGGCCCTGCCCGCTGCACCGCATGAGCTTTCTGGGCAAGATCTTGGCTGGGTAAGCTGCCGATTTGCCACCGGTTTGACAAAGCGCTGGTCAAAAGCAGGCGTTCTCCATGTAAAATATGCCGTTATGTATGCCTGCTTGCAGGGTATATTTATCCTCTGTAAAGCATAGAAAGCCACTCAGGTTCAGGAGTTGTTTGATGGCTGAAAAGAAGAAGGGCGCCCCAGAGCTCACAGAGGCGCAAAAAGAGAAGGCCAGAGCCCAGCTGCAAAGGCAGAAGGACAAGGCCGCCAAGAAGACCCAGCGCCAGGAGGCCAAGGCCGCCAAGGATGCCGAGCGCTATCAGAAGCGCGTTGCCGCAGAGCGCAAGCGCGCTGCGGAGGCCCGCGCGCAGGAGGCCGCCAACGCTGCAGACCCGCAGTACCAGGCCAAGAAGGCCGCGGAGCTCGAGCGCCAGAAGGAGAAGGGCCGCCGCGAGATGGAGAAGGCCCGCAAGCGCAGTGCCAAGAAGGCTGCCGCTGCGGCTAAGTCGCGCGAGAAAGAGGCCGAGAAAGCCGCCAAGGCCCAGGCTCAGGGCGGGCTTTCCACCGCTGCCGCCCCTGCCAAGGCCAAGGCCGAGCGCAAGGCCAAGCGCAAGCCCACCAACATCATCGCCCTCGCGGTCATCTGCGCGATTGCCCTGGCGTCTGCCTTCATGCT
>JBJEHM010000081.1:0-2586 GCA_051876075.1 Coriobacteriales bacterium
TGTCGGCAAGCTGTACCAGAAGGAGGTCGACTTCGTCGCGAAGAGGGGGTCGCAGCTCATGTACATACAGGTGAGCGATGACATCAGCGCGGAGCAGACGCTCGAGCGCGAGCTCTCGCCGCTACTGGCGATCAGGGACGCCTTCCCCAAGGTGCTCATCGCCAGGACCAGGCACGAGGAGTACAGCATCGAGGGAGTGCGCGTCATCGACATCGCGAGGTGGCTCCTCGATGACTGACATCGCCAGCGGGCCAGTCGGAGGAACGTGCAACCCCGAATGCCGGCAACCCGCAGGAGGCTCTCGACAACCATGACTACCGCGCTGCGTCCAATCTCATCTGGCCCATTCGTCCTACAATTCCAGTCGACTGCAAAGCACCCGCAAGGTGAGCATCTCACCTCCTCCGGTGTTTCCTTTTCACCTTGTGATTCAGCGGGCGATGCATCAACGGCTGCCGCCAACCCTGTTTTGAGAAAGGTCACAGCGCTTCTCTAATCGACGCCGTCATGAGCCAGCTGCCCTACACGCAGAACGCCATGTAGAGCGGGAGGTAGAGGCGCTCGCCCTCGGCCTTGAACTGCTTGGGGTGCAGGACTATCTGGGTTCCAACGCGCTTGCCCCAGCGCCTTGAAAAGTCGTCGAGCGAAACAGTGCTGTAGCTCTTGGAAGACTTGACCTCAACGGGGCTCAAGCGCAGCTTCCCCCCTGCGTTTGAATACCCCTTGGCCAGCAGGAAGTCGACCTCGCGCGGCCGCGGGCGAGCGCCCCGCTCGATGCCCGGCTCCTCCCAGGTGTGGTAGAACAGCGAGTGCCCCGATGCGTGGAGCTGCTGGGCGATCGCGTTCTCGACCAGCATCCCCTTGTTGACAGAGACCCGCCCGAACTGGATGTCGCGGTGGACGTCCATCGAATCTGGGCCGTCGGCAAACGCAAGCGTCACGAGCAGGCCCGTGTCTGCCATGTAGCACTTGCAGGAGCTCGTCTCCTCTGTCATGCGAAGCCCGATGCTCGGGTCGGTGCACAGCCTGCAGATGTTGGCGACGTGCGCGTCCTGGAGCCAGTCGAGCGCGGGCTCGTATTCCTCATAGCGCGCCCCAGAGGCCAGGCTCGAGAACTTGAAGCGCTTAGACGCGGCGGAGAGCTGGCCGGGGATGGACTGGAACACGGCGCGGGCACGGCGCACGTCGTGCCCTCCGAACTCGCCGATGTCCTCGAGGTAGAGGTTGATGATCCTCTGCTTGACGCGGTTGCACGGCGAAAAGTCCTTCTCCTCGACGAAGGCCGCAACCGACTGGGGCATTCCCCCCACGAGCATGTACTCGTTGAAGAGCCGCATGGCCCTTGCGTGGATGCTGTCTGGCAGGGGGCGGCGCTCGCTGAAGGCGGAGCGAATCTCCTCGGCGAGGAGCTCCTGCCCGCTTGCCCAGAGGTACTCTTCGAAGTCCAGAGGGTCGAGCATGACGCGGTCTTCCTCTGAGGGGATGACGATGTCTGCGACGTTCTTGCGCAGGGAGACGAGCGACCCGGTTTCGATGTAGTCGAAGCGGCCGTCTGCAACCAGGTGCTTGATGTACTCACGCGCGATGGGGAAGCGCTGCACCTCGTCGAAGATGACAACCGCGTCTCTGCGTGCCAGGCGCTTGCCGTAGCTGAGCTGCAGCATGCGCAGGAAGGTGTCGACGTCCTCGCGCTGGTCGCGGAAGAGGTCGAGCACGGCTTTGGGGGCAGCCGAGAAGTCGATGTACAGGAAGTCGGCGTACTCGGCTTTGGCGAATTCCGTCACGAGGGTTGTCTTGCCAACGCGCCGCGCGCCCTCGACGAGCAGGGCGCTTCTCCCTTTGGACTCGCGCTTCCAATCGAGGAGCTTATTGTAGGCCTTTCTTCTGAACATGTTCTGACCTCGTGTTTTTACAAAAATCCGTCAGTTCACAAGGCCACTATACTACAAAAATCCGCCACTTCTTGAGGCCACAATACTACAAGAATCCGCCAACTTTTGGCCTACAATGCGGCAGGAGCCTAAGGAGCAGCCGCAGCTGGCAAGGATAACGAGAGCGTTTTACCGCTGCCGCAGCGGAAACCAGCCTGTCGGCATAAACCCCTATAATGCGCCCATGCAAGCTGAGGAGGAGCGCCGATGCAGCCAGAGACCGGTCGCGACCTCGAGAGGGCTTGGGATGCGGCCGAGCGCTCCAAGAACCGCCACGGCTACAGGTGCGTCGCTGAGGACCTGGCACACATCGCCGCCCTCCCCGGGGGCAAGGCGGCAGCGAAGAAGCTGGCTGACATGATCAGGGACGAGTACCCGCGCATCGAGGCCGAGACCGCCGTCATGGACGACTACCCCAACCTCCAGGGCATGTACCAGCCCGGCGACGGCAACTGTGGAGCGCTTCTCTGTCATTTCGACCAAGCGAACGAAGTGAGCGCGTGGAGAAATCTCGGGTTGAGCCAGGGGACCGTGAGTCGGGAGAGGCGGTCTTGCAAGTCAACCCGAGATTTCTCCACTACGGCGCTGGCGCGCCTCCGGTCGAAATGACGGCCCGGGGGTGCCGGCGTCCGGCCATCTGAGTGACGGCTTGGGG
>JBJEHM010000082.1:0-10751 GCA_051876075.1 Coriobacteriales bacterium
GCAGAGGGCAGGCAGGGTGCAAAACGGGCTGGAAGGATGCGCTCCCTCCAGCCCGTGCGCTGCAGCTCGTTGAAGCGCGTTTACTTGAGCGTGGCGTACATCACGGCCTTGATGGTGTGCATGCGGTTCTCCGCCTCGTCAAAGACCTTTGACTGTGCAGACTCGAAGACCTCGTCTGTGACCTCCATCTCCGTGATCCCAAACTGCTGGGCCTTCTGAGCGCCGATGGTGGTGTTGGTGTCATGGAAGGCGGGCAGGCAGTGCAGGAAGATGGCATCCGGCTTGGCAAGCGCCATGCAGGCGCTGGTGACGCGGTAGGGCTCGAGCTCTGCAATGCGCTGCTCCCAGACCTCGTCCGGTTCTCCCATGGAAACCCAGACATCCGTGTAGATGACGTCTGCACCAGTGCAGGCCTCCTGGACGCTCTGGGTGAGGGTGATGGTGCAGCCGTTCTGCGCCGCGATGGGGCGGCAGGCTTCGAGCACGTCGTCTGCAGGCATGCAGGAGGCAGGGCCGCAGGCGGTGAAGTTCATACCCAGCTTGGAGCAGACCACCATGAGCGAGCGCGCCACGTTGTTCTTGCAGTCGCCCATGAAGACGAGCGTGCGGCCCTTGATCTGGTAGTTGAAGTTCTCCTGAATGGTGAGGACGTCGGCGAGCATCTGTGTGGGGTGCCACTCGTCTGTGAGGCCGTTCCACACGGGTACACCGGCGTTGGCAGCCAGGCACTCGACGTCTTCCTGGGCAAAGCCGCGGAACTCGATGCCATCGTACATGCGGCCCAGAACGCGGGCGGTGTCTTCGATGGACTCCTTCTTGCCCATCTGGGAGGAGCCGGGGTCGAGGTAGGTGACGCCCATGCCCAAGTCCATGGCGCCCACCTCGAAGGCGCAGCGCGTGCGCGTTGAGGTCTTCTGGAAGAGCAGGACGACGTTCTTGCCCTCGAGGTAGCGGTGGGGCACGCCGGCGCGCTTCATATCCTTGAAGTTCTTGGAAAGCGCCAGGAGGTACTCAATCTCCTGGGTGCTGAAGTCGAGGAGCTTGAGGAAGCTCCTGCCGCTGATGTTGATTCCCATGCGGGTGGTTCCTTTCTGAGTCTGAGGCAGGCAGCCTGCAGACCACCCGCCCAAACGAGCTTGGGGAGCAAGCGCGCTCCCCAAGCAGCTTGCGTGTTCTGTGTGGGCCGCCCTACAGCAGCTGCCCGTCGATCATCTTGGGCTCGCCGCCAACGTAGACGTCCACGGCCTGGCCCTTGAAGCTATGGCCGGTGAAGCCGCAGTTGTGTGCCTTGGAGGCGTAGAACTCGTCCGTTGCCGTCCACTCGGCTTCCGGGTCGACGAGCGTGAGGTCGGCGCGGGAGCCGGGCTCGATGCGCACGGGCTCGAGCCCCACGATGGCGCGCGGGTTGACGGCCATGAGCTCGACCATGCGCCCCCAGGAGATGGTGCCGGGATTCACCAGGTTGGTGAGCACGGCGCCAAGCGAGGTCTCCAGGCCGGTCATGCCGAAGGGTGCCAGCTCGAACTCGCGGGCCTTCTCGAAGTCCGCATGGGGCGCGTGGTCCGTGACGATGCAGTCGATGGTGCCGTCGAGCACGCCCTCGAGCAGCGCTGCCGCGTCCTCCTTGGTGCGCAGGGGCGGGTTGACCTTGAGCGCGGTGGGGTAGTCGTCCCCGATGTCGTCCTCGCTCAGGAAGAGGTGGTGCGGGGTGACCTCGCAGGTGACGCGCACGCCGGCCTCCTTGGCGCGGCGCACCAGGGTGAGGCCGTGGGCGCTGGAGATGTGCTGTATGTGCAGGTGGGCGCCCGTGAGGTGGGCGAGCTCGATGTCGCGGGCGATGTGGATCTCCTCGCCGGCGGCCGGCCAGCCCAGCATCCCCAGGCGCGTGGAGGCGACGCCCTCGTTGACCTGGCCCTTGTCCACCAGGCTCTCGTCCTGGCAGTGGTCCATCACCGGGTGGCCAAACTGCACCGCGTAGTCCATGACGCGGCGCATCATGCCGGCGTCCTGTATGCCACGGCCGTCGTCGGTGAAGGCCACCGCGCCGTGGGCGTGCATGTCGCCCATCTCGGCCAGGACCTCGCCCTTAAGCCCCTGCGTGCAGGCGCCCGCCACGTGGACGCGGCACATACCCGCTGCCCGCGCACGGTCCTTGATGAACTCCACGGCGGCGGCAGTGTCCGTGACCGGGTCCGTGTTGGCCATGCAGACGACGTCCGTGAAGCCGCCATGGACGGCGGCGCGGCTGCCGGACGCGATGTCCTCCTTGTACTCGTAACCGGGCTCGCGCAGGTGGACGTGGACGTCGACCAGGCCGGGCACGAGCACCCGCCCGCTCACGTCGCGGACCTCTGCGCCCTCGGGCGCGTCCAGGGCCTCGCCCACAGCGGCGATGCGCCCGTCCTCCACGAGCACGTCGAGCACGGCGTCGAGCCCGAGCTGCGGGTCGACGGCGCGGGCACCCTTAAGAAGCGTTGCTGTCATCTTCGTCTCCTCCCAGCAGAAGGTACAGTGCGGCCATGCGTACGAGCACGCCGGAGTACACCTGCTCCAGTATGACGGAGCGGGTGGGGTGGTCTGCCATGTAGCTGTCGAGCTCCACGCCGCGGTTGATGGGGCCGGGGTGGCAGATGATGGCGTCGTCCCTCATGAGGCGCTCGCGGTCCTGCGTGAGGCCGTAGAGCATGTTGTACTCGCGCAGGGACGGGTAGGGGGCGCCCTCCAGGCGCTCGCGCTGTATGCGCAGCATGTAGACGACGTCGAGCTCTGGCAGCACGGCGTCGAGGTCGGCGGTCACGCGGTCTGCGCCCAGCACGTCCGGGCGGGCGGGCAGCAGGGTGTTGGGCGCCACCAGGGTGACGTGCGCGCCCATGGTCTTGAGGGCCGGCACCAGACTGCCGCAGACGCGGGAGTGGCCGATGTCGCCCACGATGCCCACTTTGATCTTGGAGAAGTCACCCTTGTGCTTCCAGATGGTGTAGAGGTCGAGCAGGGCCTGGGTGGGGTGCTGGTGCTTGCCGTCGCCGGCGTCGATCACGTGGACGCCGGACTTCTGGGCCACCTTGTAGGGCACGCCGGCGTGCTTGTCGCGCACGACGATCATGTCGACCTTGTAGGCGCACAGGGTCTCCACCGTGTCGTCGAGGCTCTCTCCCTTGACCGTGGAGGTCGAGCTGCCGCCGAAGTTGAGGACGTCGCAGCTCAGGCGCTTCTCCGCCAGCTCGAAGGAGCTGCGGGTGCGCGTCGAGGGCTCGTTGAACATGTTGACCACGGTGTAACCACGCAGGGTGGGGACCTTCTTCACGCGGCGCTCGTTGACGCTGCGGAAGGAGTCCGCCGTCTGCAGCAGGAGCATGAGGTCGTCGTGCGAGTAGTCGCGGATGTCTATGAGGTGTTTGTGGTTGAACGCCATCTACAGCTCAACTCCCTTCAGGGGCGCCGAGCCTATGCGGGCGCCGTCGGGGGCCTCCTGGATCTGGACCTCAGAGAAGCCGTCGACCTCCTCGAGGAAGGCGCGCACGCTCTCGTTGCGCGCCGAGGGGATGTTCTTGCCCACGTAGTCCGCGCGGATGGGCAGCTGCCGGTGGCCGCGGTCCACCAGGACGGCCAGCTGCACGGTGGCCGGGCGCCCGATGTCGCGCAGGGCGTCGAGCGCGGCGCGCACGGTGCGGCCCGTGTAGAGCACGTCGTCTACCAGCACCACGTCCTTACCGTCTATGGCGAAGGGTATCTCCGTGGAGTGCACGGTGGGGGCCAGGTAGGTGGCCACGTCGTCGCGGTAGAAGCTGATGTCCAGGCAGCCCAGCGGCAGGCGCACGCCCTCGATCTGCTCGATGGCGCGGGCGATGCGCTCGGCGAGCACGTCGCCGCGGGTGACGATGCCCACGATGACCAGGTTGTCCAGCGATTGGTTTGCCTCGAGGATCTGATGGGCCATGCGCGTGACAGCGCGATCTATCTCTAAGGCGTTCATACATACAGACTTGATTCTTGCAGAGCAGTCCATAGGCTTCCTTTCCTCTATGGCGGGTGTGCGCCTCGCAAAGCGCCCGCCCGTGAACCAGAGCTCCATATGCGAGCTGCACCACTGGCACAGTGGCAACGGCACAATCCGCTTGATTATACAGTCCAGCCACAAAGGCGCTTGAGAGAACTTAGATGGACCCCTTTGCGCTAGCATGGATTACCAACACAGACATACGAGCAACAAGCGCATCCCAGTGGTGTCACGCACCTGTGCGCCCCAAGGAGCATCAAGAATGCCACGCCAGAAAAAACGCACGCCCAAGTCCGGCGTCGACATGTCCGCACACTTCTCCATACCCGCACTCCTCAAGTACACCGCCCCCTCTGTGGGGATGATGATCTTCGTCGCCATCTACGAGGTCGTGGACGGCTTCTTCGTGTCAAACTACGTGAGCTCCACCGCGCTGGCGGCGGTCAACATGGCCTACCCTGTCTTCCTCATCCTGGGCACCATCGGCTACATGATGGGCACAGGTGGCAGCGCCATCGTGGCCCGCACCTGCGGTGAGGGCAATCCGCAGCGCGCCAACGAGCTCTTCTCGCTCTTCGTCTACGCCAGCATTGCAGGCGCCATCGCCTTCACCGTCATCGGCATACCGCTGCTGCCGCTGCTCTTCACCCTCATGGGCGCTCAGGGCGAGCTGTTGGAGCTCAGCGTGTCCTACGGCACCATCCTCATGTTCGGCCTGGTGCTCGACGTCTTGCAGTACATCTTCCAGAACCTCACCATGACCGCCGGAAAGCCCAAGGTAGGCTTTTGGGCCACCGTCGCGGCCGGCGTCACCAACATCGTGCTCGACGCCCTCTTCGTGGGCGTGTTCGGCTGGGGCATCGAGGGCGCTGCCATCGCCACCGTGGCGGGCTTGGTCTTTGGCGGCCTGATCCCGCTGGTCTACTTCCTGCTGCCCAACTCCTCCATGCTCAGGCTGGGGCGCTGCACCCTGGACTGGCGCGCGCTTGGGGCTGCCGCGGCAAACGGGAGCTCGGAGATGGTGAGCAACATCGCCATGTCGCTGGTGGCCATCGTCTACAACGTGCAGCTCCTCAAGTTCATCGGCGAGCCCGGCGTGGCGGCCTACGGCGTCATAGGCTACGTCGCCCTGGTGTTCGCTGGCGTCTTCATGGGCTACTCCGTGGGCGCGGCGCCGCTCATGAGCTTCCAGCACGGCAACGGCAGCAAGACCGAGATGCGCAGCCTCTTCAGGAAGGGCACCGGCATCATGGCCGTGTGCGGCGTGCTGATGTTCGTCCTCACGCGAGTTGCCGCCTCCCCGCTCGCAACGCTCTTCGTGGGCTACGACAAAGGCCTCATGGAGCTCACGGTGCACGCCTTCAGCATCTACTCCACCGCCTTCCTCCTCATGGGCCTCAACATGTACGCGTCCTCCCTGTTCACCTCGCTCTCAAACGGCAAGGTGAGCGCGGCGCTCTCGTTCATGCGCACCCTGGTGTTCGAGATCGGCTGCGCCTTCCTGCTGCCGCTGCTGCTGGGCGCAGACGGCATCTGGTACTCCGTCATCGTGGCAGAGGTGCTGGCGCTTGTCCTGAGCGCAGCAGCGGTCCTCTGGCTCGGCCCCGTCTACGGCATACTCCCCCGCCGCAAGGGTTCGAAGGGCCCCACGGAGGCTTAAGCCCTTGCAAGGCCCTGTGGCTCTTAGGCGTGGATCCTGGTGCCGGAGAGGCCGGCGATGGTCTCGGGCGCCTTGTCGAGCGCGCCGATGACGCACACGCGGCCCGGGCGGCTGCGCACGAACTTGATCGCAGCGCGCACCTTGGGCTCCATGGAGCCCTTGCCAAACTCGCCCGCGTCTGCCAGGCGCTCGGCCTCGTCTGCGCTGAGTTCCTTGAGCTCCTGCTGCTCCGGCGTCCCGAACTTGATGCAGACGTGCTCAACAGCGGTCAGAAGGAAGAGCATGTCCGCGTAGCAGTCCTCTGCAAGTAGCTCGCCACCCATGTCCTTGTCGATGACGGCCGCAACACCCTTGTAGGCGCCCTTGTCCTCGTAGTCGCGCACGACCGGGATGCCGCCGCCACCGCAGGCGATGACGATGAACTCGTTGTCCAGCAGGTTGAGGATGCTGGGGGCCTCGACGATCTTCTTGGGCTCGGGGCTCGCCACCACGCGCCTCCAGCCGCGGCCGGAGTCCTCCACAAAGTGCATCTCCGGGTGCAGGCGCATCTCCTCCTCCGCGCGCTCCTTGCTGAGGAAGGCGCCGATGGGCTTGGTGGGGTTGGAGAAGGCCGGGTCGTCGGGGTCGACCTCCATCTGGGTGACCACGCTGGCCACGTGCCAGCGCTTGTAGCTCTTGTGCATCGCCACGCCCAGGGCCTGCTGCAGGTGGTAGCCGATGTAGCCCTGGCTCATGGCGCCGCACTCGGGCAGGTCCATAGCGGGGATGGAGCCCTCACTGGCCTCGTTGGCGGTTGCAAAGGCCTTCTGGATCATGCCTACCTGGGGGCCGTTTCCGTGGGTGATGATGATCTCGTTGCCCTGCTCGATCATCTTGAGCAACACGGGGGCAGCGGCGCGCACGCGCTCGATCTGCTCCTCGGGGGTGTCGCCCAGGGCGTTGCCGCCCAGGGCCACGACCACGCGCTGGTCGTTGTTGATTCGTGCCATCTTCTGGCCTCCTCTCTCGAGAGTTGTGGCCGCCACCGGGTCTCACTGCGGCAGCGGCCACTGAAGTAGGAAATACATGTTGTCCTGCGCCGCGGCCCTGCGCAGGTCTTCTGTCTTGCGCCGCGGCCCTGCGCGGGCTCTGCCTCGGGAAGAAGCCCTGCGCACCCGAGCCCTCACTCCGGCGCCGCAGCTGCGGAACTCGCTCGCTGCGCTCGCTCAGACAGTCCTCGCTCCCGCGGCGCCTGCGTTTGGGCTCTGCTCCGGGAATTCTTCCCGAGGCAGAGCCCGCGCAGGGCCGCTGGGTGCCGCTTAAGCAGGTGCGGTTGGTTCCGCAAGCGCTTACTTCACCTGGGGAGCGGGTTCCTGCTGGGTGATGCAGTGGATGTTGCCGCCGCCATAGACGACCTGGTCGGACTTGACGCCCACGACCTTGTAGGCGCCCTCGCCCCAAGTCTCGTCGTAGATCTTCTGGAGGGTGTCGATGGCGAGCTGGTCGTTTACGTCGCCGTACTGCGGGGTGATGATGCCGCCGTTGGTCACCAGGTAGTTCATGTAGGAAGCGATCAAGGGTTCGTCGGCCACGCGGGGCTCGGCGTTCTCGTCGATGTCAATGGAGTCGCAGGCCTCCTGGGTCATGTAGAGCGGCTTGGCCGGCATGGGGAGCTTGTAGACCTTCAGCTTGCGGCCCTTGGCGTCGGTGGCGTTGGAGAGGGTCTCATAAGCTGCGTGGCACTCGTTGTAGAACGGGTAGTCGGGGTCGTCGGTCCAGATGCAGGCCATGACGCCGGGCGCGATGAAGGTGGCGACGTCGTCGATGTGGCCGTTGGTCTCCTCGGGGTCGATGCCGTCCTTGACCCAGATGACCTTCTCGACGTTGAGGTACTTGGTGAGCTCCTCGTTCATGTACGCGCGCAGCTCCTCGCTCCAGGGCTCGTAGTCGGTGGCAGAGGCGGTGCGCCCGGGGGACAGCAGGCACATGTCGGTGACGACCAGGGTGCCCTCGCCGTCAACGGTGATGGAGCCGCCCTCGAGGATCATGTCGTCGGGGCGGTAGCGGCGGCAGCCGGCAAGCTCGGCGATCTTGAGGGCGATCTGCTCGTCCTTGTCCCAGGGAAAGTACAGGCCGTCGACAAAGCCGCCGTAGGCGTTGAAGTGCCAGTGGCAGGCGCGCTTGTCGCCCTTGTCGTTGATGACGAAGGTTGCTGCGGTGTCGCGGAACCAGGCGTCGTCGGTGGTCATCTCGATGACGGTGACGTTCTCGTCCTCTTCGAAGACGGCCTTGCAGTTGGCAAAGTCAACCTGGTTGGCGCACATGGTGACCGGGGTGAACTCGGCGATGGCGCGGGCGATGGCTGCGTACTGCTTCTGGGCGGGCTTGGCGCCGAAGGCCCAGGTGTCGGTGCGGTGCGGCCAACCCATCCAGACGCGGGTCTGGGGCTCGAACTCAGCCGGCATGCGGAAGCCGTCGGCCTTGGGGGTGGACTCGGATTCGTAGATGGTCTTCATGGTGATGTTCCTTTCACTCCAGGCCCTGCTGCTGCAAGGCATCTCTTCTGAAGATGAGCGGGGTGGGGGCTGCGGGGTTGGGGGCCGCCTCCCCCACCAAACGTGAGGGTGAAACGTGTTTGCTGCGCTTACTGCGCCGCTGCGGGAGCCTCGGGCTTATCGCCGGATGCGGCCTGCTCGGGCTCTGCCTGCTCCTCGGCCTCAGCCTCGGCCTCAGCGGCTTCCTCGAGCAGCCACTGCTCGGCAAGCTCCGGAGTCAGGCCCTTGAACTCGTCCTCGGGCTTGCGGTCGCGCTTGGACACTATGCGGACGACCTCGCCCAGGATCATGATCGCCACGACCATGACAAGCATCGGGAGCTTGGAGAGCTCGTCGGGGCTGCCGTTGAGGGGCACCACGGTGGCGATGATGGAGAGCACGAGCTCGATGGCCGGGATGGCCAGGCAGACCATCATCAGACCGCCCTTGAAGGGGAACCTGAACACGCGCTCGCGCTTGGCGTCGACCTTGCGGAGCTTGAGAAAGGCCGGGAACATGGGGATGTAGCTGATGAGCAGGAAGACCACGTTCACGGAGAAGAGCATCCAGAAGAAGCCGT
The DNA here is from genome assembly GCA_051876075.1 of Coriobacteriales bacterium. Lineage (GTDB taxonomy): Bacteria > Actinomycetota > Coriobacteriia > Coriobacteriales > QAMH01 > W2P13-069. The sequence continues at coordinate 8,751 of JBJEHM010000082.1, forward strand.
TGGAGATGGCCTCGATGGGGATGAGCTGCAGCAGGATGCACAGGGTGGCGACGACGCCGTTGACGATAGCTGCGCCGTTGGGCATGCCGGTCTTGGCGGATTCCTTGGCAAAGACCTTGGGCATGTTGCCGTGCTTGGCTGCGTAGTCAGCCACAAAGTTCACGCCGAAGGACCAGGAGGCCATGTTCGCGAACAGCGTCAGCAGGAAGACGATGCAGATGATGGCGAAGATCGGGGAGTCGCCGACCATGGTCTGCACGGCCACGATCATGCCGAAGTCGGGGTCGATCTCATCTGCGGGGATGGCAGCGCCGATGCCGAAGGATGCGAACAGGTAGATGGCTGCGATGGCCAGGCCGCCCATGATGATGGCCTTGGGGATGTCGCGGGCAGGGTTCTTCATGTCGCTGGCAAAGGTGGTGATGACCTCGAAGCCCATGAAGTTGAAGAGGATGATGGACAGGTAGCCCAGCGCGGAGGTGGAGCTGAGATCGGGCAGGAAGGTCTGCGGGGACATGTCGTTGGCAAAACCGTGCGTGCAGGCGTACCAGATGCCCAGGCCGCCCACAGCCAGCGCGATGGCGACCTTCAACACGGCACCGCCGTTGAGGATCCACTCGGAGTCGGAGACCTTGAAGAAAGACATGAACACGACGATCCACACGAAGGCGAGCTCGATGAGGATCACGGCCAGGGTGTTGAACTCGAAGCCGAAGACCATCCCTAAGATGTCCGGGAACAGGGTCGCCAAGGAGGCGATCCACAGGGGGAAGTTGATCCAGTAGTACCACGCCACGCGGGAGCCCCATGTGTCGCCCAGGGCGTTGCGTATCCAGTCGTAGAGGCCGCCGTCTGACTCGTAGGTGGTGCCCAGCTCGGCAACAACCATGCCGTAGGGCAGCAGGAAGGTGATGATCAGCAGGATCCACCAGAAGAACTGCTGGTTGCCGATGGCAGCCGCCGGCGCTGCGGCCTCGGCCACGAACACCACGCAGATCACAGAGAGGATGACGCTGACAAACGAGAACTTCTTATTCTCCATTGCAGTGCCTTTCTTGAAGGACGGGAAAGAATGCTTGACTCGGGTTGACCCCGGGGCGCCTCGCGCGCGCCCCGGGGAGAGGGAGTGATGCTCGGAGAGTCCTTAGGCGATCTTGTTGAGCACCGCGTTCATGCGGGCCTCGGCCGCGTCTGCGACCTCCTTGTTCTCCTTGACCTTGGGGCACAGGTAGGCCAGGATCGCGCGGATGGAGTGCTTGCGGTTCTCTGCCTCGTCCCAGCACAGGGAGCGGGTGGGATGGTCCATGACCTCGTCGACAACCTCCTCGCCGCGGGATGCGGGCAGGCAGTGCATGAACTTGGAGTTGGGGCCGGCAAAGTCCATCATCTCCATGGTCACCTGGTACTTGGGGTAGAAGACGTCCATGTAGGAAGCGCCCTCAACCTCGTCGTCGTAGAGGCCGTACCAGACGTCGGTGTAGATGAAGTCGGCGCCCTTGATGGCCTCGATGTCGTCGGTGATGGTGATGGTGCCGCCGGAAAGCTCGCACTGCTCGAGGCCGATCTCCAGCAGGTCGACCTTGTTCTCCACCTGCAGGCCGCCGTCGGTGATCTGGTGGCCCTTGGGGCCAAACTGCACAAAGTCCATGCCCATCTTGGAGCAGATGAACATCAGGGACACGCACACCTGGGTGGCGTCGCCGATGAAGGCCAGCTTGCAGTCCTCGATCTTCTTACCTTGCGGAAGATTCTCGATCATGGTCAGCAGGTCGCCGAGCTCCTGGGTGGGGTGGTTGTACTCGGACATGCCGTTGATGACGGGGGCGGCGGAGTACTTGGCCAGGTCGACGACGTCCTTGTGGCGGTTGACGCGGGCCATCAGGATGTCGACCAGCGAGCCCATGACGCGGCCGGAGTCCTCGATGGACTCATGCCCGCCCAGCTGAACGGAGCCGGGGCCGAAGAACTGGGCGTGGCCGCCGAGGTCGGTCATCGCGGTCT
>JBJEHM010000083.1:0-2561 GCA_051876075.1 Coriobacteriales bacterium
GAGCCAGGGGACCGTGGCTCGAGACACGGTGCAGCTGCTCAACCTGAGATTTCTCCACTCCGGCGCTGATCGCGCCTTCGGTCGAAATGACGGTCCGGGGTCGTCCATGAGCTCCATTCTGGTCTAACAGCGCCCTTTCTTTCGTGCCTTAGGAGCGTTCAGTAAACGCTCCTCGCTGGCTAGCGTGGGCCGCGCGCAGCTTGCCCCGATGCGCACGATGCTCGATTTCCGTCGCGAATTAACAGCGCTCCCACGTAAGTTTTCTATGGCGCGGATGGTAGGGTTACCGTGACCGCATAGGGGAGGGGAGAGCCCGGATGCAAACAGCCGAAGAAACCCACGAGGCACGCGACGTGCAGCAGGACGCAGAGGCCGAAGAGGCCGTAGGAGCTGCAGGAAGCCTGACGTCCTTCACGATACGGGACGTCGCCTCGATGGCAGAGAGCCCCGCCAGCACGGAATGGGGGTTGGACCTCGATGCTCCCCTTCCCCTGCTCGTTGCCAGCGCCACCACAACCATACCCGGAGCGCTGTACTTCACCCTGCGCTCCAACAACGACACCCTTAAGGCAATCGAAAAAGGCGCTGTCGCCGCCGTAAGCACAGAGCAGGTGCTCGATGCCAACGGCGCTCCTTTCCCCACCATACTCTGCCAAGATCCTGAGGACCTGTTCAGAAGGCTTGCAGTCATAACCAGGGAGCAAAGCGAAGCCAAGGTCGTCGCCATCACGGGCAGCGTTGGAAAGACCTCCACCAAGGACATGCTGCAGCTGGTGATGGAAAGCTCGTTCAAGACCGTGACATCCCGCCGCAACCAAAACGGAATCGCGCAGGTTGCCCGCTACATCCAGCGCCTCAGCCAAGACACCCAGATCTACATCCAAGAGACGGGCATCTCGGTACCGGGCTCCATCGAATGCGCTGCGTCCATGCTGCAACCCAGCTTCTTTGTTCTCACCAACATCGGCTATAACCACATCGGCTACTTCGACGGCAAGCAGGAGAACATCCTTCACGAGAAGCTGGCGCTGGACAGGCATGCAGCGCAAGGCGCCAAGGGCTTTGTGAACATCGATGACCCGCTGCTCAGGAACGCCGAATACATCCACGAGGTGGTCAGCTACTCGCTCAAGGACAGCCAGGCGGAATATTACGCGTGCAACATCGAGGAGAGGAATGCCTCTCTGAGCTTTGAGATCGTCCAGAGCTCATCGGGGGCTGCCACTCCCGTCAAACTGCGCGTACCGGGCCTCCACAACGTCTTGAACGCCGTCTGCGCGTTTGCCGTAGGCAGCGAGCTGGGGGTCGACGCAGAGCGCATCGCCAAGGCCTTGGGGGAGTACCGGTCATCTGGAGTGCGCCAGAGGCTCGTCGAGCTCAACGGCCAGCAGTTCTATCTGGATTGCTACAACGCCTCCGAGGAGGCCTTCTACTCCGTTGCTCGCACAGCCTCGAGTATCGATATCCCCTCAGATGGCAAGCGCGTGCTCGTCGCCGCAGACATCGATGACAAGCTGGGCGAACTCACAGAGGAGATCCATCGCAGAGTGGGTGTGAACCTGGCAAAGAGCGACTTCGACGTCTTCCTCTGCTATGGCGCTCATGCTGCTTGGATAGGCGAGGAAGTCAAGCGCGCCAACGGGTCCAAGAAGGTTGTTTGCACCCAGGACCGAGCTGAGCTGGAACGGCACGTGGCAAAGCACATGCGGAGCAAGCACGACCTGCTCTGCTTCAAGGGCGGGCAGCATATGGAGCTTTCCAGAACGCTGGACAACCTGCTCGGCACGCCCTTCTTCCTCTTGGATGGCGATGTGTACAACCTCTACTCGCACCCGGCACGAGAAGGCGACTTGGAAGTCAAGGTCATAGAGGGCTACGGCGCCGTCATCTCCAAGTACAACAGGGAAGACGGCAAACCTGCGGCCGTAACGATCCCCTCCCAGGTGGGGGGAGAGGCTGTTCGCGTTATTGGCAGGCAGGCGTTTTATCGCACCCTTGTCACCAGGGTTGCGGTGCCAGCAGGAGTGCAGTCCATAGACCAGGCGGCGTTCTTCAGATGCTCGCGGCTCCACGAGGTCAAGCTGCCCTCGACTCTGCGGGTGATAGGCCCCAGCGCCTTCAACACCTGCCGAAAACTCGAAGCCATCCGCGTGCCCAAGGGCGTGCATACCATCGAGCGCAGGGCATTCGCCTTCTGCAAGGCTCTGAAAGACGTCTACCTGCCTTCCACCATCGCCACCATCGACCCCGAGGCCTTCAATGGCTCTGACAGCGTGACCATCCATGTGCCAAACAAGAAGACGCGCAAGCTGGTGGAGCAGGCCCTCCCTGGCATCCCGGTGCTTGTGGAAGGCTGGTTGAGCGAGACCTTCCTAGCAAGCCGGTGACCCTGCGTCTCTTAGCGGATTGGCTGTGTTAACCACAAAGCTGCTAGCACGGCGTCGCCCCCGGGCCGTCATTTCGACCCCTGCGGCTGCGAGCGCCCCTCAACACGACACGACCCCTGCGGCTGCGAGCGCCCCTCAACACGTCATTTCGACCGGAGGCGCTGAAAGCGCCCC
>JBJEHM010000084.1:0-10649 GCA_051876075.1 Coriobacteriales bacterium
ACGCCGCTGACCCGACAGGGGGCTCTCGCCTTTTGTGCATGTGCCGCGCCCCGCCAGCTCTCGACGCCCCGCGGGGCGTCCTTTTGTTGATCCCTCATAATTCCTAGTTGAATGCTGTGTGGAAATCCATTGCCCAGGGGCCTACTATCGTATGACCTGATGTCTACGAAGGAGTAGTGCTCTTGGACACTAGAGAACAGCTCGTGGAGTTTTCTGACGCTTGCATTCGTTGCGGTCTCTGCGCTCAAACGGATTGCGGAAATTACGCCGAGCAGGTTTGCCTCGGCGACATATGCGACTCCCTTCTGAACGGCAGCGACGACTTTGCGCACTTCCCCTTTACCTGCGCCCTGTGCAATCGCTGCACTGCCGATTGTCCCGTTGAATTGCATGCTATTGATTGCCTTAAACCTGCAAGGGCCATACTGCTTGAGCAGCGCCCGGAGCTGCGCCCAAACTACCGCCACTTCCGCACTGATCTCAAGCACAACATGTTCTCTTTGCTGCAGTCTGTTGACGGTGGCTCAATCAAAGACTTCGAGCTTGTGAGCGGCGAGCTCATGGGAACGGCAGCAGACGAGGCTGCCTTCTTCCCTGGCTGCTCGCTCAACTCCTATTCCCCAGAACTCACGCAGAGGGCGTTTAACTGGCTGCGCCAACAGGGCATTGCCAGCCGCAAGCTTAACTTCTGCTGTGGCGCGACCTTCTTCGATACGGGTTTCTTTGAGGAGTTCGAGTCCTTCAAGCAGGGCGCTGTCGCTTATTTGATGAACCTGGGAGTCAAGAAGCTTGTCATCGTGTGCCCGCACTGCGGCTACGAGCTGCCCCAGCTTTTGGAAGGCACGGGGATCGAGCTGCTGCTCTTGCCGGAGCTCATGGCCCAGGCAGGCGTGCGCGTACCTGGCAATGGCAGCTACTCTATGCACGACGCATGCTACGACCGCTATGACGGGCGCTATGCCGCAGCGGTGAAGACCATGTTCGAAGGCTGGGAGCTCAGGCCCCTTGAGCACAGCGGGCGGCACACCATCTGCTGCGGCGGGGGAGGCATGGTGAGCGCCTACGCTCCCGCATACTGCGAGTACCGCCGCAACCAGCGGCTCGCGGAACTCGACGACTCCGACTCGGACGTCATGGTCTCTACCTGCTTCAGCTGCGTGAACTCCTTGCAGCGCGGCGAAGCGAGCAAGCCCATGCGACACTACCTCGAACTTGTCTTTGGCTACGAGACAGACTGGAGTGAGGTCTATGGTCGTGTCAACTACATGTACTCGCTGCCCGAAGCAAGCGAGCTGCTGACATCTGACGACCCGCTGTTCTAGAAACGTTGTTTTGGGCTTGGGCCTGGGGACGGGCGGCCCTCTAATCTGCAACTCAGGCCCCCTTTGCCGTTTGCTCTGGCAAAGGGGGCCGTTCTCTGTCACACTCAACTCTTGCCTTTTGAGAGAGAAGGGGGCGGCAAGCCGCTCTTGAAACACCGATCGGCAGGCTGGTCTGCTCATGGGAGAAGTCTGCCGGGAACTGAGAACCACGAATGACGACAGAGACAAAGAAGACAAACTGCCACTACTGCGGCTATCTCTGCGCCTTTGACGCAGTACTTGAGGACGGGGTGGTCAAAGAGCTCACTCCTGATCCAACACGCTATCCCTACGACACCAAGATCGTGTCGCGCTGCAGGCGCTGGAGGATGAATATCGACAAGCTCTATGACGAGCAGCGGGTGAATTACCCCCTGAGGCGCGTTGGCGAGCGTGGGAGCGGACGGTTTGAGAGGGTGAGCTGGGACGAGGCGATTGCGGACATCAGCACGCGCCTCAAGGCGCTCATCAGCGAGCACGGCCCCTGGACAGTGGCGAGCGCCATCGGCGGCCCGCATACGGTGTACTGGCCGCTGCACCGCTTCATGAACCTGTTGGGCAGCCCAAACAACATGGGCATCGGGCCCATCTGCTGGAACCCGCGCATCTGGATGGACACCATGACCTACGGCTGGTCCATCGAGGTGGACTTCAGGCCCAACGAGACGGGGTGCCTGATCTTGTGGGGCACCAACCCCGCGCAAAGCGACAACTCAATGTTTTGGAACAGCATCTCGTCCTATGCTAAAGACGGTGGCAAACTCGTGGTCGTCGATCCTCGCCTGAGCACCTCGGCCCGCCATGCCACTGTGTGGCTGCACCCCTATCCCGGGACGGACACTGTGCTCGCCTACGCGCTGGCGCGCGTCATCATCGAAGACGGGCTGTGCGACAACGAGTTTGTGGACGAGTGGTGTTACGGCTTTGAGGAGTTCAAGGAAGCGGCCTTTGCACGCAGCCTTGAGGAGGCCAGTGCCATCACCGGCTGCAGTGCGGACGACATCCGCTGCGCCGCGCACCTCTTTGGCGAGAACACCCCCTCTGCCCTGATCAGCGGCCGCGGTGTGGATCAGATCGGGGCCAACGTGGCGCCCCTGCACCGGGTGCTGGCGTCTCTGAGGGCACTGGTGGGCTGCGTCGACAGGCAGGGCGGCTGCTGCATCAACCAGTACCCGCGCTTCATGAGCGAGCTGGAGCTGGAGATGAGCGCAGACCTGCCCATGGAGTCGCGCGAGCACGGTCTCAACGAGGACAAGGGCCTGCAGAGCTACACCGGCTATGCAAAGGTCTGGCCGCGCCTTGCCACACATGGGCGCTATCTCCCCATGCGCTACCTCACGAGCGCCTTGCCAGCGCGAGTGTGGAACGCCGCTATCACCGGCGAGCCCTACCGCGTCACCGCCCTGTTCTGCAATGCGGCCAACCCCATGGTCACCTATGCGGACACCATGCTCGTCAAAGAGGCGCTGGAGCACATGGAGCTCGTCGTCGACCTCAACTACCTGATCACCCCCACGGGCCAGATGGCGGACTACATACTCCCCGCTGCCAGTGCTGTCGAGCGTCCTGCCTTCCAGGCTCAGGGCGGGGTGAGCGACTTCTGCTATGGCGGCCCGGCCGCCGTGCAGCCGCAGTACGAGCGCAAGGAGGACTATCAGATCTTCCGAGAGCTGGGCCTTGCCATGGGTCAGGACCCAGAGCTGTGGCCTGCCCAGAACCTCACTGAGGAGCTCGAGCGCGTTGTTGGCCGCGTTGGGATGGATTGGGAGACCTTTGAGATGGTCGGCATCTCTGCTGGGCCGGCAACGTACTGCAAGCATCTCTTCCCCAACCCCCAGACGGGCGAGCCCATGGGCTTTGCCACAGAGAGCGGCAAGATCGAGCTTGCCAACCCCTTTCTCGAGAGCCTTGGTGCGGGGAGGGTGGCGCAGTGGTTCCCCGTGCCGGGAATTCACGAGCCCATCGAAGGGCAGCAGGGGCAGGAAGGCCCCGTGCCCGGCTCGTGGCGCCCCGGCGGCGACTGCGTCACGCTGATCACAGGTGCCCGCAAGCAGCCGTATTGGGCGAGCTGCTACTTTGAGGTTGACTCCTTCCGCAAGGCGCACCCGCTGCCCACGGTAGAGATGTCTGCAGCAACGGCAGAGCGCCTGGGTTTGGAGGAAGGCGACGAGTGCCTCATCTCGCGTGTTGACAGCCCGGAACTTGAGATAGTCCAATATGTACATGTGACCGATATGGTAGATGGGGTAGCATCTGCCGAGTACGGTTGGTGGTACCCTGAGAAGGATAGGGGCCTCCCAGGCCTCTCCGGCTGCTTTGAGAACAACGTGAACCTGCTCACCCGCGGCACGGTTGACATGGAGCCGGAGCCGCTCATCGGCACTTGGATCTACAACGGCATTCCCTGCCGTATCAAGAAGAGGAGAGGATAGACTCGTGGAGAAGAAGTACGCGATCCTGATTTTCAGCAAGCCGCCCATCCCCGGCTTGGTCAAGACCCGCCTGACGCGCGAGCGTGGCGGTGCCTTCACCCCCGAGCAGGCAGCCCAGTTCTTCAAGCGCAGCCTGTGGGACGTGACCGAGCTCGCCATGTGGTGCATGGACGACCTCGAGGCGCTCAACCGCCAGGAGCTGGAGGCCAACCCCGGCGCTCCCAAGCGCAGCTACGACCTGTTCATCTCCACCACCCCGGAAAAGAACGTCGAGCTCATGAAGGAGACCATCAACCAGGTCCCCGGCTGGCCGAGGGAGATCCACTACATGAGCGACCGCGGCGCCACCTTCGACGACCACTTCGACATGGCCTTCCAGGAGATCTTCGACCAGGGCTACGAGGCCATCGTCTCCATCGGCGCAGACATCCCCACCCTGCCGCGCGCCCATGTGACCCAGGCCTTCCAGTGGCTGCAGTACTACAGCGAGGTTGTGGGAACACCCGGTTTTGTCTGCGCCCCCTGCCAGGAGTGCGGCACATCCCTTGTGGGCTTTAGCTTTGACACGCCCATCGACCACCAGGGCATCTACTACAACATGGACGGCCGCCCCGCCCTGGACGGGTACTACGAGAAGCTCCAGGCCAAGGACATTCCCAGCGCATACCTGGCCCCTGTTGCAGACGTCGACGAGATCGAGGACCTCGCGCACTGCCTGAGCTGTGCCAGGGCACTGCGGGAGTCTGCCAAGTACCAGACCGGTATCTACGTGCCGCGCCGCGTGCTCGACTGGGCGGACGCCATCGGCCTGCGCCCCGTTGCCCCGCCCAACACCAACCACGACCCGCGCCAGTACTTTGACGATGACGAGGCCACCGGCGAGGAGTCCCCGGCCTTCCCCGTTGAGGAGACCGAGGGCCACATCAAGTAGGCCCCGTACAGACCGCCTGCCGAGATGGGGCAAACCGGCATGCTGCCGGCTTGTCCCATCTGCGTTGCTTATGGAGAGAACATGACCAAAGAGCTGCTTCACAAGGTCCACGCGCTGTGCCCCCACTGCTTGGAGACCCTCCCGGCGGAGGTCTTTGCAGACGGGGAGGGCAAGGTGTGGATGGAGCGCACCTGTCCCGAGCACGGCCTGACCACCACCTATGTCTGGCCGGACAAGGAGCATTACAACTGGCTGCGCAGCATGCACACGGAGCCCACGGCCCCCAAGTGGCGCGAGTACCCCATCGAGGGTGCGTGCTGCAAGAGCTGCGGCCTGTGCGCGCGCCACACCCGCAGGGGCACCTTGGTCGAAATCGAGGTGACGCGCCGCTGCAACGCCAAGTGCCCCGTGTGCTTCATGAGCGCGGACTTCCCCACAGACGGCATCAGCTTTGAGGAGATCGAGGGCTTGGTTGCCACGCTGGCTCAGAAGGTCGGCCCGGAAACCGGCCTGCAGATCACCGGCGGCGAGCCTACGGTGCGCAAGGACCTGCCCGAGATCGTGGCCATGGCGCGCAGCTACGGCTTTACCGGCATAGAGATCAACACCAACGGCATTGTCATCGGCCGCAGCGAGGACTACCTCATGCGCCTGGTGGAGGCCGGCATCACCGGCGTGTACCTGAGCTTTGACGGCATCGACGAGGCCCCGTACGAGAGCATCTGTGGGCGCGCCATGCTCGAGGACAAGCTCGCCTGCATCGAGAACTGCCGCAAGGTGGGCATCCAGGTTGTGGTGTGCATGACCATCGTCAAGGGCGTCAACGACGACCGCGTGGGCGAGGTCATCGACTTTGCCTGGAAGAACTCGGATGTCGTCATCGGCGTTGCCCTGCAGCCCGCCTTCACCAGCGGGCGCTTTGAGCCGGGCGAGTACGCGCCCTACACCGCGGGCGACACCATTTTCTCCCTGCCGGAGCAGACCGGCAGGCGCATCAAGGTGGAAGACATCATGCCCTTGGGTTGCAGCGACCCGCTGTGCGACACCGGCACCTTCCTCATGCCCGACCCACAGGATCCCAGCCTCTACATCCCCGCCACCCGCGGCTTGAGCAGGGATGAGTACCTGGAGCTCTTCGACCCCACCAGCCCCCAGGGCTCTGTCCTGCCAGACATCCTCTACAAGAAGGGCGTGAACCTCTTCCGCGGCGTGAGCGTCATCATCATGAACTACATGGATGCCATGACGGCAACCGTCGAGCGCATGAGGGAGTGCTCCATGACCGTTGCCATGAAGGACGGCCGCGTGATCCCCTTCTGCAGCTACCAGATGACCAACACCGCCGGAGAGCGCATCTACGAGATGTGGGGAACCGGCCCAACCGAGTAAGGAGAGCCTGTGGCCGACTACACCTTCACCCATGACGCCGAGCGCTGCATGCACTGCGGTCTGTGCGCGGCGTTTTGCCCCTGCTATGTGCTCGAGATGCAAGACGGCGTGCCCGTGGCGGTGAACCCGGACGCATGCGTTGGGTGCACCACCTGCTCGGGCAACTGCCCCACCCGCTCCATCCGCATAGAGGCGCAAGGCAACGCCAGCTTTGACGCCGCACTGGCAGACGAGGAGCGCGCCGAGCCCATCTCTGCAGAAAAGCAGGCCCAGTACGCCGAGTACCAGCGCATCATCATGGAGAAGCTCGGCCTGCGCTGGCAGCCCGTTGCCGTGAGCCTCATCGAGAAGGACGAGCCGCTGCCCCGCTGCCCCATCCCGGCCGAGAACCTGCGCTTCTGCCAGGCCATGATGGCCGCGCGCCGCGGTGCGTGCATCCTGCAGCCGCCGTTCCGGCACTCATGCCCAGACGGCACCTCGATCTTTGGCATGACTGGCGTGCCGGAAAAGCTCGCCACGGGTGAGATCTATGTGCTCTTCCACAAGGTGGTCAACGCAGAGGCGGCGGCCAAGATGGTGGCCGAGCGCCCGGTGTTCCCGCCCAACTCGCGCAGGGCGACCATGGTTACACCCTTGGCAAAGACCCCGCGCGACCCCGAGGTTGTGGTCTTCACGGGCACGCCCGAGCAGATGATGTGGCTGAGCATGTCCATGAGCTACTACGACGGGCACCGCCACGACTTCCATGCCAGCGGCTTCAACTCCATGTGCGTGGAGGCTGTGCTCATACCCCTGCGCGACGACCAGCCCAACATCACCTTCGGCTGCTATGGCTGCCGAGCGGCAACGGACGTGGGCGAGGACATGATGTGGATGGGCGTGCCCACCAGCAGGCTCGCCACGATCGCCGCGGGTGCCACTGAGCTTGCCAAAAAGACCATCCCGGATTCGCGCAACAAGATCTACGTCGAGCCGATCATGTAACGGAGGCCTGCTGTGGAGCTGAAGGAGCTGAGCGGCAACGAGGTGGCGACGCTGTTGACGCCCACCACGCTGTGCCTTGTCACCTCGCGGGATGCAGAGGGCGACTGCGTTGCCACCTGCGCATGGGTCAACCCCCTGAGCCACGAGCCGAGCCTCATAGGGGTGAGCCTGCGCCCCGGCGGGCGCACTGCGCGCGCCATAGAGCAAAGCGGCTGCTTTTGCGTGAACGTGCTCCCTGCGGGTGCGTGCGAGCTTGCGCTTGCCTGCGGCAGGAAGGGGGCTGGCCAGCCGGAGCGCTTTGGGGCCGCCGGCCTGGAGAAGCGTCCCTGTAGGCACATCGCCGCGGTGCGCGTGGGTCAGGCCATGAGCTGGATCGAGTGCCGGCTGCAAGACAGCCCCGTCTACGGCGACCACCAGCTCTTTGTGGGCCGGACCCTGCTGGCCCAGACCGCCGGGGGCAGCCCGCTCCTCATGCAGGGTAGGAGCGCGTTTGGCGTTTTCAACTCGCAGGGAGCTTGAGATCTGAGCTTGGGGAACACGACGGCAGCTTTTGGAGGAACCATGATCACACCGGCCTGGCACATCCGCAACGCCACCTTGGCAGACATGCCCCTCATCCGCCAGCTCTTCGAGGAACAGGGGATGGGGACCGTGGCAGTCCCCAAGGGCATACGCGTTGCCATCACCCCCGACAACGTCATGCTCGGCGCGCTGCGCTGCGAGGAGCTCTCTGACGGTGTGACCTACGTCCGCCCGGTGGTGGTCTTCGAGGCCGCCCGCGGTAGGGGCGTGGGCCGCGCCTTGCTCAAGGACGCCCTCAAGCTGCACCCCGACCTGCGGCTCGTGGCCGAGGGCTACTGCGCGGGCTTCTACGACTCGTGTGGTTTTGAGCGCTGCAGCTGGGACGAGATGGCCTACGAGCAGCGCCATGAGTGCGACGTGTGCCCCGGCAGGGCCACCTGCGGCGCCCAGCCGTTCCGCAGCGCGCCCCCCAAGCATACCCTCACCTTCCTGGGGACCACGAGCGGCTGCGGCGTGCCGGCCTTCTTCTGCCACTGCAAGGCCTGCGAGGCCGCCCGCAAGGACCCGAGCCTGCGGCGCGGCTGCAGCGGTGTTGCAATCCGCGGCAACAGCACCATACTCATCGACACCCCGCCCGACGTGCGCCACCAGCTCATCCGCGAGGGCATCGACGATCTTGACCACGTGTTCCTGACCCATGCGCACTTCGACCACTTGGGCGGCTTTGGAGAGCTGGAGTACCTGGTGCGCCTCTATCGCGAGAGTGCCCTGCCTTTCCACGCCAGCGTCTATGCGATGGGGGAGGCGCTGAGGGAGTTCCACTACATGGACGACTGCTTCGACTGTGACCCGCTTGAGGAGTGGGAGCAGCGCGAGGTCGACGGCCTCACCATCCAAGCCGTGCCGGTGGAGCACTGCCCCGGCTGCTTTGGCTACCTGATCACGAGCCCCAGTGGCAAGCGGACCTTTTACGCCCCGGACACCGCGGCGCTCAAGCCCGAGGTGCGCGAGCTACTCGCAGGTGTGGACACGCTCATCATGGACGCCACGTTCTGGGAGGAGGGAGCCAGTCACTCCCAGAACCACCACAGCGTGCGCCAGACCGTCGAGGAGGGCTTGGAGCTGGGAGCGGGGACCATCTACCTCACCCACTTCGCCCCCCACATCTGCCGCCCGGAGGAGAACACAGAGGAGCTGTTGGAGGACTACGTCAAGCAGTTCAAGGGCCGCGTGGTCATCGCCCGCGACGGCATGCAGGTGGAGCTCTAGCCCAGTGGGTTGCGCGCTCCTGTCACTCGCCAGCTGTCTCTGGCGCGGCAGGGGCTTGTGTCGCATAATTGCCTTGCTATGGAAACACCAGTGAACAAGCTCAGCCCGGCCCATATCTTCACGCGCATACTCTCTGTGGTGGTGTGCGGCGTGGCCGTGAGCGCGTGCCTCTTCAGCTTCACGCTCCAGATGGAGGAGATGGGGACGACCATGTCCTCCTTTGTGTGGTACAGCGGCTTGGTGGGCGTGGTCGCCTCCTTGGCCGGCTATGCCGCAACCTGCACTCCGCGCCAGGGCAACAGCTGGATAGTCCCTGCGCTGCTGGCGGGCGCAGCTGTTGCCGGCACCGCACTCGAGCTCGAGCTCGACCTCTTGCGTGCGTACCAGGTGGGCGAGCTTGCCATCGTCTTTCTCTTGGTTGAGGCCGCTTGGCTGGTGATCTTCCACTTTGTGCTGAAGAGGCAGGACCCAGAGGCCCTCTAAGCTGCGCCCCTACGAGCGCGTTGCCCTGGAGGGGTCGATGCTCATGGTCTCGAAGTGCGTTGCCATGAACTCGTCGTCATAGTGCTCCTCAAAGAACTTTGCCACGGCGGTCTGGCTTTCCACACCGGCTACGCGCTGGTACCAGCAGTCAAAGCTCAGCATGGTCATCACGCCGTTGAAGATCATGAACGCCGCGCAGACGGTGGTCACGCCGTAGCGCCAGTTCCAGGGGATCTGGTTGATGAGCTCGAGCAGCTTGGGCAGGCAGACCCTGATCCAGAACAAGCCCAGCGCGCCCCAGGCGATCATGTGGACGACGTCTGTGCGGCCGCCGATGTTGAGCGCGGCGTTGGAGTAGTCCCAGGCAACGATGCCGAAGGCGAACTGGAAGAACCAGCTCACCGCATACTCGAAGGCACCCCCTATGAGGGCGCTGATGAGGAAGGTGAGGATCCAGTGCTTGTTGTAGAAGCGGTTGAGCGCCACGGTCATGAGCAGGGCGCCAAAGCCGTAGATGGGGCTGAAGGGGCCCCAGAGCATGCCGGTGCGGTTCATGATGTAGCCGCCAGACACGCAGTACACGTAGGCTGTCTCGATGAGGTCGCCCAGCACGCAGGCCACGACGAAGATCCAGAAGACGTTGAAGAAGTTGAGGGTGATGAAGCCCTTGCCGCTCTTGTCGCGCCCCAGTGTGCCCTCCTCTGCATCGCTGCGGTCTTCCAGCGCTTGGAGGTGACGCTGCAGCTGGCGCTCTTCGCGCAGGGCGGGATCGAGCGCAGAGGACATGACCACCATGAAGACGATGCTGGCAAAGGGCACAGCCAGCCACAGCTTGAAGCCGAAGATCATGATGCACAGGACCAAGACGAGCGTGCCGACCGCGATCATGGCGTTGAGCTGCCCGGCGGCGCGGCGGCGCTTGTCGAGGATGAGGCGCACACCGAGCACGAAGGACTGAACCAGCAGGACGAAGATCGACACCATGAGGGCGATGATCAGGGCGAGGGTCTGCCCTGTGACCAGGTCCGAGAAGTCCGGCTCCTGGACGTAGGGGACCAGCTCGAGCACGGCGAGCACCATCGTGGGGATGAGCAGGGTCGAGAAGACGATGGTGAGTATGCCGAAGACTTTGTATGCCTTAGAGACGGGTTCGCCCATTATTTCTCCTCTAGATAGAATTGACCCACCCATGATACTCGAGGCCTGCGGTCCATCGGGGCATGTTGGGAGAAGCGGAACCCTCCCGTTGCTGCGATGCGCGCTATACTGCTCCCCATG
>JBJEHM010000085.1:0-2479 GCA_051876075.1 Coriobacteriales bacterium
TCCACCGGGTCCACGGCGTAGCTCTCCATCATGTCCAGGATCTCTTGCTGGGAGTGCACCCCCAGCTTCCCGTAGATGTTGTACATGTGGCTCTTGACCGTGTGGGGAGAGATCATCAGCTTCTGCTGGATGAAGGCGGCGTTGCGCCCGCGCGCCAGGTACCGGAAGATCTCCGTCTCGCGCCTGGAGAGCTTGTAATCGCGCGCGATGCCCTTGACCCGCATCTCGAAGAGCTCCTGCTCGCCCAAGCCGGCGGCGTTGCCCGGGCTAGGCTGGGCCTCTCTGTCGATGCTGTGGTGCATTTGCGTTGGAAAGAAGAGCACAAACACCACCACAAGCAGGAAGGCAACAACCAGGCGGACGGTGATGAAGGCATCTGAGCCAGCCCCGTAGAGAATCGTCCCGGTGCAGATGACCGCCCAGCCAGCAGCCATCCCCAATGCAGGCACGGCGCAACGCTGGGGAGCCTGCCTGAAGAGCGGCGCATCCCTCATGATGACGCTTTTCTTAACGATGAAGGAGTAGTTGAGGCACATGAACATGGCCCATGCGGCGATGTTCAGACAAGTGCAGATCAGCTTTCCCGTGTCTGTGCTCAGAGGCATGAACACGCAGGAGAAGACGCACAGGCAGAGCAAGATGCGCAGGGCGAGCGTGATGTCAACGCGGATGTTGAGCCACGAAAGAGCAGCGATGCACAGGGAACCAGGCACAACGCTGAGAAGACCAAGCGCCACGGCCTGAGAATCGACATTGAACAGCCAGGCAAAGGCCATGCCAAACGTCATGCTGAACATAAAGAACGACGGCTCGACCTCCTTGGAGAAGCCCCAGCCCTTGCTGACCGAGTCAAGAGGAGCGCGCTCGCCGTTGCCATCCGCCTTGGCAGAGCAGTAGAGCAGCAGGCCGATGCTTGAAAGCGGATAGGCGATGCCAAAGAGCGCCCCAACGAGCATCGGTGTCAGAGCAGCAAGCAGGAAGAGAAGGCTGCCCAAGAAGAACGAGGTGCCGATGAAGCGACCATAGAGCCGTGTTTCCAAACGGCTGCAGACGTCCAGCCAAGAAACCATGGAAGCGGAGCTGCTCATACCCGTCAAGGAGCAGACAGCGCAGATGAGGATGAGGGGGAATGCCGGGAAGCTGTGTTGGAGCAGTGCGCAGACGGGCAGCAGAAGGGCAAGGCAGAACTCGGTGACAACCGCAGGCAGAGCGAAGGGGTTGAACCTGGGATGCTTCCCCAGAAAGTGGAGCAGGATGAAGCCTGTGCCCATCCCCACAAACACGCACAGCTGGCAGATACAGCGGGCATTCAAGTCGTAGTTGTAGGGGAACTCACTGAAGAGCCAGAAGCAGCTGACGAACATCCACCCGATGTTGAGTGCAAACCCCACGATCCCCAACAGCTCGATGGGCGTGCAACCCTGTGTCTTGACACTGTCACCTTCGTGTTCCCTCATTGCCCGTCCTCCTCCAAGTCAAGACAACCCAAAACTACTCACTCCAAGAGCAGGTGCAAATGCAATCTATGTGGCAAGCAGAGCTGGGGCCACTGCTGGGATGATGCGAGGAGGTCAGGTTCAGCGCCCTGAACAGGGGTAGGAGAGCTGCTGTAAATGTAGCTCAAACCCAACGGTTCTTCTAAGGATTTCTTTTCACCCATGAACAGAGCAACTACCAGAACAAACTCGAGAAACCGCAGGTAGATGCGTGTTTTTAGTACCACTCACCCTAGCCTTTCGCACCTTGATATCGCCGATGTGAATTCCTGTTTTTAAGGCCTGCCCCCGCATGTGGCGAGCCGTCCGTGTTCGCTACCTTCTCCCCAATCGCACTGCCGTTCACGAGAAGGAGGAAAGGATGAGCGACAGACAAGAAGGAAGCATCGAGTACTTCTGGGGGGAAACCAACGGGCAGCGCTACCGCCGCGGCACACGCCTCCCGCGCCGCGAGGACAAGCAGACAGAGATCCCCGCTGTTCAGATGAAGAAGCTCCCCTGGAAGTGGGAGGAAGACGGCATGACCGTCATCCGCGGCACGGCCCGCTCCGCCCCCGGGTGCCACAACGTCTGCGGCATCCTCACCTATGTGAAGGACGGCAAGGTCGTCAAGGTCGAGGGCGACCCGGAGGACCCGTACAACCAGGGCCGCCTGTGCAGCCGCTGCCTGTGCATCCCGGACTACATCTACCACGAGGAGCGCCTGCTCTACCCCATGAAGCGCAAGCGCGAGGACCGCGGCAAGGACCGCTTTGAGCGCATCTCCTGGGACGAGGCCTACGACATCATCGTCGAGGAGTTCAAGCGCATCTCAGACGAATACGGCTCCGAGACCATCATGATGTGCCAGGGCACGGGCCGCGACATTCACCAGATCACACGCCTCAACGCCTGCATCGGCTCGCCCAACGAAGGCGTCCCCTACTTTGCCGGCAACTCCTGCTACCTGCCGCGCATCTCGTCCATGGCCTGCATGCTGGGCG
>JBJEHM010000086.1:0-4022 GCA_051876075.1 Coriobacteriales bacterium
TCTGCCCGGGGCCTGTCCCCAATTGCGGATTCCGCAGTCAGCAGGGGGCTGTCCCCAAATAAACGCAAAGCTCAGTCGCCGTCGCGTTCTCAGGGCAGATCGCGATCTTTGCGTGCCTTGTCTCGCAACACTTGGAATTCTTGGGCGACCTTCTCGTGATCGGACGCATGGGCAGCCCTTACCTGCTCGAGGAGAGCGTGGTTTATCTCGAGGTGCAACTGGGCCGCTTCCTCGGCGGCCTCACGCGTCATCCTTCTGCGCTGGCTACGGCGCTCCGCAGCACGCTCTATCAGCTGGCGCTCTTCCTCCTTGCGCTCGCTCGCCATCAGCTTTGACAGTGCCAGATGATCGCGCATGATGTCGTTGGCGCGGGCTGGCTCTTGGACGATCTCGGTCACCGCCTCGACCGGTCTGGCATCGCCGGTTCGCTGCGCGACCATCGCGAGAAGGGGCATGATCAGCACCGTCACAGCGCCAGCGCAAACCAACACCGATGCCGTCTGCTCATGCATCGCCCCCGCACCCACAGCCAGGCTCGTCACCGCCACGATGATGGGAAGGGCAGTCGTGCAGTACAGCGCCACGCTCACGCGATCGCCCCACGCCATATCCCTGCTCACAGGACAAATGCGAAGGTCAAGGAGCATAGGGAGAAAGCGTACGAACAGCAGCAGCCCAATGAAGCCAGCCAACATCAGCGGACGCGCAAGTACCGCACTGAGGTCGATCTTCGCGCCAGAAACGATGAAGAACAGCGGGATGAAAAAGCCGTGTGCCATGCCGTTGAGCTTGAGTTCGAGGGTCTCGTTCTCTTCGGGGACGATCGACCGCAAGACAAAACCAGCTGCAAAGGCTCCTAACACAATGTCAAGATCGAATAGCGCCGAGAAGGCCACAAGGCTCACGAGGAGCAGGACCGCGAAGCGCACATACGTCTGCGAGGTGGTCTGGCTGCCTTCGACGATGAAGTCGAAGATGCGCCCGGAGCGGCGTCGAAAACTCCTGCCAAAGGCCCCCACCAGAACACAGAGTATCAAGAGCGTCAACATGATGAGGGCGCTCGCCAGCGCGCTGCGAGCTGAGAGAAGCAGCGCCATGGCCAAGACCGGGCCAAGCTCACCCCATGTCCCATATGCGATGATAGTGTCGCCTAGGCGCGTCCCCATGAGGCCGCGCTCTTTAAGGATGGGCATCAGCGTGCCAAGGGCAGTGCTGGTGAGAGCGATGGCAACGGCAAGACCCTCAAGCTGGTTTTCCAGGCCTATTCCGGCGATGAACACCAAGCCCAAAGCTATACCGAACGAGACAACCCATGTTCCAAGAGCATGCCTCCCCTGAACGCCCGCGAGGTTGCGCGGCTCGATCTCGAAGCCGGCCAGTAGAAAGAGGAAGGCGACGCCGAGTTCAGAGAGAAACGAAATGGTCTCATCCACGCTCAGAATGCCGAGGGCGCTTGGACCGAGAGCTGCACCGATGAAGAGGAGGAAAACGGTTTCGGGTATCACCCTCCCGGGAATGAGGCGAGCGATGATCGGCACGAGCGCAGACGCTAGCGCGATAACAGCGAGCGACACGAAGTCTATTGCCAAGACGAGCTCCAATCATTCTGCATGCAGGCACAAACCTATTGTTGCAGCTTACTCCTTGACGCCGCCGAGCGCCCGCCTAACGGGGCCTGTCCCCATCTCCGCCTGTCCCCATCTCCGCTCACGGGGCCTGTCCCCAAAACGCACAGCGGGGCCTGTCCCCGCAGCGCGTCCCTCCATACAACAGGGCCTGTCCCCCAAACGCAGCGCCCTGCTGCTTGCTGGAGCCTGTCCCCATCTCCGCTCACGGGGCCTGTCCCCAAAACGCACAGCGGGGCCTGTCCCCAAACGCACACGGCGGCAGAAGCGTACAATCTGCTCATCGTCAACAGCAGGGAGGGAACCCCAATGACACTGGACACGAGCACCATCAGCCCGCTTGGCTTTGGATGCATGCGCTTCAAAGGGCGCGAGACTGACAGCATCGACATCGCACAGGTTTCGGATATGATCGACGCCTACATGGAGGCGGGCGGTAACTACTTCGACACAGCCTGGGCATACCCCAACAGCGAGAAAGCCCTCAGAGCGGCGTTAGTCGATCGCCACCCGCGCGACACGTTCATCATCACATCAAAATGCGTCACCTGGACCTGCTGCAACGGACCCGAGGATCTCGAACGCCAGCTCCAGGAAACACTCGCAACCCTAGGCGTGGACTACCTCGACGTCTACCTCATGCACAACCTGGGCGGCACCCGCACGGCGTCGTTCGAGGAATACAACTGCTGGGAGTTCATGAAGAGCGTCAAGGAGCGCGGACTGGCTAAGCACATCGGCTTCTCCGCACATTGCACGCCCGAAGAGCTTGAGCGCTTCATCGCAGCCTACCCAGAAACCGAGGTCGTTCAGCTCCAGGTAAACTATGCGGACTACGACAGCGCCACCTTCCGCGAACGCGAATGCATCGAAGTCGCCTGCGCACACAACCTGCCCGTCATCGCCATGGAGCCTCTCAAGGGCGGAATGCTGGCCGACCCGCCTGAGTCGGTTAAGAAGATCATCGATGAGCGCATGCCCGACGATTCGTACGCAACTGCCGGCTTGCGTTTTGCTGCTAGCTGCCCCAACGTCGTGTGCACGCTCTCGGGAATGAACTCCATCGAGCAAGTCCGCGACAACCACCGTCTCCTCAAGGGCTTCAAGCCGCTCAGCAAAGACGAGCAGGAGGCAATTTGCGCAGCTCAGGAGGCCCTCGCCTCGAGCGACATCGTGCCCTGCACCGGCTGCGACTATTGCGCCAAGGTATGCCCCGCCAACATCGGCATCTCGCAGAGCATCAACGTCCTCAACCACTTCATCAACTTCCAAGATGCGGCAAACTCCGGATGGCTCCTGGGCTTTGTCGTTCGCTTCAACGGGGGCAAAAGCCTCCCCACGGACTGCACGCGCTGCGGCTCATGCGTTGGGGCCTGTCCCCAAAACATCGACATTCTTTCGTGCTTCGACCGCATCCAAGATGAGATTCTGAGCGTTGCCCCCACACAGCAAGTCCTGATGCGCTACAGCGTCCCTCCCAAGAACGACTAAAGCGATCAACCGGCAACACCTCCGATGGTCTCGGACGCGCATATTCATCTCAACGCTCTCTCGAGTGGACCCCAGCTCGCTCAGTACG
This sequence comes from Coriobacteriales bacterium, assembly GCA_051876075.1. Classification (GTDB taxonomy): domain Bacteria; phylum Actinomycetota; class Coriobacteriia; order Coriobacteriales; family QAMH01; genus W2P13-069. Next base: position 3,205 of record JBJEHM010000086.1, read on the forward strand.
CGGCGCGAGTTGGTGCGCACCTGTTCGCAGTGACCTGCTCACCCACAGAGTTCTCCTGCGCAAGCCAGCGCTTCAAAGGCAGCCCAAACGTGCTCGTCGGGCTCGGTCTGCATCCGTGGGAACTTTCAAAACCAGATGCAGGGGAGATGGAGCAGCTGGAATCTGCATTCGCCCGCCAAGCATCAGACCAGCGCTGGCTCGGCGAGCTTGGGTTGGACTTCCACCAGCGCTTCTCGGAAAGCGCGTACCAACAGGTGCTCCTGTTTGAATCGGCTTGCCGCATCGCCGCTGGGGACAGGCGCGTCCTCTCGCTCCACGCGCACTCCTCGGAGCTGGAAGTGATTCGAATCCTGGAAGACACGGGAGCTGCGAGGTCTTGCACCTGCATCCTTCACGGCTTTGCAGGAGGCGGGCTGGCACTCACCCGCGCGCTGGAGGCCGGCTGCATGGTCTCGCTTGGCCCGCGTCAACTTGCTTCCAAGCGCGGCCGCGAATATGCACACCAGCTCCCAGCTCAGCGGCTGCTGCTTGAAACCGATGCCGATGCCAGCTCGCCGCAGCGAGACCCCTCCCCCGCGGAATGGGCCGCTCAGATGGACCAGCTCCTCAGCACGCTCGACGAGCTGCGCTCATGCTCGATGCAGGGGCAGCTTGAGGAGAACTGGCACCGTGTGTTCGAGGAGCTGTGACGATGCCCATTGATCGACGCTGTCTGGAGCTCAGCGATGCCGCGCTCGAGCTGATGAGGGCGGCGACGGCAAAAGCGAGGAGCGCACAGCTGGGGCCTGTCCCCACTGCCGACACGGGGCCTGTCCCCA
>JBJEHM010000086.1:4122-10344 GCA_051876075.1 Coriobacteriales bacterium
GGGGCCTGTCCCCACTGCCGACACGGGGCCTGTCCCCAAACGCTCAGCATCCGAGCGCGGCGATGCAGTAGGATGGACGAACAGCACGGACTTGTTTTCAGACTGCGAGGGAGAGTCATGACTCACTGCACTCATTTATCGCATCAGCCAAGCGCACGTCAATTGACCCGTCCGGTCAGGGTCGGGGATGTGACGATTGGCGGCGGAGCTCCTGTCGTAGTTCAGTCGATGACAAACCTCCCTATGGTTGACGGGCGCCAAGGCCCTGCTCTCGATGTCGAGGGCAACCTCCAGCAGATCGCTCGCCTTGCGGAAGCGGGCTGCGAGCTCGTGCGTGTTGCCATCCCCAACCGGGCGAGCATCGAGGGCTTTGGCCGCGTGTGCGACCAAAGCCCGCTGCCAGTAATCGCCGATGTCCACTTCGACCATGTAATTGCCATCGGAGCGGCGCAAAAAGGAGCCGCGGCGCTGCGCATCAATCCCGGAAACATCGGAGCACAAGATCGCGTAGATGCGGTTATCGATGCCGCGGGAGAAGCGGGCATCCCCATACGCATAGGCGTAAACGCTGGCTCGCTCGAAGACGCCATTGCCGAGCGCAGCGACCTCATGCAACCGCAGAAGCTGGCGCTTTCTGCAGCCGGCTTTGTGGAGCATTTCCATGAGAGGGGCTTTGACGATATCGTGATATCAGCTAAATCCCATGACGTCATGACAACGGTTGCTGCATACCGGCAGCTCTCAAGGGAACTTCCGCAGGTGCCGCTGCATATCGGCGTGACCGAGGCAGGGACGGTCCAGCAGGGCACGATCAAATCAGCCGCTGGGCTGGGAATACTGCTTGCCGAGGGAATCGGAGACACCCTGCGCGTGAGCCTGACTGCCGATCCCGTCGAGGAGATTCCCGTTGCCTATGGAATCCTGGCTGCCGTTGATGTGAGGAGGGTGCAGCCAGAGCTCATCAGCTGTCCAACATGCAGCCGCTGCCAGGTTGACATGATTCCCATCGCAACCGAGGTGGGCCGCAGGCTGCAAGGCATTCGCAAACCGCTCAAGGTTGCCGTGATGGGCTGTGTTGTAAACGGCCCCGGCGAAGCGCGCGATGCCGACTGCGGTGTGGCCTGCGGGCGTGAGAGCGGCATGCTCTTCGTCCATGGCGAGCCCTTGCGCAAGGTGCCGGCAGCTGAGATCGTCGACGAGCTCTTCGCGCTCATCGAGAAACTCTAGGGAGACTCTATGGATAGCGAGCACCGCTGCCAGCCCACCGACAGCTCTCTCGGGGCCTGTCCCCAAAACGGAATCGGGGCCTGTCCCCATGCAGACCCCCGGGGCCTGTCCCCAAAATGCGTAGAACGTGACGATGCGGGGCCTGTCCCCATGCAGACATCCACCCAGCTACCCGGAGCCTGTCCCCAAAACCAGGCGATGCGCATTGAGCCAATCGCTCACATCCGCACTCCCTACGGAACCAAATTCGGAGTTCCGCGGCAGAGCGGCCTCGTCCAATCAGTCGAGGCGACGATCGTTTTCGAACCCCGATACCGCAACCCCGATGCCCTGAGGGGAATCGAAGGCTTTTCACATCTATGGCTTATCTGGGGATTCCACCAAACGCAGAGGGAAGGATCAGATTGGTCGCCGCTCGTAAGACCTCCGCGGCTGGGGGGCAACGAGAAAATCGGGGTGTTCGCATGCAGAAGCCCCTTTCGCCCTAACAACCTGGGGCTTTCGGCCGTGTCTTTTTCGGGCTTAAGCCACGAGAAGGACCTGGGAACAGTTCTCAAGGTGCGCGGCGCCGACCTTGTTGACGGTACGCCCATCTTCGACATCAAACCCTATATCCCCTTTACTGACAGCATCCCGACTGCGCAGGGGGGCTTTGCGTCCTCTGGAGCGCCCGCAAAGCTGCGTGTTGAATGCCCCGAGGATCTGCTCGGGCTTCTCGGAACAGACGCAGAAGCGCTACTCGAAACGCTCGCATGCGATCCCCGCCCAGCGTTCCACAATGATCCAGAGCGACTCTACGGAATGACCTTTGCCGGACATGAGGTCAAGTTCAGGGTTGACGCGACGTCGGTGGTGCATGTGCACACCATCGAGTAACCGACGCGAGATACGGGGCCTGTCCCCATTCGCGTTGCGGGGCCTGTCCCCATCTAAGCTGAGGGGCCTGTCCCCGTCTCTTCCGCCGAGGCCCGTCCCTAAAACGTGGGGCCTGTCCCCAGAGCAAAACACGGGGCCTGTCCCCAGAGCAAAACGCGGGGCCTGTCCCCAAGGCAGAGGCGAGCCCTCTCGCAGTCGCAGTAGAATGCAGTCAACTCTGTAGCAGCATCTCGAGGAGCACGCGATGGCCAACTCAACGCCAAGGGAAGAAACAAACTCAAGGGCATATACCGAAGAAGACTTTCTCAACGAGGTGTTCATCGAGGAGCAGGATCTCCAAAAACTGAAGTACCTCTTGCAGAAGAAGCGCAATCTCATCCTCCAGGGCGCCCCGGGGACAGGCAAGTCCTTCGCAGCGCGCAAGCTGGCAAGCCTCGCGGTTGGCAGGGACACTCCTGGTGACCCGCGCGTTGAGTTCATCCAGTTCCACTCCCAAAGCTCATACGAGAACTTCATCTACGGGTGGAGGCCAAATCCCAACGGCGGCATGCACCAGCGCCCGGGCGGTTTTGTGCGCTTTTGCATGCGCGCTCACGAAGACCGCAGTCACCAGTACGCGGTCATCATCGACGAGATCAACCGTGCCGACCTCGGCCGCGTCTTTGGCTTGGTGTCGATGGCGATGGAGGCAGGACACCGCGACGAGTATGTATCTCTCCCCTTTGACGAATACGACGACGAGGGCCAGCCAACCGGCAGGGACGTGCGCTTCTGCGTTCCGAGCAATGTTTCGATCATCGGAATAATCAATACCGCAGACAAAGACCTCACCAGGATTGACTATGCGTTAAGGCGCCGCTTTGCCTTCTACACCATGCGGCCCGCATTCCGCCTGGTGAGAGGGCAGCTCGAGATGAACGCTCGCTTTGCCAGCGAGGTCGCCCGCTTCCAGCGTGAAGACGGGTCGAACCCCTTGCTCGACCTCGTTGAAAACGTCGCGATGCTCAACAAGGAAATGGCCGCGGCAAAGCAGGTGTACGGGAACAACTTCTGCATCGGCCACAGCTATTTCTGCGGCCTTGACCACACCAACCCCGAGCAAGCGCTGTATGAAGTCAGAGAGTACGAGCTCAAGCCCCTCATCGAGGAGTACTGCTTCCACGACCTCGACACAGCGCGCCGGTGGACGAACATCCTCATGCGTGGAACCGAGAGCTCAAGATAAGGCCGCCCGCTGTCGACAGGGCATTCCCGATGCCTGCCATCTGGGGGCCTGTCCCCATTCGCATTGCGGGGCCTGTCCCCATCTGAGCTGAGGTGCCTGTCCCCGTTTCCGCGCGTCGAAATCGCTGAGGGGCCTGTCCCCGTTTCCACTGGAGCCTGTCCCCAACTGCAGCATGTTCGCAGGACTCGCCCTTCGAGCGTCAGCAGCCCTCGAGACCACAGCCCTCAAACGCATCTGGCGCCAAGCTCTTGAGGTTCTGCGGAAAACTCGGGGCGCGGAGCTTTCCGCAACCCGCAAACGCCTTCGAGTCGATGCTCTCAACGCTGTCTGGCAGGCTGACCATCACAAGATTCTTGCAGTCTTGAAACGCTCCCCTGCCTATCGTCCTCGTTCCCTGGGGGATCTCGACTTCGGTCAGCGACTCGCAGCCGGCAAAGGCAAAGGGGCCGATGTTCCTCAAGCTGTCTGGCAAATGAACCTCTTCGAGGGCGCTGCAGTTCCTAAAGCAGGACTCCCCCAACTCGCTCACGGTATCCCTGATCCAGAAGGTCTTGAAAGAAAGACACCGTGTGAACAGGCGCTTTGAGAGAACCCTCACCCTTATTGGAATTTCTGGAGGAAGAAGCTGCCTGCAACCGGAGAAGGCGCCTGCGCCGATCTTGGACACCGTTGAGGGAATCTCGAGGCGCTCGAGCTTCAGGCAGCTCGAAAACGCGTTCTCGCCAATCTGATCGAGCCCCTCTGGAAGACGTACCTCGACAATCTTGTTGTTGTTGGCAAAGGCGCGGTAGCCGATGCGCGTCACATCATCGGGGACCATGACGAGCTCGTCATGACCTCTGTACTTGTTGACCGTAAACTCGAACTCGCTCAAACGCAGACCTCCTTGGCGCGACTACTGGCCAGTGTACGGTGCGCCATCGCGCTGCAGGAGGAAACACGCGCCGATTCACGGCGAGAGGCATCAGAAAAGGTGCTCGACAAGGATCTTCGCGCCGATGACGATCAGCACAACACCGCCGACGATCGTCGCTCCTTTCTCATAGCGAGCGCCAAAGCGATTGCCTATCGCCACGCCGGCAAAGCTGAGCAGGAACGTAGTGATGCCGATGATGGAAACTGCCGCGACGATATCAATGTCCAAAAACGCAAAGCTTATCCCCACGGCAAGCGCATCGATACTCGTTGCAACTGCAAGCATCACCAGCTCGCGCAGGTCAAGCCGCTCCTCGCACGCCGCAACCCGCCCTTCGCAATCACAGCGCTCCGGGCCGTCGCACTCACCCTTTGCCGCATCTTCTCCCGAATCATCTCCCGCGTCCTCGTGGAAGGCATCCCAGAGCATCTTCCCACCGATAAACGCAAGGAGCGCAAACGCGATCCAGTGGTCAACCGGCGTGACAAAGCCGGCAAACTGGCTCCCCAGGGCCCAGCCCACCAGGGGCATAAGCGCCTGGAACCCGCCGAAGAACAAGGCGATGACCAGCGCGTGGCGATAGTTGATCGTCCGCATGCCCAGCCCCTTGCAGACAGAAACTGCAAACGCATCCATCGAAAGCCCCACGCCAATCAGCAGCAGCTCGAGAAAACCCATGGCCTCTTCCCCTCCTCGCTCACGCTAGTCTTCGTCGCCGATAGCAGCTTGAGCCTCGCTCTGGAAGCGTTTGAGATTGGAGTTGTAGCGCATCTGGATCAGCTCGAGGACGAACGCGAAGACCATCGCAAAGTAGACCATCACCTTCTCCGCATGCATGCCCAGCACCTCGATATGGCTGTTGATGCCGGCTCCGTCGAGGACCAGCAAGATGCCGATCACGGTGATAAACACCAGCGCGAGAATTTTCATCTCGGTATGCGCATTGATGAAGTCGGCGATCTGGTCGATGAACACCATCATCAAGATAATCGCGATCATCACTGCGAGGATCATGACGATGAGATGCTCCGCCAGACCGACCGCTGTGATCACGGAGTCGATGGAGAACACGACGTCCATGACCATGATGGTGCCGACTGCCTGTCCCAGGCCGATACGCTTCACATGCTCGGGAGCCGCATCGCCATGTTGCTCGTGCTCCAGCTGATCGCGTTCCTCGTCAAGCGCGAGGATACTGCGCACTTCGACAATGCCCTTGTAGATGAGATATGCGCCGCCAAGGAACAAGATCAGGTCCCTCACGCTGACGGGATGGGGCTCTGCGCCCAAGGGGATGAAGAACAGCGGGCTGACGAGATGCACCAGATACGATGCGAAACAGAGGAAGATGCAACGAGAGACCAAGGCGCCGGCAAGGCCGAGCTTGCGGCCTATGTGCTGTTTTTCCTGAGGAAGCTTGTTCGAGGTGATGGTGATGAACACGATGTTGTCAACACCGAGGACAATCTCGAGGAATGTCAGCGTAACAAGGCTGATGAGCGCCTCGGGGGTCATCAAAACCGAGAGATCCATGCTCTATCCCTTCAAAACTCAAGCTCGCAGCCTCTAGCGAGGCTGTCTTTAGCACCGGAGGGGCCTGTCCCCAACGCGCGGGCGGGGCCTGTCCCCAACGCGCGGACAACCATGGCGTTGTCGTTCAATGGGTTCGAGCAACACCGCGCAAAAGAAAAGACTCATGGTGCCGAGCAACAGCGTTGTTGCACCGCACCATGAGTCTCGTTGTTTAAGGAACGCCAGGCAAAATGCCGAGGTTGTTGACGTACCACGCACTCTTGCGCGCCACTACTCCCCCATGTGTCGCGCAATTGTACCCTCAATAACGATCACTCCAAAGACAGCGAGGTGACAAAACGGTGTCTGTTCCCGATCGACAGACAGCTGGAAGGCGCGGGGCCTGTCCCCAAGCGCGCGGGCGGGGCCTGTCCCCAAGCGCGCGGGCGGGGCCTGTCCCCAAGCG
>JBJEHM010000087.1:0-2455 GCA_051876075.1 Coriobacteriales bacterium
CCTCTCGCAGCCCTTCTTGCGTGACGGTTTGGCGATGAGTGTGCTCTCTTGCTTGTGAACGTGTATTCGCCCCCTATCATTAAAGGGTTTGATACAGATTTGTGATAGGTGCGCTATGGACAGCAACAACATGCAGAAGATCAACGAGGACGAGGAGATCTACGCGGACAAGCCCGTGGACTCCCAGGCAGACGCCAAGACCCTGCGCATGGGCACGGCCTCTGTCCCCAAGCTGCTCCTGGAATTTGCCATTCCCTCGATCATCGGCATGCTCGTCAACAGCGCCTACAACATCATCTCCGCCGCCTTCCTGGGCCAGGCAGTGGGCGAAGTGGGCCTTGCCGTGACGACGGCGGCCTTTCCACCGGGCATACTCTTCATGGCGCTGGCCATGCTCGTGGGCAACGGCGGCAACGCCCTGGCGGCGCTGCGCCTGGGGCAGGGCCGCAAGGCGGATGCAGAGCTCGTGCTCGGCAATACGCTCACGCTGGCCATCGTCATCTCTGTGGGCATCGCGGTGCTCTGCAACATCCCGCCCTGCATGAGCGCGCTGCTCTCGCTTTCCTCCACCACGCCCGCCATCTACGAGCAAACCCGCATCTACGTGTGGATCCTCTCCATGGGCTGCATCACGCAGATCGTCGGCATGGGCATCAACAACTTCATCCGCACTGCCGGCGCCCCCAACCGCGCCCTGCTCACCATGGTCATCGGCGCGGTTTCCTGCATCGCGTTCAACTACCTCTTCGTCATGGTGCTGGGCTGGGGCATCCCCGGATCTGCGCTGGCCACCATACTCGGCATGAGCGTCTCTCTGGTGAGCGTGCTGTGGTACTTCATCGTCACACCCAGCTCCCCGCTCAAGCTGCACACCGCCAACATGCGCCTTGCCGCCCCCGTGGTGAGGGAGATCCTCACCCTGGGCCTGGCGAGCTTCTTGCTGCAGATCGCCGCGTGCGTGAGCAACATCGTCGTCAACTACCAGCTGGTCAAGTACGGCGCGCTGTGCCCCATCGGCTCCGAGACCGCGCTGGCCGCCATCGGCGTCGTCAACCGCCTGGCCAACCTCGCCTTCATGCCCATCGTGGGCATCGCCGCCGCCGCCCAGCCGCTGATCGGCTACAACTACGGCGCCGGCAAGATCGCCCGCGTGCGCCAGGCGCTGGGCTTTGCCGTGTTCTTCGCCTTTGCCATCGGCGTGTGCATGTGGCTTGCAACGCGCATCTGGCCGGAGCAGATCGTCTCTATCTTCGGTGTGGAAGACCAGCTGCTCGAGCTCACGGTTTTTGCGCTCTTCGTGCAGATGCTCGCCATCCCGCTCATCGGCGTGCAGGTCATCGCCTGCAACTACTTCCAGGCAACCGGCCAGCCCCTCAAGTCCACCGTGCTCTCGCTCACCCGCCAGCTGCTCTTCCTGCTGCCCGCGCTGTTCTTCATGCCGCTCGTGGCAGAGACCTTCTTCAACACCTACGGCCTTTACGGCCTCTATGCCTCCTGGCCCTTTGCGGACTTCCTCTCGATCTTTGTGTCTGGCAGCTTCTTGGCCTGGGAGCTGCGGCGCCTCAAGCGCTTGGAGAGGGGAGAACTCAAAGACAAGTACGCTGGCGGCGGCAATGCGTAGGGGGTCTGCACAGGCGAGGACCTGCCGTGCTGCCCGGATGCGGTACCATGGGCGGGCTTGTGGAAACCCCGCCTTCTGATTGGAGCCAACCGTGAAATGCGTCTCTTGGAACGTCAACGGCCTGCGCGCTGTGGCCAAGAAGGGCTTTGACGAGATATTCGCCTCCTTCGACGCCGACATCTTTGCCCTGCAGGAGACAAAGCTCCAAGAGGGCCAGAACCCCATCGACTTCGAGGGCTACCACGAGTATTGGAACTACGCAGAGAAGAAGGGCTACTCCGGCACGGCGGTGTTCGCCAAGGAGGAGCCGCTTGCCGTGACGCGCGGCATCGGCGTTGAGGAGCTCGACCACGAGGGCCGCGTGCTCACCCTGGAGTACCCGGAGTTCTTCTTTGTGTGCGTCTACACGCCCAACGCCCAAAACGAGCTGGCGCGCATCGACTTCCGCTGCGCCTGGGAGGACGCCTTCCGCGCCTACCTCAGCGGGCTTGCGGAGCAGAAGGGCGTCATCGTCTGCGGGGACATGAACGTGGCCCACAACCCCATCGACCTGGCGCGCCCCAAGCAGAACGAGGGCAACGCCGGCTATTCCGAGCAGGAGCGCGGCAAGTTCAACGAGCTGCTGGACGCCGGCTTTGTGGACACCTTCCGCACACTGCACCCCAACGAGCAGGTCTACTCCTGGTGGAGCTACCGCATGAAGGCCCGCGAGCGCAACGTGGGGTGGCGCATCGACTACTTCCTCGTGAGCGAGCAGCTGCGCGACAACGTCACCGCCGCCTCCATCCACACAGAAGTCCTCGGCAGCGACCACTGCCCCGTCAGCATCGAGAT
>JBJEHM010000088.1:0-2440 GCA_051876075.1 Coriobacteriales bacterium
CCTAGGAATTCCTGGCGTAGCGAGTGGGGCCAGGAAGGTAGAAACGAGTCGCCGGGAATTCCTGGAGGCGTTACTGGATCAGATGGCGGGCCAAAAGGGAGGCGAGGAATTCCTGGCGCGTCTCTTGAAGCTTGGGAGATGAGGAGGGCGGGGCGAGGAATTCCTAGCACGTCAGAAGGGACCTTGATGGCTCAAATAAGGTAGTGAGGAATTCCTGGCGCGCCAGTTGCTGCTTGGAGGGCGAGAAAGGCGAGGCCAGGAATTCCTGGCGGTGTGGCGCATGCTCTTATGGTGACTCATCGAGCTCAGGAATTCCTCACGGTAAAGCCGGGGAAGCCAGGATTCAAGACGGATAACTCTCTCAATACGTACGCTTCATGCTCTGGAACATATCTCTTCAAAAGATTTCCACATCTCTCCCGCGCTAAACACACGTGGGCATTGAACAGGGCTTTTGTCGCATTCAAACTTCACGCCCCGTATTTTGTTCGGATATTGTTCGTACGTTTGTGGGGAATCTGCTCTGTTGAAAGCGGGCATTTCACTCGTAGCTCGCTCGTATTCCGTTCTTGGTTTGTTCGTGTTTTGCTCGGTCTTTGTTCTTGTTTTGGTCTGACGCTTGGATAGATTGCTCCCCTACCCTGTTGGAAGTCTATGGAACGCGCTTCGCAAAGCAGGTGCCCGCCGTGGTCTGCCTCGCATGGCTGCGAGTCATATGCATGTTCGCTTGGTTGTGCGCTTCTGCTTCAAAGCGCCACAGAATAGGGAGGACACCGCTCGTGAAAGGACAACGCGATCTGTACGTTTGCGGCACGCAGGCTCTTGCGTTCTACCTCTCGCCCAAGGCAAAGCGCTTGGACAAGGCATTCGAGGAACGCATCAGCCGCAGCTTGCAGCCCGGTCAGCTCCCCAACTTCAGCGCGTTTGCCGACAACCCGATGCCACGCTCTGCCTGCTGCCCCCTCCCCCTCCAAGGCTGCGCACCGGCAATCAGCAACAGCGAGGCCCGCGAACTGAGGGGCTTCTTTGGCGGAGCGCTCCCTCTCAACGTCATGGTTGCAAGCAAGGAGGAGCGGCGCAACTCGACCAAGACATGCAGCTGGGTGCATCCGGCCGCCGTGCCGCGCGAGAGCTATATCCGCATCGCTAAATCGCTTTATCTGGCAATCCCGGAGCTTGCAACCCTGCAGGCAGCCCAGTCTTACCACGAGCTTGAGCTGGTAGTGCTCGCGAGCATGCTCTGCTCGTTTTATGTTGAGAGCGCAGAGGTGACGGGCGGACTCGAGCCGCGCCGCGCGCTGAGCACGCCGAAAAGCTATGGAGCGTTCCTCGCCTCGTTTGACCCCGATTCCCCTGCGCCTTTGGGGACAAACCTGCTCAAGAAGGCCATGCGCAGCGTTGTTCCAAACGCGGCATCCCCGGCAGAGCTGCAGCTTGCGCTTTTGCTGAGCCTCCCCAAGAATGCAGGTGGGTATGGGTTTCCCAAACCAGAGCTGAATACCAAGTACGGCGTTGGAGGCTCTGCGAGCTTGCGGCCCGATCTTCTCTGGAGCAAAAAGCACATCGCAATCGAATATCAAAGCAACGCTAATCACAGCTCGAGCGCCCAGCTCAACCGCGACCGCCAGCGAAGCAACCTCTTCCAAAGCGCAGGGCTCACGCTGTTCGAGGCGTCAAGCAGGCACCTTTGCGGCCCGTCTGCGATGGAAGAGTTTGCGTGCATGGTCGCAGCAAAGCTGGGGGCGCGCGTCGATCTCAGCCAGCAAGCCCGGAGCAAGCGCGCAGAACTCCACGCCCGCATCGAGCGCGCGCTCGACCACTTCGGCAAACTCTGGCTCTAACCCGCCGCTGAGGCAGGGAATTCCCTAAGGCACCCCTGCACACTCGCGGGGCACAAACCCACCGCCAGGAATTCCTCGCCTCGCTCATTACTGCCCCCAACGCTCAACCTCTGCCCAGGGAATTCCCTGCCTCGCCCATGAGTGCTCGCGGGGTTCAACATCAGCGCTGGGGAATTCCCTGCTTCACCACCAACGCCTCGTAGGGCACAACCGGCAGCTGAGGAATTCCATGCCGAAGACGGAGGTGTGCTTGGTCTGGATGATATACTGCGGCATCAGGAGACCCCTTCCACGTCTGTGTGGCACGGTGGACGCGCCTTTGTCTGGTAGCACATGCAAGTGTAGCGGAAGCCCAACCCACGAGCCAAAGCACGGCTTCAGACGATGGGGTCTCCCTGCTTCCTACCCTCTGCCATGGGCTGGGTCATATTGTCTGGCTCGGTGTGGGGCCATTGGAGCGAGCATGAGAGGGACAGGGTATTCCTTTGGGCAGGTATGCGGCATTGGCGGACGGGCTGTGTCGGGCTGGGCGTTCCTTGCTATGCTGGCTGGGCGCAGCATAAGCTTCTGGCCTACCGCGCATAATCATGCTGGCTGGG
>JBJEHM010000089.1:0-2412 GCA_051876075.1 Coriobacteriales bacterium
ATGGTGGCCCAGTTCCAGAGCCTGCTGAGTCCCTTCATCATCATCTTCACCGTGCCCCTGGCCTTCACCGGCGGCCTCATCGCCCTCATGGTCACCGGTGAGCAGCTCTCTGTCATGAGCCTGCTGGGCCTGGTGATCCTCATGGGCACCGTGGTGAACAACGGCATCGTCTTCGTGGACTACGCCAACCAGATGCGCCTGGGCGGCGTGGCCAAGCGCGCGGCGCTCATCGCCACCGGCCAGACCCGCATGAGGCCCATCCTGATGACGGCGCTCACCACCATCCTGGCCATGAGCGCGATGGTCTTCAGCCAGGAGATCACGGCCGGCATGCAGCGCGGCATGGCGCTGGTGGTGGCGGGCGGCCTGCTCTACGCCACCTTCATGACGCTCTTTGTGGTGCCGGTGATCTACGACTTGTTCTCGCGCAAACCGCTGAGGCCCATCGACACGGGCGCGGACATCGACAGCTCCGTCGACGACGCGGAAGAGATCATCCGCCGCATGGGCCCGGACGCCCGCGAGACCTACGACTACGAGTCGCGCCGCCAGCGCCGCAAGCGCCTCAAGGCCCAGGGCGCGCACAGCGTGGAGGCGCAGGAGCCGCAAGGCGGCGACGAGGCCACCGGCGGGCAGCCGCGTGATACCATCGGAGGTCGCAGCGAGTAAGAACGGCAAGGAGCACGGACTATGGCGTACCTGCTGGGTTGCGAGGCGGTGCGCCTCGAGTTCCCCACGGCGAAGATCTTCGACAGCCTGACCCTGGGCGTCAACAGCGGCGACCGCATCGGGATCGTGGGCCGCAACGGCGACGGCAAGTCGTCGCTGCTGCAGGTGCTCTCTGGCTCGTACGAGCCAGACGACGGCCGCGTGGTGCGCACCAAGGGTGTGAGCGTGGGCTACCTGGGCCAGCAGGATGCGCTGGACGACGACGTCACCCTCATCGAGGCCGTGGTGGGGGAGCGACCCGAGTACGAGTGGGCGGGGGACCCGCGCATCCGCTCTATCATGGCCGAGCTTCTGGGAGACATCGACCCTGCCGCCAAGGTGGGCACCCTGAGCGGCGGGCAGCGCCGCAGGGCAGACCTCGCGCGCGTGCTCATAGGGGAGTGGGACGTCCTCATGCTGGACGAGCCCACCAACCACCTGGATATCGAGGGTATCCATTGGCTGGCCGAGCACCTGCGCTTTCGCTGGCGCGAGGGCGAGGGCGCGCTGCTGCTCATCACCCACGACCGCTGGTTCCTCGACGAGGTCTGCCTGGACATGTGGGAGGTGCACGACCGCATCGTCACACCCTTCGAGGGCGGCTACTCCGCCTACATCCAGCAGCGCGTGGAGCGCGACCGCCAGGCTGCCGTAGCCGCCGCCAAGCGCCGCAACATCCTGCGCAAGGAGCTGGCTTGGCTGGCGCGACAGCCCCAGGCGCGCGGCACCAAGCCCAAGTTCCGCAAGGACGCCGCGCTCGAGCTCATCGCCAACGACCCGCCCGTGCGCCAGAGCATCGAGCTGCGCCGCAGCGCCGTGAGCCGCCTGGGCAAGAAGGTCATCCACCTCAAGAACGCCGCCGTGAGCTTTGGCGGCCGCGAGGTCATCAAGCCCCTGGAGTGGAACATCGGCGCGGGCGACCGCATCGGCATCCTGGGTTCTAACGGCGTGGGCAAGACCACGCTGCTGCAGCTCGTCCAGGGCAAGCTCAAGCCCACGCGCGGCCGGGTGGAGATCGGCCAGACCGTCAAGATGGCGGTGCTCGACCAGCAGCTCAGCGAGCTCAAGGAGATCGAGGGTGACTTTGTGCGCGAGGTGATCGGGCGCTACAAGACCCGCTACGAGCTCGACGACGGCCGCGAGGTGAGCCCCGCGCAGCTGCTGCAGGAGCTGGGCTTCGACTCCGCGCAGCTCAACTGCCCCGTGCGCGACCTCAGCGGCGGCCAGCGCAGGCGCCTGCAGCTGTGCCTCATCCTGCTCGACCGCCCCAACGTGCTCATACTCGACGAGCCGGGCAACGACCTGGACACGGACATGCTCGCCCAGGTGGAGGGTCTGCTGGACAGCTGGCCCGGCACCCTGCTGCTGGTGAGCCACGACCGCTACCTCACAGAGCGCGTGACCGACGACCAGTACGCCCTCATCGACGGCGAGCTCATCCACATGCCGCGCGGTGTGGAGCAGTACCTGGAAGTGCTCGACCAGCGTGCGCGCGCGGCGGCTGCCGTTGCGAGCGGGCCGGTGCAGGCCCTGGGGGTGAAGGGGGCTGCTGCCGCCTCCGCTGCCGAGGAAGGCGGTCTGAGCAACAAGGAGCTGCGCGAGCTCAAGAAGCGCCGCACGTCTGTGGAGCGAAAGCTGGGGACGGCGCGCTCCAAGGTCGAGAAGGCCCAGGCGGAGCTCCAGGGCATCGACGGCTACGACTAC
>JBJEHM010000090.1:0-10035 GCA_051876075.1 Coriobacteriales bacterium
ATCAACGTCAGCTGCGAGCCCTGCTACGAGAGCGGTCGCCGCTTCCACAAGTAGCCTGTTAAGCCCTCCTTCGTCGGGCTTTGACTCGACGCTGCGGCTTGCGTGAGCACGCACATCAGGCGCTCACCCGCGCCCTCACGTAGCAAAGTACGCTACGGGCGCGGCTTCACGCCTGCTGCACGCACTCACGCAAGCCTCGCTGACTTTTGTTCAACCTGGGAGGCTTGGGGTTCAATTTGGGAGGGTGCGGAATTCGGCCTGCGGTGGGTCGAGCCCCGCGAGGGGGTGGCGCCGAGGGGAACACTGCGGAGCAGAGCCCGAACGCAGGCGCCGCGGGAGCGAGGACTGTCTGAGGCCCCGAAGGGGCCGAGTTCCGCAGCTGCGGTGCCGGAGTGAGGGCTCGGGTGCGGAGCACTGTTCCCCTCGGCGCCTCCCCCTCGCGGGGCTGCAAGACCAAGAGACTCTTGCTGCGGAAACTGGATGGAAACAAAGGACTTCTACAATCTGGAAGTCCCAAGGGACGTTTTCTTCGATCTGAACGAGCGATTCTGAGAAAGCGGGTCCTCTCTTATGGCCAAGCACATCTTTGTAACCGGCGGCGTCGTCTCTGCTCTGGGCAAGGGCATCACCGCATCCTCTCTGGGCCAGCTCCTGAAATCCCGTGGCTACAAGGTCACCATGCAGAAGATGGACCCCTACCTCAATGTCGACCCCGGCACCATGAGCCCCTTCCAGCACGGCGAGGTCTTTGTCACAGAGGACGGCCTGGAGACCGACCTCGACCTGGGTCACTACGAGCGCTTCATCGACGAGAACCTCACGCGCGAGTCCAACGTCACCCAGGGCTCCATTTACCTCTCTCTGCTCAACAAGGAGCGCCGCGGCGATTACCTGGGCGGCACGGTGCAGGTGATCCCCCATGTGACCAACGCCATCAAGGACCGCATCCGCCGCCTGGCAGACCAGACCCAGGCAGACGTGGTCATCACAGAGATCGGCGGCACGGTGGGAGACATCGAGTCCCAGCCCTTCCTGGAGGCGGCGCGCCAGTTCCGCAAGGAAGAGGGCCCGGAGAACGTCTGCTTCGTCCACTGCACGCTGGTGCCCTACATCGCCGCCGCGCACGAGCTCAAGACCAAGCCCACCCAGCACTCCGTGCGCGAGCTGCAGTCTGTGGGCATCCAGCCCGACTTCCTCGTCCTGCGCAGCGACCACACCATCCCAGACAGCATGCGCGCCAAGATCGCCATGTTCTGCGATGTGGAGACAGAGGCGGTCTTTGCCTGCGAGGACATGGACAGCATCTACGACATTCCGCCTTACCTCTTCCGCCAGGGCTTTGACACCCAGGTCTGCAAGCGCTTGGGCCTCGATCTGGGGGAGCCCGACCACAGCGCCTGGGACAGCTTCTTGGAGAAGAGTGCCAGCGCCAGCGGAGAAGTGCGGATTGCCGTGGTGGGCAAGTACACCGGCCTGCCAGACGCCTACCTCTCCATCATCGAGGCCCTCAAACACGCCGGCGTCCACAACGGGCGCAAGGCGGAGGTCATCCTCATCGAAGGCGAGGACCTCAACGACGGCAACGCCCAGGAGGTCCTGGGGAGCATGGACGCCATCCTGGTGCCCGGCGGCTTTGGCCAACGCGCCTTCGAGGGCAAGATCAGCGCCGCCCGCTATGCGCGCGAGAACAAGGTGCCCTTCCTGGGTATCTGCCTTGGCATGCAGACGGCGGTGTGCGAGTTCGCCCGCAACGTGGCCGGCCTGCAGGGCGCGAGCAGCGCTGAGTTCGACGACGACCTCGAGTACCCCGTCATCGCCCTGATGCCCGACCAAGCAGACGTCGATGACATGGGCGGCACCATGCGCCTGGGCGCCTACCCGTGCAAGATCGTCCCCGGCACCCTGGCCGAGGAGGTCTACCAGGCACCGGTTATCTACGAGCGCCACCGCCACCGCTACGAGTTCAACAACCAGTACCGCCAGGTCCTCGCAGAGGCCGGCCTGGTGATCGGCGGCATGTCCCCCGACGAGCGCCTGGTCGAGATGATCGAGCTGCCGCGCGAGCAGCACCCCTACTTCATCGCAAGCCAGGGCCACCCGGAGTTCAAGAGCCGCCCCACGCGCTGTCATCCGCTCTTCGATGGCCTGGTTGCCGCCGCCATCAAGCGCCAGGAGGCCTAGCGACAGCGGGACATCCTGCTGTGTGTGCTGGTGGTGACCCTGCCGCTTGCCGGCGTGCTGGTGCTGTGCCTGGGTGCCATTACCTTGGCTGGCGGTGGCTTCTTGGCTGTTGCCCTGGGCAAGATCGCCTTCCCCAAGATGGGTAGCTTTGCCTCTGCCCTTCTCATGGCGCTCATCTTGGGAGCGGTGCATGCGCTTCCCTTTGTCGGCTGGCTGGTGACTGTTGCGGGCTTTGTGTTCCTGCTGGGTTACGTGCTGCAAAAGCTCTGGCGGGGAAGGGGTACCATGGAGGCCGCATAAAGGCGGAAGACCCCAGCGTGCCGCCTGCTCCCACCCCGACCCAGGAGGCACCCATGGACGCCCAGCGCTTGCTCGACACCTTCCTCGATCTGGTCCGCATCGACAGCCCCAGCGGGCACGAGGCCGCGGTGGCATCCTATGTGCGCAGCGCGCTGGAGCAGGCGGGCTGCACGGTCGAGGTCGACGATGCCGGCCAGCTCACCGGCAGCGACACCGGCAACATCATCGCCACCCTGCCCGGTACCCTGCCCGGCAGCGTGGTGCTCACCTGCCATATGGATTGCGTGCCGCCCTGCTGCGGGGTTGAGCCCCTGGTCGAAGACGGGCTCATCCACACAGACGGCAGCACCGTGCTCGGCGGTGACGACAAGGTGGGAGACGCCGCCATCATCGAGTGCATGCGCAGCCTGGCAGAAAGCGGGCAGCCCCATGTGACGGTGAAGGGCATCTTCACCGTGCAGGAGGAGGTCGGCTGCTGCGGCGCCAAGGCCCTGGCTGCAGATGCCCTGGAGCCCGGCGAGCCCGTCTTCGTGCTCGACATGGATGGCAACCCCGGTGGCGCCACCGTGGGCGCGCCCTACCACTTCACCTTCAAGGCGGAGTTCATCGGCAAGGCCGCCCATGCGGGCTGCGCCCCCCAAGACGGCATCCACGCAATCGCCGCCGCAGCCAAGGCCGTCGACCTCATGCAGGAGCGCGGCTGCCTGGGCGCCTTTGCACCGCATGCCGCGGCCAACATCGGCACCATCGCGGGCGGCACCGCCAACAACGTCGTTCCCCCCAGCTGCACGGTTACCGGAGAATGCCGCGCCGTGGACCGCGCCAAGGCAGACGCCAACCGCCAGGCCATGATCGCCTGCCTGGAGGAGGGCGCCGCCAGCGTGGGCGCGCGCCTGGAGCAGGACTGGGTGCTGGAGTACGACGGCTTCCTCTACGACGAAGGCGAGCCCGCCGTGCAGCTCATGAAGCGCGCCGCCCAGAAATGCGGCCTGCCCTTCTGGACGGAGGTGAGCGCCGGCGGCAGCGACGCCAACATCTTTGCCAGCCGCGGCGTGACGCCCATCGTGGTTGCCACCGGCATGACCAACTTCCACAGCGTTGACGAGTGCCTGAAGGTTGCAGACCTCGAAGACACCGCGCGCATCGCCATCGCCTTGGTGCGGGCGGCCGGCGAGGAGGCGTAGCCCGTGCCCCGCGCGCTCAAGGCACGCCCCCAGCCAGACCCGGGGCCCTTCAAGACAGCCTTGGAGGAGTTCCTGGTCTACCTCACCGCAGAGCGGGGCTTTTCCCGCGCCACGGTCGAGGCCTACCGTCGCGACCTGAGTGACTACCTCGACTTCCTGCACAGAGACTGCGGTCTGAGCACGCTCGACTGCGCCCAGCGCTCCCTGGTCACCGACTACCTGGAGGACCTGGAGCAGCGCGGCTACGCGGCAAGCAGCGTCAACCGCCACATGGCCGCAGCCAAGAGCTTCCACCGCTTCTGCGTGCGCGAGGGCCTCACCCAGGCAGACCCGGTGAGCAGCGTGCCCCTGCCCAAGCGCCCCCAGCGCCTGCCAGAGAGCCTGAGCGTGGTGCAGGTGGGCCGCCTGCTCGACCAGGACTTCCCCCAGACGCCGGCGGGCATGCGCGACCACGCCATGCTCGAGCTCCTCTACGGCTGCGGTCTGCGCGTGAGCGAGCTCACAGGGCTCGACATCGCCAGCCTGCTGCTGGAAGACGGCCTGCTGCGCGTGCGCGGCAAGGGCGGCAAGGAGCGCGCAGTGCCCCTCATGGGCTGCGCCCTCACCAGTTTGGAGGACTACCTGGACGAGGCCCGCCCCCAGCTGCGCTGCGCCAAGGTTCTGCGCCCCCAGGACCCGGCAGCGGTCTTCCTCAACACGCGCGGCGGCAGGATCACCCGGCGCTCGGTGATGAGCCTGGTGGAGCGCTACGGCCGCAACGTGGGGCTGGAGGGCCTGCACCCCCACCTGTTGCGCCACAGCTTTGCCACCCATATGCTGCAGGGCGGCGCCGACCTGCGCATGCTTCAGGAGATGCTGGGGCACAGCGACATCTCGACCACCCAGATCTACACGCATGTGGACCGCTCGCACATCCGCGCGGAGTACCTGGCGGCGCACCCGCGCGCATAGCCCGCGTCTGCTGCCGCGCCGCCTGCCCGCCGTGAACGGCGCGTTGTATTAACAGCCTGTTACATCGGGCCCGAGCACCCGCGATGAAACGCTGCGGAAACATTCCCCCCATAGAGTGAGCCTACTGAGCCAGACCATGGCGCGCCGCTGCGCGCTGCCAAGGCCCGGCTTGTTCAAGACGGCAATCTCCAGGGAGGGAGTATCAATGCTAAGGAGAGAGGGTGACATCCATATCCCATCGGGATGCGCTATCAGCGCCATCATGGACCGCAGCGGCACGCGGCATGACGGCACGGACATCATCAAGTCCATCGCGCTGATGCACGACCGCGGGAACGGCCTGGGCGGCGGCTTTGCCGCATACGGCATCTACCCGGAGTACAAGGATCTCTACGCCTTCCATATCTTCTTGGAAGACAAGCAGGCGCGCCTCGATGTCCAGAACTACATCGAGGACAAGTTCAAGCTGGAGGTGAGCGAGAAGCTTCCCACCCGCAAGGTAGCCACTATCAAAGACGCCCCCCTCATCTGGCGCTTCTTCGTGTCTCCCAAGCCCGACCACGTCAAGGACGAGGCAGACGGGGACGAAGAGCAGTACGTGATGAACTGCGTCATGCACATCAACACCCACATCAAGGGCGCCTTCGTGAGCTCATCTGGCAAGGACATGGGTGCCTTCAAGGGCGTGGGTTACCCCGAGGAGATGGGCGAGTTCTACCGCCTGGAAGACTACAAGGCCTGGCTGTGGACGGCGCACGGGCGCTTCCCAACCAACACCCCGGGCTGGTGGGGCGGCGCTCACCCCTTCACGCTGCTCAACTGGTCCATCGTCCACAACGGAGAGATCAGCTCCTACGACGCCAACCGTCGCTACATCGAGCAGTTCGGCTACGACTGCGCCCTGGCAACGGACACAGAGGCCATCACCTACATCTTCGACCACCTGGTCCGCCAGCACGGGCTTTCGTTGGAGACGGCCGCGCACATCATGTGCGCCCCCGGCTGGGACGAGATCGACCGCATGCCCGCAGAGGAGAAGGCCTACGAGACCGCCATCCGCCAGGTCTACGGCCCCTGCCTGGTCAACGGCCCCTTCTCCGTCATCTTGGGCACCGGTGACGGCATGATGGCCCTCAACGACCGCCTCAAGCTGCGTGCGCTCATGCGCGCAGAGAAGGGCGACATCGTGTACTTCGCCTCTGAGGAGAGTGCCATCCGCGTGGTGTGCGAGGACGCAGAGAACATGCGTGCCGTTGGCGGCGGCGTGCCAGAGATCGTCAAGCTCTACTCCGCAGAGAGGGGGAACTAAGCCATGCCCATCAACTACCTCCTCCCGACCTACCTCGTCGAGCGCGACACAAACCGCTGCATCAAGTGCGGCGCCTGCGCGCGCCAGTGCTCGAACGAGACGCACTACAAGGACGAGGACCTCGACATCATGTGCGTGCACGAGGAGCGCTGCGTCAACTGCCAGCGCTGCGTGACCATCTGTCCCACGCACGCGCTCACCATCAAGCGCCACGAGCAGGCGCACCCGCTCTCCAACAACTGGACCGGCGGCTACATCCAAGACATCGCCGCTCAGGCGCAGGGCGGTGCCGTGCTGCTGAGCTCCATGGGCACCCAGAAGAACTACCCCGTCTACTGGGACCACATGCTGCTCAACGCCTCCCAGGTGACCAACCCCTCTATCGATCCGCTGCGCGAGCCCATGGAGACCAAGGTCATCTTGGGCCGCAAGCCGGAGAAGCTCGTCGTCGACGAGAAGACAAAGACCATCAAGACCCCCATGTACCCCAGCCGCACCCTGGGCGTGCCCATCATGTTCTCTGCCATGTCGTTCGGCTCCATCAGCCTCAACGCCCAGAAGTCCATGGCGATGGCTGCCCGCGAGCTGGGCACCTTCTTCAACACCGGCGAGGGCGGCCTGCACAGAGAGCTGCGCGAGTTCCATGACAACTGCATCGTGCAGGTTGCATCCGGCCGCTTTGGCGTTGACCGCGACTACCTGGAGCAGGCGTCGATCATAGAGATCAAGATCGGCCAGGGCGCCAAGCCCGGCATCGGCGGCCACCTGCCCGGAGAGAAGATCAACGACGAGGTCTCTGCCACCCGCATGATTCCCAAGGGCACAGACGCCATCTCGCCCGCCCCGCACCACGACATCTACTCCATCGAGGACCTGCGCCAGCTGATCTACTCGCTCAAGGAGGCCACGGAGTACACCAAGCCCGTCTCCGTCAAGATCGCAGCTGTGCACAACGCCCCGGCCATCGCGTCTGGCATGGCGCGCGCCGGCGCGGACATCATCGTCATCGACGGCTTCCGCGGCGGCACGGGCGCGGCTCCCACCCGCATCAAGGACAACGTGGGCATCCCCATCGAGCTTGCCCTGGCAAGCGTCGACCAGCGCCTGCGCGACGAGGGCATCCGCAACCGCGTGAGCCTGGTCCCTGCCGGCTCCTTCCGCTGCAGCGCAGACATCGTCAAGGCGATCGCCCTGGGCGCAGACGCCGTCTACTGCGCAAGCGCCCCGCTCATCGCCATGGGCTGCCATATGTGCCAGTCCTGCAACAAGGGCAAGTGCAACTGGGGCATTGCAACCCAGCGCCCCGAGCTCACGCGTCGCTTGCGCCCGGAGGTCGCGTCCCAGCGCATCGTCAATCTCGTCACCGCCTGGAACCACGAGATCCAGGAGATGCTCGGCGGCATGGGCATCAACGCCATCGAGTCGCTGCGCGGCAACCGCCTCATGCTCCGCGGCATCGGCCTCAACGAAAAGGAGCTCGAGGTGCTCGGCATCAAGTACGCAGGGGAGGTGATGTAGGTGAAACGCATCTACGCCTTCGAGGAGCGCTGCCTCAACTGCCGCCTCTGCGAGGTGGCCTGCAAGACCGCCCACTCCAAGTCCGGCGACACCTTCAAGGCCTACACGCTGGAGCACGCCCTGCCCGGGCGCGTGCACGTTGAGGGCGACAACCAGCTCTCCGTCGCCGTCAACTGCCGCCACTGCAGCCATCCCAACTGCGTGAGCGGCTGCATCTCCGGTGCGCTGAGCAAGGACCCGGTCACCGGCATCGTCACCTGCGACACCAACAAGTGCGTGGCCTGCCGCACCTGCGTGGCCATGTGCCCCTTCGGCGCCATCACCGTCATCGAGAAGGCGCACAAGTGCGACCTATGCACCACCGGCCACGGCAACGGCGACCCGGCCTGCGTGCGCGCCTGCATCAACGGCGCCCTCATCTTCGTAGAATCCGACGAAGAGCAGGTCAAGGCAGTCGAAGACAACGTCTCTGGAAGGGGGCTGTAGCCATGGCAGTCAAGTACCTGATCCTGGGCAACTCCTCTGCAGCTTGCGCCGCAGTCGACGCCATCCGAGAAAACGACCCCGAGGGCAGCATCACCATGTGCTCGCCCGAGCCCTACAACGCCTACGGCACCCCGCTGGTGAGCTATGTGGTCAAGGGCAGCTCCACGCTCGAGTCCGCCTACATCCGCAAGGAGGAGTGGTACCAGCGCCACAAGATCACCCGCCTGTTCGGCCCCGGCAAGGCCGGCGTCAAGCTCGACGCCGCCGCCCATGTGGTCACCCTTGAGGACGGCACAGAGATCGAATACGAGAAGTGCCTCGTCGCCACGGGCTCCGTTCCCTTCACCCCGCCCTTCAAGGGCTTGCCCGAGCACGCGCTCAACCGCTTCACCTTCCTTACCATGGACAAGGCGCTGGGCGTGAACGCCTACATCGCAAAGCTCAGGGAGGAGAAGGGCGCCGACTACCCCGTCAAGGCGGTGGTCATCGGTGGCGGCCTCATCGGCGGCAAGGCGGCCGAGGGCCTGGCGTACCAGTGCGACAGCGTCACGGTGCTGGAGTTTGCCCCGCGCATGCTGCAGGCGGTGCTCGACGACAAGGGCAGCGCCATGCTGCAGGACAAGTGGCGCGAGCACGGCGTGACCCCCATGCCCGGCTACACCACCGAGCTCATCTACACCAACGCAGACGGCACCCTGGTGACCGGCTGCAACCTGGTCCAGGTCAAGTACGGCGAAGACGGCAAGCCCTACACCGAGCAGGTGGGCTCGCTGGAGTGCGACATCCTGATCACGGCCGTGGGTGTTCGCCCCAACTCCGGCATCCTCGTCGATGCCGGCGCCGAGCAGGGCCGCGGCATCATCTGCGACACGCACATGGCGACGAGCCTGCCCGACGTCTACGCCGCAGGCGACCTCACCAGCGTCCACAACACTCTTACGGGCAGCGAGGCGCCCTTGGCCCTGTGGCCCAACGCCAACGCCCAGGGCCGCATTGCCGGCTGCGCGATGAGCGGTGACATGGAGCACACCTACAACGGCTCCTTTGCCATCAACGCCGTGGGCTTCTTCGACGACGTCAGCATTCTGAGCTGCGGCGTCAACCCCCGCGACAACGAGATGGACCAGTACGAGGTCAAGCTCTACGTGGACGAGGAGAAGTGCCAGTACGTGCGCTTTGTCTGCAAGGACGGCCTGCTCTACGGCTACATCCTCATGAACCGCCCGGACGGCGCCGGCATCTACAGCCAGGTGATCAGGGAGCGCATCCCGCTGTCCGAGCTGCCCAGCGACGTCTTCGAGCGCCCCATCCAGGAGCTCGACCTTCCCATGTACTTCCGCAAGCGCAACATGCGCAAGGGCTTCGATGGAGGTGAAGCATAAGATGACCAAGGAGATCGAGGTCGAACTGACCTACTACCGCGAGCTCAACCAGGAGATCCGCGACTGCATACGCGCAGGCGAGACCGAGTTCAAGCTGACCCGCGTCTTTGGCCAGCGCTACATCGGCGACGCCCTCCAGGCACCCGTTCACATCGACATCACCGGCACGCCCGGCAACGACATGGCGGCCTTCATGGACGGCGCGACCATCGAGGTCCACGGCAACGGCCAGGACCAGGTTGCCAACACCATGAACGACGGCACCATCATCATCCACGGGCGCTGCGGCGATGCCACCGGCTACGGCATGCGCGGCGGCAGCGTCTACATCCGCGACAGCGTGGGCTGGCGCAACGGCATCCACATGAAGCAGTACCAGGACAAGTGCCCCACGCTGGTTATCGGCGGCGACGCCGGCGCCTTCTTGGGCGAGTACATGGCCGGCGGCATCATCCTGCTGCTGGGCAAGCCCGAGAAGTACGTGGGCAACGGCATGCACGGCGGCATGATCTACCTTGCAGAGCCCATGCCCGAGTACATGGTCAACGAGGGCCTCATCCAAGAGGAGCTCGAGGACTTCGACCGCGCCAAGATCCAGGAGCTGCTCGACAACTACAACGCCTATTTTGGGCGCGACGTGAAGATCACGGAGAGCTTCCGCCGCCTGCACCCTGCCAGCAGCCGTCCCTACGCCGGCATGTACACCTAGGCCGCAGCTGGCGCA
>JBJEHM010000091.1:0-39424 GCA_051876075.1 Coriobacteriales bacterium
GGCCGCCCTCGGGGGCTGAGTACGATACACCCGCATCCGCTCCGGGTCAACAGCTGGTTAGTAGGGTTGGTAGTCTTTCCCGACTACGACGAGTATGTCCCCTTCGAAGCTGTAGCGCGCGGCGCTGCGCACAGCCCTCCCCTGCCCAAGATCAGAGACGAGCAGCTCCGCCATGGGGCGGTCTGCGTCGTAGGTGTAGACCACGAGGGTTTCCTCGTACACAAAGGAGGCGGCGTTACCTGTGCTCTCCAGACCCCAGCCCTTCTTCTTGAGGTGCTCTGCACAATCGCTTGCGATGCCGGAGACGCCCACGCCGTTCCAGATAGTGACCTTTGCATTGCTGCGGATGGCAGCGCTCTTGCTGATCTCTGCCTGGCCGGCAACGGGGTCGAGGCCTTCGCTGATGCGTTTGGTCATCGTCGCCCACCCTGCTGCCGCGCTCTGCACATAGCCCTCTTCTGTCTGGCTGTCTTCAAGGGGCATGTCCTCGTTGAAGATGTCTTCATCCAGATCGGTCCCGTGCATCTTGGTGATGAGCGCGCCCAGCTCCTTGCTGGTCAAATCCGTTGCGAGGTACTTGTCAAGCAGCTCAAGTTCAACGGGCAGCTGCTCGCTCACCGTTCCGATCAGTTTCTTCACAACAGCCGCTGCAGCTTGCTCCTTGGCAAGAGAGGCGTCCAAGCCCTGCTTTCCCAGGTAGTCGGCCATGCCCCCCTTGGTGAACTCGAGGTAATGCGAAAGCGAGACGCCAGTAACATCTGCACAGACCTGGACAAAGGTCTCGTCCGATTCCATCACATAGGCCTCTGAAAGCGACCGGTACCCATAACCCGCTACATAGACCCTCAGTTCCGCAGGAATCCAAAGGAAGGTGACCTTGAGGTTGTCGGGGTCGATGGAGAGCAGCGCGCAGCTTTCGAGCCCCGGGTCATCCCTGTCCTCGGCGGTGTAGCTGTTGATAGCGAGCAGGCTCCAGATGACCTGGCCTTCCTCTTCTGCAACGAGGACCTTGTCCACTCCCGGCGACAACTCCGGTTTGAGCGCATCTTGCATGGAGCGCTGGTAGACGAACACCCCAACGCCTATGGCCAGCGCCAAGGCGAGCACCACGCCGAGTATGACGAGCACCATGTTGCGTGGCTTGTGCCCAAGCGGGTCAGGGGAGAACAGCGAGCTCCCCATCTGCCTGTTTGCCTCGCGCGCGCTGCGGCCTGTTGCACCGCGCGAGCTGCCGCCCTTGACGTTGATCCGGCCGCTCCCGCCGAGCTTGATCCGGCCGCTGCCCACGCCGCTCAGGTCCAGGCCGCTGTTGTTGCGCTTGTTGAAGGCCATGGCGAAGGACTCCTTATGCCTGGCGGCGCTCGATGTCTGCTCCCAGGGTGCGGAGCTTGCCCACGTAATCCTCGTATCCGCGGTCGATGTGGTAGATGTTGTCCACTCTGGTCTCTCCATCTGCCACCAGGGCGGCGATGACGAGCGCGGCTCCTCCGCGCAGGTCCGTGGAGCTCACGGGCGCCGCAGAGAAACCCTTTACACCCGTGATGAGGGCATGGTGACCGTCTATGCGTATGTCCGCTCCCATGCGCCTGAGCTCAGACGCGAACATGAAGCGGTTCTCGAAAACGTTCTCTGTGACGATCGAAGCACCATCTGCCAGGGCGTCGAGCACCATGAACTGCGCCTGCAGGTCTGTGGGAAAGCCCGGGTGAGGCAGGGTCTGTATATCTGCCGGCCGCAGCGCCCCGCTGCGGGAAACGCTCACCCAATCCTCACCGCTGCAGACATCGCAGCCCATGTCCTGGAGCTTGCGCAGGGCAAGCGCCAAGTGCTCGGGGTTGACACCGTGAACCGTGACGGGGCCGCCGGCAACAGCGCCCGCTACCAGGAAGGTGCCCGCCTCGATGCGGTCACCCACCGTGCGGTGGCGGGTGCCGTGCATGGTCTCCACGCCGTTGATGACGACGACCGGCGTTCCCGCACCGCTCACATCAGCGCCCATCTCGTTGACAAAGGACGCGAGGTCCTCGATCTCTGGCTCGCACGCGGCGTTGCGGATGACAGTCGTCCCCTGCGCCATCGTAGAGGCGAGCATGAGGTTCTCTGTTGCGCCAACGCTGGGGAAATCGAGCACGACCTCTGCCCCATGAAGGCCGTTGGGCGTTGTGGCATCGATGAAGCCGTGATCCGTGGAGAACTCCACGCCCAGGGCCTCGAGGCTGGTTATGTGCATGTCGAGCTTGCGGGCCCCGATCTGGCAGCCGCCGGGCATGGCCACACGGGCTGTGCCAAAGCGCGCGATCAGGGGGCCGAGGATGCTGATGGACGCCCTCATCTTGGCGACGAGCTCGTAGGGGGTCTCCCAGCGGTCAACAGCGGCGGTGTCGATGTGCAGGCAGTGGGGGTCCTGTGCGTCCTCCTCGACACGCGCGCCGAGCACGCGCAGAACGTCTGCCATAACCCCGACGTCCGAGATGCGAGGGACGTTGTCGAGCGTGACGGCGCCAGCCGCCATGACCGAGGCGGCCATGAGCTTGAGCGCAGAGTTCTTTGCGCCGCCGATCTTCACGTCTCCGCTGATGCGGTTGCCGCCGCGCACGACGATTACCTGAGACTCGTTCATTCAGTTCCTCTCTCCAAATGTGTCTAGGAGAGTGTAGCAGCGAATCGTGGAGGAGGTTTGTAGCCAGCAAAAAAGCGAGGCGACCCGTGAGAGTCGCCTCGCTCGCTGTTTCACGCAAGAGCGCGGTTAGTGGGCCTTGCTGGGGGCCTGGGCCTTGAGGAGCTCGTACCACGTCATCTCTGCCTTGGCAAAGGCGTAGTCGTCGTCTTCAGGCTTCAGGGCCTCAAGGGAATGCTCCAGCTTGGCTAGCTTCGCGCCGACCTCGGTGACGTCGATGTCGGCCACAGCCATTGCGCGGTCAGCCAGGATGATCACCCTTTCGGATTCGACCTGTGCATAGCCGCCTGCAACCACGAACTTAGTCGGCTCCTTTTCGCCATCGACCGTAACGCGAGCAGAGCCGGCGTTGAGGGTGGTGACGACAGGCTCATGCATGGGCAGGACGCCCATCTCGCCTTCCGCAGCGGGAAGGACGATGAAGCTTGCCTCGCAGGAGAAAACCTTGCGCTCGGGCGTGACTATCTCGCATTGCAGAGTTGCCATTTAACCAAGCCTTTCCTTAAGCGAGTTCCTTGGCTGCCTCGAGGACTTCCTCGATAGCGCCCTTGTTCTGGAAGGCCTGCTCGGGGACCTCGTCCAGCTCGCCGTCGAGGATCATCTTGAAGGAGCGGATGGTGTCCTCGGTCTTGACGTACTTGCCGGGAAGGCCGGTGAACTGGGTAGCAACATGGAAGGGCTGGCCCAGGAACTTCTGCACCTTGCGGGCGCGGGAGACGGTGAGCTTCTGCTCTTCGGAGAGCTCGTCCATACCGAGAATGGCGATGATGTCCTGCAGGTCGTTGTAGGCCTGGAGGATCTCCTGCACGCCGGTAGCCACGGTGTAGTGCTCCTCGCCGACGATGGAGGGGTCGAGGGCGCGGCTGGTGGAGGCCAGCGGGTCCACGGCCGGGTAGATGCCCAGCTCGGCGATGGAGCGGCTCAGAACCGTGGTTGCATCCAGGTGGATGAACGCGGTGGCAGGGGCCGGGTCGGTCAGGTCGTCTGCAGGGACGTAGACGGCCTGGACGGAGGTGATGGAGCCCTTGGTGGTGGAGGTGATGCGCTCCTGGAGGTCGCCCATCTCGGTTGCCAGAGTGGGCTGGTAGCCAACAGCGGAGGGCATGCGGCCGAGAAGTGCGGAAACCTCGGAACCAGCCTGGGTGAAGCGGAAGATGTTGTCGATGAAGAGCAGAACGTCCTGACCCTGGTCACGGAAGTACTCTGCTGCGGTCAGGCCGGCCAGGCCAACGCGCAGACGTGCTCCGGGAGGCTCGTTCATCTGGCCGTAGACCATGCAGGTCTTGTTGATAACGCCAGACTCGTTCATCTCCAGGTAGAGGTCCGTACCCTCACGGGTGCGCTCGCCAACGCCGGTGAACACGGAGGTGCCGCCGTGCTCCTGGGCAAGGTTGTTGATGAGCTCCATGATGAGAACGGTCTTGCCAACGCCTGCACCGCCGAAGAGGCCGGTCTTGCCGCCCAGGATGTAGGGCTCGATCAGGTCGATGACCTTGATGCCGGTCTCGAAGGTCTCGGTGGAGGTGGTCAGCTCGTCGAAAGAGGGGGCTGCGTGGTGGATGGGGTACCAGTCAGTCACCTCGGGCATGGGCTTGTGGTCAACGGGCTCGCCGATGACGTTCCAGATGCGGCCGAGGGTCTCGGGACCGACGGGCATCTTGATGGGGCTGCCGGTGTCGACAACCTCAAGTCCGCGCTGGAGGCCGTCGGTGGAGCTCATAGCAACCGTACGGACCATGTTGCCCTCAAGGTGGGTCTGCACCTCGAGAACGGTCTTCACATGACCCATAGGCGTATCAGCCTCGACCGTCAGCGCGTTGTAGATCGCAGGGATGGCGTCTGCCGCGAACTCGCAGTCAACGACAGCACCAACGATGCGAACGATGCGTCCAACGTTCATGTTAGTGTCCTTCTCACTCATTACTAATCCTCCAGGGCCGCTGCACCGCCGACGATCTCTGTGATCTCGGTGGTGATGGCGCTCTGGCGGATACGGTTGTACAGCAGGTCGAGCGATGCAATCATCGTGGTGGCGTTGTCCGTAGCGGACTTCATAGCCTTGCGACGAGCGCCCTGCTCGGCGGCGGCGGAGTCGATGAGCGCATGGTAGATCATGGTCTCGACATAGGCCGGGAGCAGGCTGTCAAGCACACCCTCTGCAGAGGGCTCGAAGTCGGGCGATGCCTTGACCTCGTTGCTCTCCTCATCGGATGCGCCGGCGGAGAAGACGTCTGTCTGGATAGGCAGGACGACCTCCTCGCGCAGATCCTGGTCAGCAGCGTTGCGTGCATGGTTGTAGAACAGCTTGACCTCGTCCACCTTGCCGTTTTCAAAGGCAGTGCGGGCGAAGGTTGCGATCTCGCGGGCCTGGTCGATGGTGGGGTCTGCAGAGAGGTCCCTGTAGACCTTGACCGGCTCCACGCCGCGGTAGGAGAAGTAGCCGATGCCCTTCTTGCCGCAGACGATGCACTGGGTGGCGATGCCGTTGGCCTTGTTCTCGGCCATGTAGCGCTCGGCATCGCGCAGGACGTTGCTGTTGAAACCGCCTGCCAGGCCGCGGTCGGAAACGACGATCACGGCGAGGCAGTTCTTCTTTGCATCATGCTCACTCAGCAGAGGATGATCGATGCTGCCAGACTGACTAGCCAAGCTGGCGAGGACCTTTGCCATCGCCTCGGAATACGGCGTGGCCTCCTCGATGCGCATAGAAGCATGGCGGATCTTGGCAGAGGCAACCATCTCCATGGTGTGCGTGATCTGCTTGGTGCTCTGCACCGAGCTGATACGCTTCTTGATATCGCGGAGATTGGCCATTCTCTATCCCCTACCCCTCAACTGCGAACGTGGCTGCGAACGCAGCGATCGCTTCCTTGACTTCTTCCTTCAGCTCGTCGGTGAGCTTGCCCTGGGCAACGATCTCTGCCAGAAGCGGAGCCTTGTTGGCATGCATGTACTCGACCAGCTCCTCGCGGAAGCGAACGACCTCGGACACCGGGATGGCGTCCAGGAAGCCCATGTTGCCTGCGCAGATGGAGACGACCTGGTCCTCGACGTTCATAGCTGCATAACGGCCCTGCTTGAGGAGCTCGGTCATGCGGGCGCCGCGGTCGAGCTGCTGCTGGGTGGCCTTGTCCATGTCGGAGCCGAAGGCGGTGAACGCCTGGAGCTCGCGGTAGGAGGCCAGGTCCAGACGCAGGGTACCCGCAACGGACTTCATAGCCTTGATCTGAGCGGAGCCACCGACGCGGGAAACGGAGATACCCACGTTGACAGCGGGGCGCTGGCCCTGCAGGAACAGGTCGCTCTGCAGGAAGATCTGACCGTCGGTAATGGAGATGACGTTGGTGGGGATGTACGCGGAGACGTCGCCGCCCTGGGTCTCGATGATGGGCAGAGCGGTCAGGGAACCTGCGCCGTTCTTGTCGGAGAGCTTGACAGCACGCTCCAGCAGGCGGGAGTGCAGGTAGAAGACGTCGCCGGGGTAAGCCTCGCGTCCCGGCGGGCGACGCAGGGTCAGAGACATCTGGCGGTAGGCCACGGCCTGCTTGGAGAGGTCGTCGTAGACGCACAGGACGTGACGTCCGGGGTTGTCCTCGGAAGCGGGCTTGCCGTCCTCGCCGTTGTACATGAAGAACTCGCCCATTGCAGCGCCGGCCATGGGGGCGATGTACTGCAGCGGTGCGGAGTCGGAAGCAGCTGCCACGACGACGATGGTGTAGTCGAGGGCGCCGTGCTTCTCCAGGGCCTCCACGACGGTGGCGACGGTGGATGCCTTCTGGCCGATGGCGACATAGACGCAGACCATGTTCTTGCCGCGCTGGTTGATGATGGTGTCAACGCCGATGGCGGTCTTGCCGGTCTGGCGGTCGCCGATGATGAGCTCGCGCTGGCCGCGTCCGATGGGGATCATCGCGTCGATTGCGATGAGGCCGGTCTGGACGGGCTCATGAACGGGCTTGCGCTCCATAACGCCAGGGGCGCGGAACTCGACAGGGCGGTAGCCCTCTGCCTCGATGGGGCCCTTGCCGTCCAAAGGCATGCCGAGGGGGTTGACGACACGACCGAGGAAGCCCTTGCCAGAGGGGATCTCCACGATGCGGCCCGTGGTGTGGACCTTGTCGTTCTCCTTGATGGTGGTGACGTCGCCCAGAAGAACGGCGCCAACCTCGTCTTCCTCAAGGTTCTGAGCGAGGCCGTAGACAGTCTTGCCTTCAGAAGAGACAAACTCCAACAGCTCGCCTGCCATGGCACCCTTGAGGCCGTCAACGCGGGCGATACCGTCACCAACCTGGATGACAGTGCCAACCTCGCGGGACTCAACGCTGGTCTTGAGATCGTCGAGCTGCTTGCGCAGGACCTCGTCGATAGCGCTAGCGGTGATTTCCGCCATTTACCTTTCACCTCCGGTCTTTACAGACGAGAGCGCAACGCGTACCTGCTCGAGCAGCG
The DNA here is from genome assembly GCA_051876075.1 of Coriobacteriales bacterium. GTDB lineage: Bacteria > Actinomycetota > Coriobacteriia > Coriobacteriales > QAMH01 > W2P13-069. The sequence goes on from JBJEHM010000091.1 coordinate 7,127, forward strand.
TGGAGACGCTGGCATCGATGCGCTTTCCGCGCGCACCCAAAACGATACCGCCGACGATGGAGGGGTCGATGTGCTCGCGCAGCATCACGTCCTTGCCAAACTGGGCGGCGTACTTACTCTTGATGGCCTCACGCATCGCATCGTCGAGCTCGACAACAGTGGTGACATCCAGGATGACCATGTTGAGAGCGTCTTCTGCGAGGAGCTCGTACTCAGAGACGAAGCGGTGCAGCAAGCTCATCTCGTGGCGTTCGGCCATAACCGTCAGGGTCTTGACGACGTTGGCGTCAAAGCCCTCGAGGACCCCCTCGAGCACAGCGGCATAGGCGCTGGCGGGCAGGGACTCGTCGTTGAGGGCCTCCCTGAGCTGGGGGTAGCGGAGGTAAGCCTCCTGCACCTCCTTGAGCTGACCGGCGACTTCGAGGATGTTGCCCTGGGCCTTGGCGGCCTCGACAAGCACCTGCGCGTAAGTCGTGATCTCTCGCTTGATGAGCGTGCGGTCCTTAGGCATCGAGGTTACCTGCCTTAGCGACACTGGCCTCGATCAGCTTGCGATGGTCGTCGTCGGTGAAGTCCTCGCCGATGACCTTGGCCATGGTGGCGACAGTCAGGTCTGCGACGCTGGACTGCAGCTCGGCGATGGCGGCCTTCTTCTCAGCCTCGATGGCCTTGCGAGCCTTGGCGATGATCTCGTCAGCCTCTGCCTGGGCCTTTGCTGTGGTAGCGGCACGGTTGGCCTCGGCCACCTGCTTTGCCTCTGCGATGATCGCAGTGGCCTCGTCACGAGCGGAAGCGAGCTGCTTCTGGTACTCGGCGAGAGTACGCTCGCTCTCGACACGGTTGCGCTCGGCAGCCTCGAGACCCTCGCGGATGGTGTTCTCGCGCTTGCCGAGCATGCCCTCGAAGATGGGCCAGCCGAACTTGGCGAGGATTACCCACAAGATGATGAAAGCAAGCAGCATCGGGATGAACTCGTCCATCTTAGGCAGGATGGCGGAGATGCCGCCCTCCTCCTCTGCGAATGCCACAGCGGGCATTGCAGCGAGTGCGCAGAAAGTGCCGGCTACGGTGAAAGCAGCCTTCTTGATCTTTCCGTTCAAGATGCCTTCCTCCTTTCCTTCAATCTTGCTAGTCATGTATGCGAACAGGTACTAGCCGATGAAGAAGAGGACCAGGCCCAGCAGTGCGAGGGCCTCGGACATTGCAGCACCGATGAAGAAGTAGCCCATGAGGGTACCCTTGAGCTCGGGCTGACGTGCAGCAGCGGTGCAGAGGCCGTGGGTAGCGACGCCGATACCGATGCCAGGGCCGATAGCGGCAAGGCCGTAGCCGATGACCTTGAGAGCAGCCAGTGCAGTTGCGATTTCTGCCATTTTTCCTAAACCTCCTTTTGCGGGCACGGGGCATTCGCCGTGCCCAACCTTTCAATTACCAGCTGGCAGTCTGTGCCAGTCTTGGACGAACACAGGGCGCCGCAGGGCGCCGTTCTCCGCGCCTAGTGGGGATGGATGGCCATGCCCACGTACGAGGCGGAGAGGATGGTGAACACGTACGCCTGAAGGAATGCGACCAGGCACTCCAGAGCGTACATGACAACCAGGAGCGCGAACCAAGCCACTGCAGGCAGAGCCGTCACGACGGAAAGGGTCGCGATGGACGTCTGGATGAAGACGGTGGTTGCGATGGAGAAGACAGCCAGAACCATATGGCCAGCAAGCATGTTGCCATAGAGTCGGACTGCCAGGGTCAGGACGCGGATGACCATGGAGAAGAACTCGAGGAACCAGATAACCGGAACCATGGGACCCGGCACGCCGCCGGGGCACAAGCTCTTGATGTATCCGAAGAGGCCGAGCGTCTTAAGACCCCAGAAGTTGAAGTACACGAACGAGATGGCAGAAAGCGCCCAGGTGATGCTAATGGAGCCAGTGGTTGCCTTGGCACCAGGAATCAAGCCCACCATGTTGCAGATGAGGATGAAGAAGAAGAGCGTGCAGAGGAAGGGAACATGCTTCTTGAAGCCTTCTCCGATAACATCCTGACCGATTCCGTTCTTTACGAACTCGTACCCGTACTCAAGGGTGTTCAAAAACTTGCTGGACGGAATCAACTGCAGTTTGCGTGCCCCGACGAGCACGAGCGCGAGCACGATCGCCAATATGATGAACATATACAGCGTGTACTGCGAGATGTCCCATGGACCGATAGAGAATATCGTATGGGAACTAAATTCTCCTGAGAGCCCTTGAGCCTCAGCGACAAATTCGGCTAGAGCCTCTCCCATTATTCACCCAACCTTTCTTTTTCTCTTCTTACCCGATTGCGCGTCCTGTTGCTCGCAACCACATAGAGAGCAGTGACTGCAATCAGCGCCAACAGTTCTGAAACGCCGAAGGGAAGGACCAGCGGCCGCGCCACCATCGCGCAGACGATGAGCTCGGCCATGACGATCAGCAGGGAGACGCACACCCCGCCAAGGCCATAGAGAGCCGCATCGCGAACGACAGAAGTCGTCGCGTTCCTGCGCGAAAGGCGGAGAGCAACGAACATAGGCACGAAGCCGATGGCACCAGCAAGGATGCCGAGAAGCACCGGCACGGCGTATTCCATAGACTCGACCACTCATCCCCTCGACGTTACATACAGCAGGAATGATAGCCAACCCGAAAAAACGGCCCTCGAGCGGAGGGCACATAAAAGGCAGACGGCCCCTTTCAGCGGGTCACCGTCTGCCTCGAAAATGCTTGCTAATCGAGCTTGCGGACCTTGATGCCAGACTCCTGGAGCAGCTGCAGGGCAAGGCCATCCGGGTAGCCCTCGGAGAAGACGATCTCTGTCACGCCAGCGTTGAGCAGCATCTTGGTGCACTGCACGCAGGGCTGCGTGGTGCAGTAGAGGATGCTGCCGTCTGTGTGCACACCGTAGCGCGCAGCCTGGATGATGGCGTTTTGCTCGGCATGCACGCCGCGGCAGAGCTCGTGCTGCTGGCCGCTGGGAATGCCGAGCTGCTCGCGCAGGCAGCCGATCTCAAGGCAGTGCGCCAAGCCCGTGGGGCCGCCGTTGTAGCCCGTGGCGATGATGCGCTTGTCCTTGACCAGGATCGCACCCACCTTGCGGCGGCGGCAGGTGGAGCGCGTGGCGACGTCGCGCACGATGCTCATGAAGTACTCGTCCCACGAGGGGCGCTGGAACTGGTCTTGGCTCATGGCAGCTCCTCCTCGCCTAGTAGCTCAGGCCCGGGTACAGGGGGTGTGCCTGCAGCATCTCCGTCACCGTGTTGCGGATCTTGCGCAGCTCGTCAGGGTTGCTGCGGTTGAAGAGCGCGCGGGCGATGAGCTGACCCACCTGGCGGGCCTCGTAGGCGTCAAAGCCGCGGGTGGTCATGGCCGCGGTGCCCACGCGGATGCCGCTGGCAACGAAGGGGGACAGCTGCTCGTTGGGGATGGTGTTCTTGTTGCAGGTGATGCCCACGGAGTCGAGCAGCGCCTCTGCGTCCTTGCCGGTGACGCCGGAGGGCGTGAGGTCGACGAGGCAGAGGTGGTTGTCCGTGCCGCCGGAGACCAGGCGCAGGCCGCCCTCGACCATGCCCTCTCCCAAGACGCGGCAGTTCTCCACCACATGCTCCATGTAGGTGCGGAAGTTGGGCTGCAGGGCCTCGCCGAAGGCCACGGCCTTGGCGGCGATCACATGCATGAGCGGGCCGCCCTGGGAACCGGGGAAGACCGCGGAGTTGTACTTCTTGAACAGCTCCTCGCTGTTGGTGAGCATCATGCCGCCGCGGGGTCCGCGCAGGGTCTTGTGGGTGGTGGAGGTGGTGATGTGGGCGTGGGGCACCGGGGAGGGGTGCACGCCGGCGGCAACGAGGCCGGCGATGTGGGCCATGTCGACCACCAGGTAAGCGCCCACCTCGTCTGCGATGCTGCGGAAGGCCTCGAAGTCGATGATGCGGGGGTAGGCAGACGCGCCGGCGACGATGACCTGGGGCTTCTCGCGCAGGGCGGCCTCGCGCACCTGGTCCATGTCGAGGCGCTCTGTCTGGGTGTTGACGCCGTAGGAGCAGACCTCGTAGAGCTTGCCGGAGAAGTTGGCCGGCGAACCGTGGGTGAGGTGGCCGCCGTGGTCGAGGCTCATGCCCATGATCTTGTCGCCCGGCTTGATGAGGGCGGCGTAGGCGGCCTGGTTGGCCTGCGCGCCGGAGTGCGGCTGCACGTTGGAGTAGCCCGCGTCGAAGAGCTTGCAGGCGCGGTCGCGGGCGAGGTCCTCCACGAGGTCGACCTTCTCGCAGCCGCCGTAGTAGCGCTTGCCAGGGTAGCCCTCTGCGTACTTGTTGGTGAGGACCGTGCCCATGGCCTCCATGACAGAGGGGCTCGCGATGTTCTCCGACGCGATGAGCTCGATCTGGTCGCGCTGGCGCACGAGCTCCGCGTTGATGATCCCGGCGACTTCTGGGTCGGTGTTGTTGAGGTACTTGAAGCTCATGGCTTACCTTTCTTCGATGGCGGCGATCTTGTCGAGGCGCTTGCAGTGGCGCCCGCCCTCAAAGGGCGTGTTGAGGAAGGCCTCGATGATGGCCTTGTTCTCCTCCAGGCTCACAAAGCGGCCGGAGAGGGTCAGCACGTTGGCGTTGTTGTGCTGGCGGGTGAGGAGGGCGAAGTCTGGGTTGGTGATGTTGGCGGCGCGGATGCCCCTGACCTTGTTGGCGGCGATGGCCATGCCGATGCCGGTGCCGCAGACCAGGATGCCGAGCTCGGCCCTGCCCTCACGCACGTCCTCGGCCACGGGGAGGGCGTAGTCGGGGTAGTCGACGCTCTCCTCGCTGAAGCAGCCCCTGTCCTCGACCTCATAGCCCTGCCCTTGCAGCCACGCGGCAAGCTGGGCCTTCTGCTCATAGCCCCCGTGATCGCTGCCAATGCTCAAGCGAACGCTGCCCATCTCTCTTCTCTCCTTTGCAGTGGACTTGACGCTAATCTCGCAAGTCTATCACCCCCAGTATGGGGGCTGGGCGTTGCAGGCAGGTAAAGGGCCCAAAGCACGCAGGTTTGGGCGGCAGGCTACAGGGTGGGGGCATCGAGCAGGGCGACGGCGAGCACCGCCTGCGCTGGGACGGCGCCTTCTCGCAGGATGCGCGGCAGGGGCGTCGTGCAGTCGACGATGGTGGAAGCGAGTCCGCCGGGGCACGCGGGTGCCGCCAGGGGGTCCAGGAAGGGCCTCAGCGAGGGGTCGATCTGCTCGGCGAGCACCGGTGCCGGGCAGCCGTGGAGGTTGGCGCTCGTGCAGGCGAGCGGGCTGTCCAGGGCGCGCATCAGCTGGCGGCAGCGCGGGTCGTCGGGCATGCGCAGCGCAACCGTGCCGTCGTCTGCCACGCCCCCCCGCGCGCGGGCCGTGCCCGACGCCTTGACCACGAGGGTGAGCCCGCCGGGCCAGAACATGTCTGCAAGGCGGCGGGCATACGCGGGCAGGTCTCTCGCAAGTTCGTCGAGCGCCAAGGTGCCTTCGACGAGCCAGGGCAGGGTCTGGCTGGCAGGGCGCTTCTTGAGCGAGAAGATCCGCTCGTAGCCCTCTGATCCGGGCAGGGCCGCCAGGCCGTAGACGGTGTCTGTGGAGATGAGGAGGCAGGCCCCCTGCTGCAGGGCGCGGAGGCCCTTGTCCCCCGTCATCGCGCCTCCCCCATTGCAAGCAGGCTGCGGGCGTGCTCGAGGGCGGTTGCGTCCGAGCGACCGGAGAGCATGCGGGCCAGCTCTGCCACGCGCTCCTCCCCCTCCACGCGCTGCAGCGCAGTGGAGGGCAGCGCGCCCTCGCGCTCCTGCTTGCTGACGACGAAGTGCGCGTCTGCGCGGGCGGCCACCTGCGGCAGGTGCGTGACGACGATCACCTGGGCATGGTGCGAGAGCTCCTGCAGGCGCTGGGCCACCGCCTCGCCTGCCGCCCCGCCCAAGCCTGCATCCACCTCGTCGAAGACCAGGGTGTCCTCGGAGCTGCCCGTATCCTGGCGCATGACGCACTCCAGGGCGAGCAGTATGCGCGAGAGCTCTCCGCCAGAGGCGATCTGCCTCAGCGGACGCGGGGCCGCCGCAGGTGCGGGGCTGTAGAGGAGCTCGCCTGCGGCGGGGCCGGCGTCTCCCCAGCGAGACCCCGAGAGGCTCTCGAAGCTGAAGATGAAGCGCGCCTGGGGCATGGCGAGCTGGGCCGCGGAGGCCTCGAGCGCACAGCAGAGCTCCCCTGCGCGCTCGTCCCTGAGGGCCTGGAGCTCCTTGCCGGCCGTCTGCAGGCGCGCGGCAGCCTCGTCCTTGGCCCGCTGGGCGCGCTCGAGCTCCTGCGGCGAGCTCTCAAAAGCGCTCAGGGCCTGGCGGGCAGCCTCCCAGGCATCGAAGACCTGCTCCATGCCGGGCCCGTAGCGGCGCATGAGACCGCCCAGGGCGCCCAGGCGCTCCAGGTGACGCTCGAGCTCCGCGGGGTCGCAGTCGACGGACTCCCCGTAGGAGCGCAGGTCGCGCGCGAGGTCTGCCAGCTGGCCTTGGAGCCCATCCAGGCGCTCGGCCAGGGCGTCGAGCTCCCAGTCTGCGCCCTGGCGGCGCGAGAGCGCGGCGCCCGCCTGGGCGAGCTCGTCGAGCACCGCGCCGTCGGCGCTCAGCGCCTCCAGCGCTGCCTGCACGGCCTGGGCGATCTGCTGGGCGCCCTGCAGGCGCGGCAGCTCCGCCTCGAGCTGCTCGTATTCCCCGGAGAGCGGGTTCACGGCGCTGATCTGGCCTTCTACAAAGCGCTGGTACTCCAGCTCCTGCTGGCTCTGGCTGGCAGCCTCCTTGAGCTGGCGGCAGCGTTTGGAGGCGGCGCGGTAGGCGGCGAGCGCGCTGCGATAGGGCTGCAGGTGCGCTCCGCTCGCATCGATGAAGCGGTCGAGCAGCTCGACTTGGACGGCAGGCTGCAGCAGGCGCACCTGCTCGTGCTGGCTGTGGATGCTCAAGCTGGAAAGCGCCTGCGCGAGCTGCCCCACGGTGGCCATCTCGCCATCGAGACTGCAGCGGCTGCGGCCCTGGGAGCTCAGGCGGCGTATGGCGATGTGCTCCGTGCCGCCGGCAACAAAGCGCGCCTCTGCCCGCGCCTCCTGGGCACCGTCGCGCACGATCTTGGAGTCAGCGCGCTGGCCGCTCAGGAGCTTGAGGGCGCTGAGCAGCGCCGTCTTGCCTGCGCCGGTCTCTCCCGTGAGCACGGTGAGGCCCTGGGAGAGCTCGAGCAAGGCGTCTTCGATGAGGGCGATGTCGCGTACGTGCAGCTCGTCTAGCATCGCAGCTCTCCCCCGTTGAAGAAGACCTGCGAGACGCTCTTGAAGAAATCGTCCCCGCCCTGAACCACCATCAGCTCGCTGGCACCGCGCGCCACGGTGATGGACTGGACGCCGCGGATGTCCAAGGCGATGCCGTCGACGAAGACCGAGGCCTCCTCCATGTTGCGGCCGCCCATGGTCACCTCGATGATGTCGGAGGGCGCGGTCACGATGGCGCGACTGCTGAGCGCATGGGGCGCCAGGGGCACGGCGACCAGGCCGCTGTAGCGGGGCGACACGATGGGGCCCCCTGCAGAGAGGGCGTAGGCGGTGGAGCCGGTGGCGGTGGAGATGACGAGCCCGTCTGCCCTCAGGCGTGCCACGGGGATGCCGTTGACACCCAGGGTGTACTCCACCACGTGGCCGCTGGCGCCGCGGGTGTAGGCGACCTCGTTGAGGGCGCTTATCTCCTGCTCTGTGCCGTCGAGTGCGCGCAGCCGGGCGGTGAGGGTCGAGCGGCGCTCCACGGGCAGCTCGCCTGCAAGGGCGCTGACGATGAGGTCGAGCTCGTCGCGCGAGGGGTTCCCGGAAAGAAAGCCCAGGTCGCCGTAGTTGAGCCCCAGGAGGGGCACCGGGGCAAAGCCCAGGGCGCGGGCCGCCGAGAGGAAGGTGCCGTCCCCGCCCATGGGCACGGCCAAGGCAAGCTCTTCCACCAGGCTCGAGGGCAGGGCCGACTGGTCTGCCGGGTGCACGGCGGCGTCTATGCCGGCAACTGCCAGGCGCGCGCCCAGAAGGCGGGCGTGCTCGCGCGCTGCAGGGTTCACGCTGGGGATGAGCAGTACCTTGGGAGCCATGTTCCCTCCTAAAAGCAGGTCTCGTGTTCATGGGCGCGCTGCACCGTCTGCTCGACGGTCTCCTCAACGCGCAGGTCCTCTGGCGCGCCGCCCTGCAGGGGCTTGCGCGCATGGAGCAGGAACTCGACGTTGCCCGCCGGGCCCTTGATGGGCGAGCAGGCCAGGCCCAGCGGCTGCAGGCCGCAGCTGCGCGCAGCCGCCAGGGCGCGGTACAGGGCCTGGGCGTGGAGATGGGGGCTGCGGACCACGCCGCCCTCCCCCACTTGGTCGGCATCGAGCTCGAACTGCGGCTTGACGAGCATGGCAAGCTGGCCCCCGGGCGCGGTGAGGCGCGCGATGTCTGGCATGAGGCTGGAAAGCGATACGAAGGAGAGGTCGCCCACTACCAGCTCGAAGGGGCCGCCGACGGCCTGAACGTCTATGCCACGCACGTTGGTGCGCTCGAAGAGGCTCACGCGCTCGTCTTGTCTGAGCGCCCAGGAGAACTGCCCGTAGCCCACGTCGACAGCGCACACAGAGGCCGCCCCCGCCTGCAGCAGGCAGTGGGTGAAGCCGCCGGTGGAGCAGCCGAGGTCAGCCGCCCTCATGCCGCTCGGGTCGATCGCAAAAGCCTCCAGCGCGCCGGCGAGCTTTTCTCCGCCACGGGAGACAAAGCGCGCCTGGTTCTTGAGGCGTATCTCGACATCGGGCTTGAGGCGCTTGCCCGCACAGGTCTCGCGGTGCTCGCCCACGATCACCTCGCCGGCGAGCACAGCCACCTGCGCGTCATGGAGGTTGGCGAACAGGCCGCGCTCCACCAGCAGCTCGTCGAGCCGTGGCCTGGGCTTCATCGTGCCAGCGCCCCCTGGACAGAGGAGGCGATGCCCTGGGCGTCGAGCCCGCAGCTTGCGAGGAGCTCCTTGGGCGAGCCCTGGGTCACAAAGCCGTCCGGCAGGCCCAGGGTGCACACGGCAGGGTGCAGGCCGCTGCAGGCGAGCTCCTCGAGCACGGCCGAGCCAAAGCCGCCCACGATGCTGTTCTCCTCGATAGTCACGATGTGGCCGCAGGCAGCCGCCTGAGCAACGGCTGCGGCGTCGAGCGGCTTGACCCAGCGCATGTCCCACACGCCGGCGTCTATGCCGCGCTCTGCCAAGAGCTCCGCCGCGTCCATCGCGGGCTTGACCATGGTGCCCACGGCCAGCAGGGCGACGTCTGCCCCGCTGCGCAGTTGGCGAGCACAGGGGCGCGTCCAGGTCTCGATGTGGGCCCCCTCCTCGCAGAGCGCCGCGCCCCTGGCGTAGCGCACGCACACCGGTCCCTCGAGCGCATGCGCCGTGCGCAGGGCGCTGCGCAGCTCGATGTCCGTGGAGGGAGCGAGGATGGTCATCCCCGGCACCATGCGCATGTACGAGAGGTCGAAGGCCCCGTGGTGCGTGGGGCCGTCCTCGCCCACCAAGCCCGCGCGGTCCAGACAGAACACCACGTGCTGGCCCTGGAGGGCGACGTTGATCACGATCTGGTCGAAGGCGCGCTGGGCAAAGGTCGAGTACAGCGCGACGAAGGGCTTCTTGCCCGCCATGGCAAGCGAGCTCGCCATGGTGACGGCGTTCTCCTCTGCGATGCCGACGTCGAAGAAGCGGCGCGGATAGTCTTTCTGGAAGGCGCTCAAACCGGTGCCGTCTGGCATGGCGGCCGTGATGGCGACGACGTCTTCGTCTGTGGCGGCGATGGCGCGCAGCTCGTTGGAGAAGACGCTCGTCCAGCTGGGGCTGCTCGCCTTGGAGAGCCTGCTGCCCGTCTCCACGTCGAAGGGACCCACCCCGTGGAAGATGTCCGGACGGTCCTGTGCGGGCTCATAGCCCTTGCCCTTGGTGGTGACGGCATGGATGAGCACCGGGCCGTCAACCTCCTTGGCGTCGCGGATAAGTGCCTCGAGGTTGAGGAGGTCGTGGCCGTCAACCGGGCCCACGTAGGTCACCCCAAAGCCCTCGAAGAACATGGTGCCGTTGGGGGTGAGGAACTGCTTGGTGGCGTCCTTGACGGCGTTGCCCGTCTCTGCCAGCAGCTTGCCCAAGCGCCCGTGCGACTCGAGGCCGTCCATGACGCGGTCCCTCGTGCTGATATAGCGCTGGTCGAGCCGAGCGCGGCCCAGGAAGTTGGCAAAGCCACCCACGCTGCGCGAGATGGACATGCCGTTGTCGTTGAGGATGATGATGACCTTGGTGCCGCAGTTGCCTATCTCGTTGAGGGCCTCGAGCGACATGCCCCCGGCAAAGGAGGCGTCCCCCACAACCGCTGCGATCGTGCGGTCTTCGCCGTCTATGTCGCGGGCGAGCGCATAGCCCAGCGCGGTGGAGAGGGCGTCTGCCGCATGGCCGGAGTTATGGGAGTCGTAGGGGCTTTCTGTGATCTTGGGAAAGCCCGAGATACCCCCCATGGTGCGCAGGGTCTTGAAGGCCTCCCTGCGGCCGGTGAGGAGCTTGTGGGCGTAGGCCTGGTGCCCTACGTCGAAGACGATGCGGTCGTAGGGGCAGTCGAGCACGCGGTGCAGGGCGAGGATGATCTCCACGGCGCCGAGCGACGAGGCCAGGTGCCCGCCGTGGACGGCGGCAGCTGCCACCATCTCGCTGCGGAGCTCGGCAGCGAGCTGCTCGAGCTCGGTGTACGAGAGCTCCTTGAGAGCGCTCGGGTCGGAGATGCGGTCGAGTATGGATTCAGTCATAGGCTCTCTCAAGAGCGGGGCTCGGGCTCCGCCTCTTCTTCAGAGGGAGGGGCGCCCTCCTCCTGCACTGGAGCAGGAGCGAGAGCCTCCCCGCCCTGGTGTTCTTCTTCCGGCGCCTCCTGCTCGAGCTCCTCTGGGGAGAACTCGGGCTTGTCGACGAGCTCGGCGGCGCGGTTGCCGAGCTTGATGGCTTCCTCGTAGAGGTCGAGGCTCTTTTCGAGCGAGAGCTCCTTCTTGCGCACTTCTGTGACTATCTCGTCAAGGCGTGCGCGCACCTCTGAGAAGCTGCCGTACTCCGCCATCAGAGCTCACCGTCTGCCTGCACGGGTGCAGCGGGGTCCTCTGCGGGCTCTTCTCCCGGCGCGGGGTCCTCGGCTGCCAGGGCCAGGGCGTCCTTGCCCAGGAGCTCTTCCTCGGAGACGACGCCGTCCGCGGCGAGGCGGGTGGCGATGCGGCCCAAGACGCCGTTGACGAACTTGGGGCTCTCGTCGCCGCCGAAGACCTTGGCGAGCTCGACGGCCTCGTTGATGGCAACGGGGACGGGGATCGCCTCTGCAAAGGCCATCTCGAAGGCGGCCAGGCGGATGATGTTGCGGTCTACGTTGAGCATGCGCTGGATGGTCCAGTTGTGGGCGGCGTCTGCGATCCAGGAGTCGATGACCTCCTGGTGCTCGATGACGCCCTGGAGCAGCTCGCGCGCGTAGTCGTTGATGGGCTCGCCCACGAGGTCTGTGTCCTGCACGCCCTTGGGGCAGCGCGAGACCACCAGCAGGTCCTTGGAGCCGGCATCGATCTGGGAGATGTCCAAGCCGACGAACTCCTGCTGGAACAGTACCTGGAGGGCCTGCCTGCGAGAGGCGGTGTTGTTCTGCTGCCTGGAGCCCATGCCTAGTTCTCCTCGAAGGCCAGGGCGTCTACGTAGACGTCGACAGAAGATGCCTGGGCGCCGATCTGGCCCTTGAGGGCGTCTGCCACGGCAGAGCGCACCTGGGCGGCGACGTCTGCCAGGCGGTAGCCGTAGTAGGCCTGGACGGTGATGCTCACGGCAACGGTGTTGTCCTCTGAAACAGAGAGCCTGATACCCGCGGTGGGAACGGAGCGACCGGCGTTGAGGGCGGCGGCGATGGCCGAGATGGGGCCCGCAGTGCCCACGCCGGCTACGCCGGGGACCTCGGCGGCAGCAAGCGAGACGATTGTCTCTACCACGCCGGGGGCGATGGTGATGCCGTTCACGCAAAAGCCCTGGGGGGCGTTCTTCTCTTTCACAGCGTTCCTCCGTTCATCTCGGTTTCGATGAAGTCAGTGTAAACCTCGCCGGAGAGGAAAACCTCGTTCTCCAACACGGCCTGATGGAAGGGGATGGTAGTGGCGACGCCCTCGATGACGAACTCGGAGAGGGCGCGCTTGCCGCGCGCGACGGCTTCTTCGCGGGTGTCTCCCCACACGATGAGCTTTGCCAGCAGCGAGTCGTAGGTGGGAGGCACCTTGTAGCCCGCGCGGATGTGGGTGTCCACGCGCACGCCGGGGCCGCCGGGCAGGTCAAAGCGCGTGATGGTGCCCGGGCAAGGCATGAAGCCCTTGGCGGGGTCCTCTGCGTTGATGCGGAACTCGATGGCGTGGCACTTGGGGCTGAGCGGGGCGCGGCCTGCGATGGAGATGGGCTCCCCTGCGGCGATGCGCAGCTGCTCCTTGATGATGTCAGAGCCGGTGATCATCTCGGAGACCGGGTGCTCCACCTGCACGCGGGTGTTCATCTCCATGAAGTAGAAGCGGCCGTCTGTGTCGAGCAGGAACTCGATGGTGCCAGCATTGACGTAGCCCACGCCGCGCACGGCCTTGAGGGCTGCTTCTCCCATGGCCTGGCGGGTCTGCTCGTCCAAGGCAGGGCTGGGTGCCTCCTCCAGGAGCTTTTGGTGGCGGCGCTGAATGGAGCAGTCGCGCTCGCAGAGGTGCATGGCGTTGCCGCAGCTGTCTGCGAGCACCTGGACCTCCACATGGCGGGGGTGCGAGAGGTACTTCTCCAAGTAGACCTCGTCGTTGCCAAAGGCGTTTGCCGCCTCTGTCTTGGCGGCGACGAACATCTTCTCGAGCTCCTCGGCGGACTCTGCCACGCGCATGCCCTTGCCGCCGCCGCCGGCAGAGGCCTTGATCAGCACGGGATAGCCCACCTCGTCTGCAAAGCGGGCGGCGTCCTCGACGCATTCCACAGCGCCGTCGGAGCCGGGGACGGTGGGCACGCCAAAGCGCGCCATGGTGGCCTTGGCGTTGGCCTTGTCTCCCAGCTGCTCGATGGCCTCCGGGGAGGGGCCTATGAAGACGATATCGTTGTCTGCGCAGGCGCGGGCGAACTCCGCGCTCTCGGAGAGGAAGCCGTAGCCCGGGTGTATGGCCTGCGCCCCCGTGATCTGGGCAGCGCCGATGATGTTGGGGATTACCAGGTACGACTTGGCGGAGGGAGCGGGGCCGATGCAGACCGCCTCGTCGGAGAGCTTGACGGGCAGGGACTCCCTGTCTGCCTCTGAGTAGACGACGACGGTCTTGACCCCCAGCTCGTGGGCCGCGCGGATGATGCGGACGGCCACCTCGCCGCGGTTGGCGATGAGTATCTTGTCGAACATGGGCACCCGCCTACTCGGAGATGGGCTCGACGTAGAAGAGCACCGTGCCGAACTCGACCGGGTCGCCGTCTTGCACGCAGATCTCCTTGACTACGCACATCTCCTCTGCGGGAATTTCGTTCATGAGCTTCATAGCCTCGACGATGCACATGGAGTCGCCGGCAGAGACCTTGTCGTCGACCTTGACGAAGGGGTCTGCGCCGGGCGACGGAGCCGCGTAGAAGGTGCCGACCATGGGGGCCTTGACGGCCTTCCAGGAGGCGGGGCGGTTGCTGGCGGGCGCTGCTGCGGCAGCTGCCGGCGCAGGGGCGGCGGCAACGGGAGCGGCGGCCACGACTGCAGGGGTTGCAGCGGCTGCCATGCTGGGGTTGCGGACCACGATCTTGGTACCGGCTTCCTCGACGGTGATCTCTCCGATGCCGGCCTCCTCGACCATCTTCACCAGCTCGCGAATCTGTGCGATGTCCACGTAATCCTCCTCTTTGGTCATTCCCACTGCCTCGTCCATGCGGAAGTTGGTGGCAGGGGTCTTGCGGTGCTTCTCAAGGTAAGTGCGCGCCTCGTTGGGGAAGAGCGCGTACATGAGCACGTCTTCCTCGGAGGTGGCGAGGTCTCCGATCTCCTCTTCGACCTGGGCATAGGTGGTGGTGACGAGCGAGCCCGGGGACACGCCGGGGTCGAGGGGCTTCTCGCCGTTGAGAACCTTCTCGACGACCCAGTCCTCCATGGGGCCGGGGGCCTTGCCGTAGTAGCCGGCTACGTAGTCCTTCATCTCCTTGGAGACCACGGACCAGCGCTTGCCGGTGAGAACGTTGAAGACGGACTGCGTGCCCACGATCTGCGAAAGCGGGGTCACCAGGGGCGGGTAGCCCACCTCTGCGCGGACGCGCGGGATCTCTGCCAGGACCTCGCCCAGGCGGTCGGACGCCTTCTGGACCTCGAGCTGGGAGACGAGGTTGGACATCATGCCGCCGGGAACCTGGTGGCTGTAGACCTTCATGTGGTCGAGCGTGGAGATGCCGCGGCTGTACTTGCCGCGCCTGCGGACCTCCTCCCAGTACTCTGCCACCTCGAAGAGCAGGTCGAGGTTGAGGCCGGTGTCATAGCCGGACTCCTTGAGGGCGGCGACGACCATCTCCACAGCGGGCTGCGAGTTGCCGAAGGCCAGGGGCGCGGTGGCTGTGTCTACGATGGCGGCGCCGGCCTCTGCGGCCTTGATGTAGTTTGCAGGCGCCATGCCGCCCACGTAGTGGCAGTGGACGTGCACGGGGAGTCCGACCTCCTTGCGCAGGGCGGAGACCAGGCGCTCGGTGCGGTAGGGCGTGAGCATGCCGGCCATGTCCTTGACGCAGATTGAGTCTGCGCCCAGCTCCTTGAGGGCCTGGGCGTACTCGACGTAGCTGTCAAGCGTGTGGACGGGGCTCATGGTGTACGAGATAGCGCCCTCGAAGTGCGCGCCGCACTCGTTGAGCGCCTCTGCGGTGTCTTTGACGTTGCGGATGTCGTTGAGTGCGTCGAACACACGGAAGACGTCCATGCCGTTGCGATGCGCCGCCTTGATGAAGCGGTTGACGATCTCCTTGGAGTAGTGGTGGTAGCCCACGAGGTTCTGACCGCGGGTGAGCATGGACAGCGGCGTGTTGGGACAGTGCTGCTTGATGACGCGCAGGCGCTCCCAGGGGTTTTCATCCAAAAAGCGCAGGCAGGTGTCGAAGGTGGCACCTCCCCAGCACTCGAGAGCCCAGTACCCGACCTTGTCCATCTTGTCTAGGATGGGAAGCATGTCGCTGGTCTCCATGCGGGTCGCCCACAGAGATTGATGAGCGTCACGCAGTGTGGTGTCCATGATGCACAGCGGCTTCATCGCAAGCACCTTCCCTTCTTCTCGCGAGGCGCCTTGCCCCTTGCTGTAAATGTCAACGGTTAGAAAGGGAATTATAGACGATGCCCGTGAAGGCCCCGTTGAACGCGCGTTACGTCTTTATTACACGGCCCGCTGGGAAGGCTCAACGGGGAAACTTGCTTTTGAGCGCCTCCTCGACAAGCGGCGGCACCATGCCCTCTACCTTGCCGCCCATGGAGGCCAGCTCCTTGATGATGCTGGAGCTGATGTAGGTGTTGTCTGGGCTGGCCGTGACGAAGACGGTCTCGAGCTGGGGGGCCTGGCGGTAGTTGAGGGCGGCCATCTGGAACTCGTACTCGAAGTCCGTGGTGGCCCTCAGGCCCTTGACCAGGGCGCAGGCGCCCAGGTCCTGCGCAAAATCGACCAGCAAGCCCTCAAAGGGCAGGACCTCGACGTTGTCCAGGTGCGCGGTGACGGCACGGGCAAGCTCGACGCGCTCGTCCAGGCTGAAGAGCGTGCCCCTGCCGTTCTTCTTCTGAGAGAGCGCCACGGCGACGACCACCTGGTCGAACAGACGGCTTGAGCGCTCGACGACCTCCAGGTGGCCGTTTGTGATGGGGTCGAAGGTACCGGGGACGATGACCTTACGCATCCTGCTCCTCCTTGAGCTCGAGGTAGGCGACGCCCACCTTCCCGTACTTCTTGAGGCCCGTGAGCTCAAAGCCTTCCAGCTGCACCAGCTGCTCTTCGACAAGGGCCTGGTTTGCGAGCGCGTGCTCGTAGACCGCGATGGCGCCGGGTGCGAGGTCTCCGTGCTGGTGCAGGCGCTGCAGGAAGGCGGCCACCTGGACGGGCTCGAGGGCGTAGGGCGGGTCGAGCAGCACCAGCCCATAGCCCGCGCCGAAGGAGAGCGGGCGCTGCGAGGCCTGCAGCACGTCTGCGCCCTTGCAGCTGAAGCGGCGCCTGTCGAGCCCTAGGGACGCTGCATTGGCCTCGAGCACCTTGCGCGCGGCGGGGTCCTCCTCCCAGAAGCTGCACCTGGCAGCCCCGCGCGAGAGCGCCTCGAAGCCCAGGGCGCCGCTGCCGGCAAAGGCATCCAGCACGCTGACGCCGGCAAGGGAGAGCTCTGGCATGCGCGCGCAGATGGCGGAGAACATCGACTCCCTCACGCGGTCTGTGGTGGGGCGGGTGGTCTGCTCGCTGGGGGACTTGATGACGCGACCCTTGAACTCGCCTGCAACGATCCTCACGCTAGGCTCCCTTCGAGCACTCGCTGTCTTGACTGGAGAACACGGCCTTGAGCTCTGCGGCGAGGGCGGCATGCGCCGCTGCCTCGAGCCCTTGGTCGGCCGCAAGGATAGCACGGGCGTCCCCGTGCGCCATGGAGACGAGCTCTGCATCGTCTGCAACGTTCACCAGCTTCAGGTGGGCGTCGCCGTGCTGGCGGCTGCCGAGCACATCTCCCTCGCGGCGGGCGGCGAGGTCGGCCTGGGCCAGCGCAAAGCCGTCTGTGGTGGAGACCACGGCCTCCATGCGGGCGCGCAGGGCGTCGTCGTCGCCGGGGTCTGCCACGAGGAAGACCTGCGCCGGCTGCTGCCCACGCCCCACGCGCCCCCGCAGCTGGTGCAGCTGCGAGAGTCCAAAGCGGTCTGCGTCCTCGATCATCATCACGGTGGCACCCGGCACGTCGATGCCCACCTCGACCACGGTCGTCGCCACGAGCACCTGGATCTGGCCACGGGCAAAGTCCTCCATGACCTGCGCCTTCTGCGCAGGGGGCATGTCGCCCGTGAGCAGGCCCACGTTGGCATTGGGAAAGACCTTGGCACCCAGGTAGGCGGCCTCCTCGCGAGCGGCCTTGAGGTTGGCGAGCTCGCCTTCGCCCCTCAGGGCCCCGCCCATGCTGCCGTCTTCTGCGGCCTGGCGGCGCTGCTTGCTGCTGAGACCCACCAGGGGGCACACGATGTAGGCCTGGTTGCCCTTGGCGAGCTCCCTTCGTATGGCCTCGTAGGCAGCGCGGCGGTTGTCGCGCGATATGAGCCGCGTGGCGACCGGCGGGCGGTTGCCCGGGCGCTGGCGGATGCAGCTGGTGTCGAGGTCGCCGTAGAGCGTGAGGGCGAGCGTGCGGGGAATGGGCGTGGCGGTCATCACCAGCAGGTCGCAGCCCTCCCCCTTGCGCCTGAGGGCGGCGCGCTGCCCCACGCCAAAGCGGTGCTGCTCGTCTATGACGGCAAGGCTCAGGCGGGCAAAGCGCACGTCGTCCTCTATGAGCGCGTGCGTGCCGAAGAGCACCTGCACCCTGCCCGCAGCCAGGTCCTCGAGCAGGGCGCGCCGCTGGGCGGCCGTGGCAGACCCGGTGAGCAGGGCGCTGCTCACCCCCGCCTGTTGCAGCAGGGGGCCGAGCTTTTCCGCATGCTGGCGCGCCAGGATCTCTGTGGGGGCCATCATCGCCGCCTGGCACCCGCTGTCTGCCGCCAGCGCCAGGGCGAAGGCGGCCACGACGGTCTTGCCGCAGCCCACGTCTCCCAAGAGCATGCGGTTCATGGGGCGCGGGGCCTCCATGTCTGCGCGGATCTCTGCCACGGCGCGGGCTTGGTCCGCTGTGAGCTCGAAGGGCAGGCCCCGCTGCAGTGCGGCCGTTGCCGGGCCGGCTGCATGGGAGACGGGCCGGCACCCGGAAAGCTCGCGGTTGCGGCGCAGCATCATCTCCAGCTGCAGGCGCAGGACCTCCTCGTAGGCGAGCCTGCGGCGCGCCTGCTCGAGCTGCCGGGCGCTTGAGGGGAAGTGCACCGCGCGCAGCGCCGCCTTGCGCCCCATGAGCCCGCGCTGGGCCCTGAGCGCAGCCGGCAGCGGGTCTGGGAGGTCTCCCAGCTGGTTGAGCGCGTTTGCAACCAGGCGCCTCATCCAAGCGGGCGACACACCCTCGCAGGCGCGATGCACGGGCACCATCCCCTGCCGGGGGGCGTCGTCTCCAGAGCCGAGCACCTCGATCATCGGGGAGCTCATCTGCCTCATGCCATAGGAGAAGGCGACCTTCCCGGTGGCGCAGACGCGGTCGCCCGGATGCAGGGAGTTGATGAGCCAGGGCTGCTTGAACCACACGAGCGCCATGGCGCCCGTGTCATCGACCACAGCGGCCTCGATGATGTGCATGCCGGGGCGGGGCTGCTTCTGGCGCACGCCCTCGAGCCTGCCCACCACGCTCACCACCTCGCCCAGGGGTGCCTGTGCGCAGCTTGCCATGTTCGAGAGGTCGATGTAGCGGTGGGGGTACCAGCTCACCAGGTCGCGGACCGTCTTGATCCCCAGCTTGGCCAGGCGCTGGGCCCGTGCAGCAGCGCAGCCCCGCACAAGCGTGACGGGGCTGTCCAGTGTGAGCTGCTGTTGTGAGGCGACGGTCATCTAACCCTTGGAGGGGATGTAGGCAAAGCCCACGCAGCCCAGCCCCACATGGGTGGCGATGATGGGGCCCACCTGGCGCACGCCGAGCTCCCTGAAGGCAACGCCCTTCTCTTCCAGGCCCTTGCGCAGCATGTCGAGGGCCTCGAGGTTGCGCACGTGGATCAGGTAGCCCTCGAGGGGGCCCAGCTCGGCTACGAGCTCCTCTGCCTTCTTGACCAGACGGCTCACGGCGCGCTTCATGGACTTGGCGATGCCGATGCTTTCGACCGCGCCGTCTTGCCCCACGGTGAGCAGGGGCTTGATGTTGAGGACGTTTGCCACCAGGCCGGTCGCATGGCCCACGCGGCCGCCCTTGACCAGGTTGTCCAGCTCGTCCACGGCAAAGCAGACGCTGCTTGCGGGGATGACCTCCTCGAGCGCGGCGAGAACCTCGTCTGCCGTGCTGCCTTCATCACGCATGATAGAGGCAAGCCTCACGAGCAGGGCCTGGGTGAGCGTGTTGCGGCGCAGGTTGACGACGTCGACGCGCACGGGTGCGGACTGCGCCGCCATGCGCGCGCAGTTGACGGTGCCAGACATGGCCTCTGACATGTGCAGCGAGACGATGCGGGTATAGCCCTGGCGTGCAAGCTCGCTGTAGAGCTCGCCAAATGCCAGAGGGGATGGCATCGAGGTCTTGGGCAGCTCGTCATGCGCAGCCATCCAATCGTAGAAGGCCTCGACGCTCTGGGGGGAGTTGTCGCTTGCGAGGGGGTTTCCCGCTTGGTCTGACACCTGCAGGTTGATGCAGGAGACGCCCCACTCCTCGAGCTCCTCTGGGGAGACATCGCAGGCGCTGTCTGTGACGATGGCGAACGAATGCTGCGGCATGGCGGAGGGCCTCCCCTACTCGATGGAGAAGACGATGGGGTACAGGGGCTGCTCGCCGCGCTGGGCGTCGACTTCGAGGTCCTCGAACTCGTCCTCGATCATCTCGACGAGGGCCTCGAGGGCATCGTCGCCGTAGTCCTCGCCCGCGAGCAGGGTGAGGGTGTCGAGGTCGTCGTTGAGCTGGCGGACGAGCGCCAGGGTGACCTCCTCGACACTGGAGCCCACCACGTCGAGCGAGCCGTTGGCGATGCCGATGTAGTCGTCTGGAGCGATTGCGGCGCCGGTGCTGGTCTTGGAGTCCTTGATGGCAACGGTGACCTCGCCGCAGGAGACCTCCTCCAGGGCCTCCTCCATGGCCTCGACGTTGTCCTCGAGGCTTGCCAGGGGGTCGACGGCGAACATGGCGCTGAACGATGCAGGCACGCTCTTGGTGGGGACGACGGCAGCGGGCTTCTCAGAGCAGTCGGCTGCGGCCTGGGCAGCCATGATGATGTTCTTGTTGTTGGGCAGGATGATGACGCTCTCTGCGTTGACCTGCTCGATCGCCTCAAGCAGGTCCTTGGTGGAGGGGTTCATGGTCTGGCCGCCGCTCACCACGCAGTCGACGCCCAGGGACTTGAGGATCTCTGCCATGCCCGAGCCCGCGGCAACGGCCACAAAGCCCAGGGGCTTGGTCTCCTGCGCCTCGTCCTCCTTGAGAGACTCGTTGCGCTCTTCTGACTCGATCACCATGTTGTGGATGAAGACCTCGGCCACCTGGCCGCGCGCGGTCATGTAGTTGAGCACCTCGCCGGGGGTGTCTGTGTGGACATGCACCTTGAAGTCCGGGTGGGCGCCCACCATGAGCTCGCAGTCTCCCAAGCCGCCCAGGAACTCCAGCGCAGCCTGGACGTCGACGTCATCGCTCTTGAAGAGGAACTCGGTGCAGTACATGTAATCGGAGCCGGCCCAGTCGTTGACCTGCTCGATGGCGACCTTGGCCTGGGGACGGGAGAACTCGGCTGCATCCGGCAGCTCGCCGGCGTCGCCCGTGACAGCCGCCACAAAGGCGCCGATGAGAATGGCCAGGCCAAAGCCGCCGGAGTCGACGACGCCGTTCTCCTTGAGCACGGGCAGGAACTCCGGGGTGCGCTTGACAGAGGCCAGCGACTCGTCTGCGATGGCGCGCAGGGTGTCGTTGACGGACTTGCCCTCCTGGGCAGCCTGCACGGCAGCGGCGCAGGAGTCCTCCAAGACGGTGAGGATGGTGCCCTTGACGGGCTTGCGCACCGCCTGGAACGCAACGGCGACGGAGCGCTGCATGGCAGCGGCGATGGCGTCTGCATCGACATGCTCGACGCCTTCGAGGCCCTCGCACAGACCGCGCAGGATCTGGCTGGTGATGACACCGGAGTTGCCGCGCGCGCCCATGAGGGAGCCGTGCGTCACCGCCTTGCGCAGGGCCTTGGCGTCTGCGCCCATGGGCAGGGCCTTGACCTCCTTGGCAACGGACTCGAGGGTGAGCGACATGTTGGTGCCGGTGTCTCCGTCCGGCACGGGGAAGACGTTGAGGCGGTTGACCTCCTCCTTGCGCTCGGCAAGAGCGGCAGCGGCAGATGCGATGCAAACGCGGAGTTCTGTGATGTTCATGTGAGAGTGGTTCCCTTGCTTGGATGATCGGGGGCGGGCTTAGTCTCTGATCTTCACGCCCTGAACGTGGACGTCAACAGTCTCGACGGGTAGCTGGGCGGAGTCCTGGAGGACGTAGGCGACCTTCTCTGCGAGCATGCGGCTCACCTCGGCGAGGTTGGTGCCGTGCTCGACGACGATGTAGAGGTCTGCGCAGATCTTGCCCTCCTCGTTCTTGGAGATCTCTATGCCCTTGCGCAGGCGCCCGTTGGGCAGGAGCTTGGCGATGCCGTCGCGAAGGGTTGGGTCTGCCATTCCGACGACGCCGTAGCTCTCCAGGGCAGCGTAGCCTGCCATGTCGGCGATTACATCGTTGGCGACGGTGAGCTTGCCAGGGATGTCGTTTGCCATAGTGGTGGCTCCTATCGTGTCACTGAGTTTCAAACCGTTAGATTTTACGACTGCCCCCGCAAAAGGGACAGGCACTCATGATTTTTGCACAAAAAACGGCGCCCGCACGCTGCGGGCGCCGTTGTCTCTGCTGGGGCAGGGATGGCTAGGCCTTGAGGGCCGCGTGGGCTGCAGCCAGGCGCGCGACGGGCACGCGGTAGGGGGAGCAGCTGACGTAGTTGAGGCCCACCTTGTGGAACTTGGCGATGGAGTCCGGGTCTCCGCCGTGCTCACCGCACACGCCCAGGCAGATGTCCGGGTTGGTGGAGCGACCACCCTTTGCAGCGATGTCGACGAGCTTGACCACGCCGTCGTCAACAGTGGCGAAGGGGTTGACCTTCATGATGCCCAGCTCCTCGTAGTCCTTGAAGAACTTGCCCTCGACGTCGTCGCGCGAGAAGCCGAAGGTGGTCTGGGTGAGGTCGTTGGTGCCGAAGGAGAAGAAGTCCGCGTGCTTTGCGATCTCGTCAGCGGTGACAGCGGCGCGCGGCAGCTCGATCATGGTGCCGATCTGGATGAAGGAGAGGTCGACGCCCTCGCGCTCGGCGACTTCGGCGATGGCCTTCTCTGCTTCTCCGCGCACGTAGGTGAGCTCGTTTTCCATGGAGACCAGCGGGATCATGACCTCGGGCTTGGGGTCGAAGCCCTCCTTGAGGAGCTTGGCGCAGGCAGTGGCGATGGCGCGCACCTGCATGGCGGACAGGCCGGGCATGACGATGCCCAGGCGGCAGCCGCGCAGGCCGAGCATGGGGTTCATCTCTGCCATGCCGTCCGCAGCGGCCAGCAGCTTGTTCACGTCAGAGGCGTCCTGGCCCTTGGCCTCGAGCACAGCAGCCTTGATGGCCAGCTCGCGCGGGGCGGGGAGGAACTCGTGCAGGGGCGGGTCGAGCAGGCGGATGATAACGGGCAGGCCGTCCATGGCCTTGAGCATGCCGTAGTAGTCGCCCTGCTGCAGCTCGTAGAGCTTGTCGAGGGCCTCGTTGTAGGCGGCGCCACCCTTCTCGGAGAGGATCATGTCTGCCACGATCTGCTTGCGCTCGCCCAGGAACATGTGCTCGGTGCGGCACAGGCCGATGCCCTGCGCGCCCATGTCGCGCGAGAGCTGGGCGTCTTCGGGGTTGTCTGCGTTGGCGCGCACGCCCAGGACGCGGAACTCGTCTGCCCACTCGAGCAGCTTGCCGAGGTCGCCGGTCATCTCGGGCTCGACGAGCTCGACGGCGCCGAGCATGACCTCGCCGGTGAGGCCGTCGATGGAGATGACGTCACCCTCCTTGATGACGATGTCCGTGCCAGCGATGGCGGCCTGCTTTGCCTCTGCGTCGATCTTGAGCGCCTCGACGCCGCAGACGCAGGGAGCGCCCATGCCGCGGGCGATGACGGCGGCGTGGGAGGTCTTGCCACCGTGGGAGGTGAGGATGCCCTCTGCCGCGATCATGCCGGCGAGGTCGTCAGGGGTGGTCTCCCAGCGCACCAGCACGGTCTTGCGGCCCTCTTCGGATGCCTTGACGGCGTCTGCCGCAGAGAACACGGCCTCGCCCACAGCGGCGCCGGGGGATGCGTTGAGGCCCTTGGCCACGACGTTCTTGGCAGCGCCCTTGGCGATCTGCGGGTGGAGGAGCTGGTCGAGCTGCTCCGGCGCAACGCGCAGGACGGCGGTCTTCTTGTCGATCATGCCCTCGTCGACCATCTCGATGGCGATGCGCAGGGCAGCGGCGGCGGTGCGCTTGCCCACGCGGGTCTGGAGCATGTAGAGCTTGCCCTGCTCGATGGTGAACTCGATGTCCATCATGTCGCGGTAGTGGTCCTCGAGGAGGGTGAAGATCTCCTCGAGCTCGCGGCCCGCCTCCTCCAGGCCCGGCTGCTCCTTGAGCTCGGAGATGGGGCTGGTGTTGCGGATGCCGGCGACGACGTCCTCGCCCTGGGCGTTGACCAGGAAGTCGCCGTAGAAGACCTTCTTGCCGGTTGCGGCGTCGCGCGTGAAGGCAACGCCGGTGGCAGAGGTCTCTCCCTTGTTGCCGAAGACCATGGTCTGCACGTTGACAGCGGTGCCCAGGTCGTCCGGGATCTTGTTCTGCTTGCGGTAGATGATGGCGCGCTCGTTCATCCAAGAGCCGAAGACGGCCTGGATGGCCAGCATGAGCTGGGTGGTCGCATCCTGCGGGAAGGCGACTGCACCGTCCACCACCAGTTCGGGGTAGTCAGCGGCAGAGACGTTGGAGGTGAAGATGCCCTTGAAGGTGGAGACGAGGTCCTCGAGGTCCTCGGCGGTGAGCTCAGTGTCCAGGCGGACGCCGCGCTCCATCTTCTTGGCGATGATGGCGTTCTCGAAGAGGTCGCCGTCAACACCCATGACGACGTTGGAGAACATCTGGATGAAGCGGCGGTAGGAGTCCCATGCAAAGCGGGGGTTGCCGGTCTGCTGCGCCAGGCCCACGACGGAGATGTCGTTGAGGCCCAGGTTGAGGACGGTGTCCATCATGCCGGGCATGGAGAAGGGAGCACCGCTGCGGACAGAGACCAGCAGCGGGTCGTTGGGGTCGCCGAGCTTCTTGCCCATGCGCTCCTCGAGGTCGAGGCGGTACTTCTCGATCTCCTCGACAGCGCCCTCCGGGAAGGTGTTGCCGTTGGAGGAGTACTCCACGCAGGTCTGGCAGGAAATGGTGAAGCCGGGAGGGACGGGCAAGCCGATGTTTGCCATCTCGGCGAGGTTGGCGCCCTTGCCACCCAAGACGTAGTTCATGGACTTGTCACCTTCGGTGACGTTGTTGCCCTGGGCGTCCTTGCCAAATGCGAAGACGCGCTGAACGTTCTCAGCCAACTTACTGCTCCTTCTCGATAGGTTGCGTCTGCAGCCCGGGCGGGCCGCTGCCGTGCGCGCCCTCTTGCGCGCACGGCGTACCACCGAATACTACTCCCCCTGCAACGCTGGCGCACGGCTTGAAGGTTTCCAAACCGTGACAGGGTGCATGCGGGGGGATGAGCAGCCGATTGCGAGCCTGTCAGCCCAAGACGAGGTCGAGGGTGCCCACGGCCAGCAGCGCGATGCCGAAGGCGAGGCCAGCTATGCGGCCGGTGCGCAGGTTGGAGCCCAGGCGAGAGCCCTCGCCAAAGAGCATGGCGGGGTTGGCGAGGGACAGCGCGCTGATGACGAGGCCCGCGACGATGAGCAGCACGGGCAGTGCGGTGTTGAGCAGAAAGTCCATGTTCGCCTCCTAGAGGCCCTGGTGGGCCTGGTCGAGCACCCGCCTGTGGGCGCTGAAGCGCTCCGAGGGGTGGGCGTTGGTGTAGTAGCGCAAGATCTCCTGGGCGGTTTCCTCGATAGCGCGGTTGTCCGTGCGCACCACGATGCAGCCCAGCCTGCGCATGAGCGTGCGCGCTTGCTCCAAGTCGCGGCAGACCTGTTCGTAGTCCGCATAGGACGAGGCGACCTCGCTGGCGTTGCCCAAGCGGCGCTTGCGTATGTCGACGAGCACCTCCGGCACGGTCATGAGCCCGAACAGGCGCGTTGGGTCGACTTCGTAGATCTGCTTGGGGGGAGCCGTGTAGGGGTCGAGGGGGACGTTCGCGACCTTGTAGCCCTGCTGGCTGAGGTAGATGGAGAGCGGGGTCTTGGACGTGCGGGAGACCCCGATGAGCACGATGTCTGCCTGGGTGAGCTCCTCTGGGCGGCAGCCGTCGTCGTGGGCGATAGTGAACTCAATGGCCTCGATGCGCTCGAAGTACTTGTCGTTCAGGGCGCGCAGGGTGCCGGACTTTGCCCTGGGCTTGATGCCCGTGACCTCTACGAGGGACTTGACGGCAGACTCGAGCACGTCGACGGCCCAGACCTGGGTGTTGCGCTCTGCGAACTCGCGCACCTCGAAGGCCACGAGGCGGCTCGAGGTGGTGTAGAAGAGCACGAAGGGCTCGAGCTCGTAGCGGGAGCGGTGGTAGTCCAAGTGCTCTTGCAGCTCGCGGCTGACGTCTTCTGGGTCGGATACGTCCGAGAGCAGCTCGATGGTGGGGTTGATGATGCCAAAGGCCGCCGCAGCCGCCTTGGCAACCGCCACCGCAGTGCTGCCCGCCCCGTCTGAGAGAATGTGGATGGTAGGAAAGCCGTCGACGCGCTCACCTTGCCTGATCCATCTCCTCATGGCATACCCCCTCCCCGCGCGCCCTGGCGCGCGCAGCTCAAAGCACAGCGCCGGCCGCGCCCCTGTGCAGGGCGGGCCGGCGCAGATCGTCTCCCACAGCTTACTTTGCGAGCTTTCCGATGTCTGCCACGTTTGCGAAGACGGCGGCAAAGCGGTTGAGCAGCTGCATGTTGGTGCGGCACACGGCAGGGTCGGGGTCCTTGACCATGACCTTGTCGAAGAAGAGGTCGATGGGCTTGCGCAGGGCGGCCAGGCAGGCCAGCGCTGCGGCAAAGTCGTCTGCAGCGAGCGCGGCGGCGACCTTGGTCTCTGCCTCGACGATGGCACAGCTCAGGGCGTGCTGGACCTCGGTGAGCGCGGACTCCTCGTAGGCGCTGCCCTCCTCGGGCTGGCGCAGGTTGTTGGCGCGCGTGAAGGCAGCGGCGAGGTCGGCGAAGGCCTCGGGCTCCCCGGCGCGGGCGGCCTCGAGGGCAGCGACGCGCTTGACGAGCTGCGAGGGCTCCTCGATGCCGGCTGCCAGGACGGCGTCCACAGCGTCTGCGCCGTTGCCGGCGTCGCGCAGCATGACCTTGGTGCGGGTGACGAAGAACTCCACCACCTGCGCGCGGACCGCCGCTGCATCGAACTCGATGCCCTGCTCGGCGTAAGCGCCCAGGGCGGTGTCGACCAGCGCGGGGATGGAGAGCTGCAGGCCAGCGTCCTGGATGCTCAGGACGCCGAGGGCGGCGCGGCGCAGCGCGTAGGGGTCAGAAGAGCCGGTGGGGCCCATACCTGCGGCGAAGATGCCGCAGATGGTGTCGATCTTGTCTGCGCAGGCGACGACCTTGCCGGCGACGTTGCCGGGGACCACGTCTCCGGAGAAGCGCGGGTGGTAGTGCTCGGTGACAGCCTGTGCCACGGCATCTGTCTCGCCGGAGAAACGTGCGTAGTGGCCGCCCATCACGCCCTGCAGGGAGGTGAACTCGACCACGGCGCCGGTGATGAGGTCGGCCTTGCACAGCCAGGCTGCGCGCAGGGCGTCTGCCTCGTCCTGGCCGGTGATGCCGGCACCCTGGCAGACGGTCTGGGCGATGGTGCGGATGCGCTGGGTCTTGCTGTAGACGCTGCCGAGCTTCTCCTGGAAGACGACCTCCTTGAGACCTTCGACGTAGGCCTCGAGGGGCCGGCGGCGGTCCTCGCGGACGAAGAAGGCCGCGTCTTCGAGGCGGGCGCGGACCACGCGCTCGTTGCCGTCGCGGATGGTGTCCGTGCAGGCCGGGTCGCCGTTGCCGGTGACGATGAAGGCGTTGTCCAGGGAGCCGTCCTTGCGGTAGAGCGGGAAGTAGCGCTGGTGCTCGAGCATGGCGTCCGTGATGATTTCAGGCGGCACCTGCAAGAACTCCTCGTCGAAGTGGGCCACGATGACAGTGGGCCACTCCACCAGGTTGACGACCTCGTCGAAGGTGCCCTGGGGCGTGTCTGCCACCAGGCCGGTCTGCTCTTCCACCGCCTTGATCTGAGCGCGGATGGAGGCGGCGCGCTGCTCGGCGCTGGGCATGACCTTCATCTGCTCGAACCTGTCGAAGAACTCGTCTGCGCAGGCGACCTCGACGGGTTCCGGTGCCAGGAAGCGGTGGCCGTAGGTGGTGCGGCCTGCGGTGAGGCCGGCAAACTCAACGGGGACTACCTCCGAGCCCAGCAGGGCGAGCAGCCAGCGCACGGGGCGCGAAAAGGTGTCGTGCAGGGAGCCCCAGCGCTGGGAGCGGGGCCAGGAGAGGCCCTTGACGAGCCCCTGCAGAATGCCGGGGAGCAGCTCTGCAGCGGGAACGGCGGGCTTGGAGACCAGGGCGTAGACGTAGTCGACGCCGTTTTCGTCTGCCTCGACGACCAGGTCCTCCGGAGCAATGCCCTTGCCGCGGGCAAAGCCGGCGGCGGCCTTGGTGGGCGCGCCGTCTGCGTCGAAGGCGATCTTTGCCGCAGGGCCCTTGGCCTTGGTCTCGAGCGCCTGCGTGGCCTCGGCCAGCTCCTTGACGGACAGGATCATGCGGCGCGGGCTCGAGCAGGTCTCCACGGCGCCGTGGGCGAGCCCGGCCTCGTCGAGGGCCTTTTCGGCCAGGGTCTTGAGCTGCTCTGTTGCCTTGTAGAGGGCGGCAGAGGGGATCTCCTCGGTGCCGATCTCGAAGATGAGGTTCTCAGCCATGTTCTACTCCTCCTCTGCAGCGGCGCTGCGCTTGTCGACGGGGCCGTCCTGCGACGGGATGTAGGAGCCGCCCTTCTCGACGACCTCGTCCAGGTAGCTCACGCAGCATGCCTTGGCAACATCGCGCACGCGCAGGATGTAGGCCATGCGCTCCGTGGCGGAGATGGCACCGCGGGCGTCGAGGATGTTGAAGGCGTGGGAGCACTTCATGACGTTGTCGTAGGCGGGCAGGGGCAGGCCCAGGTCGAGGAGGCGGTGGCATTCCTTCTCGCAGGCCTCAAAGCGCTTGAAGAGCATGTCGACGTCTGCGTGCTCGAAGTTGTAGGCAGACTGCTCGCGCTCGTTTTCGTAGAAGACGTCTCCGTAGGTGAAGACGGTGCCGTCCGGGCACTCGGTCCAGATGAGGTCGTAGACGCTGTCAACGCCCTGGATGTACATGGCCAGGCGCTCCAGGCCGTAGGTGACCTCTGCCGGGACGGGGTCGCACTCGATGCCGCCCACCTGCTGGAAGTAGGTGAACTGGGTGACCTCCATACCGTTGAGCCAGACCTCCCAGCCCAGGCCCCAGGCGCCCAGCGTGGGGCTCTCCCAGTCGTCTTCGACAAAGCGGACGTCGTGCTCGCGGGGGTTGATGCCGATTGCCTCGAGCGAGCCCAGGTAGAGGTCCTGGATGTTGTCCGGGGAGGGCTTCATGATGACCTGGAACTGGTAGTAGTGCTGCATGCGGTTGGGGTTGGAGGCGTAGCGGCCGTCTGCAGGGCGGCGGCAGGGCTGCACGTAGGCGGTGCGCCAGGTGCCGGGGCCCAGGGAGCGCAGGGTGGTGGCGGTGTGGTAGGTGCCGGCGCCGACCTCGGAGTCATAGGGCTGCAAGACGATGCAGCCCTGGTCTGCCCAGTAGCGCTGCAGCGTGAGGATGATGTCCTGGAATGTGAGCATTGTTTTTCCTTTGCCGAAGGGACGTGTGCTGTGTGTGAGGCGCCTCTACTCGAGGAAGCCAAAGGAGCTGATGGGCCAGTAGGTGAAGAAGGCGTGCCCGGTGACGCTCTCTACCGGGACGGCGCCAAAGTAGCGGCTGTCGCTGGAGTTGGTGCGGTTGTCCCCCATGCACCAGATGTAGCCCTCGGGCACCGTGTAGGGGTACTGGATCTGCGCGGGGCCGTCGAGCGGGTAGCTGGGCTTTCCGCCCGTATACGCGTCTTCATCGAGGGGCTGGCCGTCTACGTAGACAACGCCGTCGATGAGGTCGACGGTCTGGCCGCCCACGGCGATGACGCGCTTGATGAGCGTTGTGTCCGGGTCGAGCGGGTCCTTGAAGGTGACGATCTCTCCTTGCTGGGGACTGCGGGTGTAGTAGCTGATCTTCTCAGAGAGGACGTGGTCGTCGAGCTGGATGGTCTCGAGCATGGAGCCGCTGGGGATCTGGTAGGGCTTGACGACGAAGGTGGTGATGGCCCACGCCAGCGCCAGCGCGGTGACGATGATGACGATGAACTCGATGATGGAGCTGCGCAGGCCGGCCGCCGGGCTGGGTGCAGCAGGGGCCGCTCCCTCCTGCGGGGCAAGCTCCTCTTCTGAGATGGTGCTGTGTTCCTTGCTCATGTTCCTGCCTGATCGGATGCGTTACTGGGACCAAAACATACGAAGCCCCATGATACCCCGCAGCGCGCGGGCTACGCGTGGCAGTCGCCCATGATTTCGTGTGCGAGCGCAAGTTCTGCAGGGGTGAGGTCCGCATGGGCGATGAGGTCCGGGCGCTGCTGCGCGGTGCGGACGACCGCCTGCTCGCGCCTCCATGCCGCCACCTTGCCGTGGTCTCCCGAGAGCAGGACCTCCGGCACGTCCATACCGCGGTAGCTCGCAGGGCGCGTGTACTGGGGGAACTCGAGCAAGCCCTCCGCAAAGGACTCCTCCACCGCGCTGCCCTCGTCTCCCAGCACGCCGGGGATGAGGCGCACCACGGCGTCTGCCACCACCATCGCGGCAAGCTCGCCGCCGGTGAGGACGTAGTCGCCCAGGGAGTAGCAGCGGTCTGCCAGGGAGTAGACGCGCTCGTCAAAACCCTCGTAGCGGCCGCAGACCATGAGCAGGCGCTCGTGCTCAGCAAGCTCCAGGGCGGCCCCCTGGCTGAAGGGCTCGCCTGTGGGAGTGAAGAAGATGACGGTGGGCTTGGGACCCTGAGCGCAGAGCTCGTCGAGTGCCTCGAAGACGGGAGGGCAGGTCATCAGCAGGCCCTGGCCGCCGCCGTAGGGCTCGTCGTCTGTGCTGCGGTGGCGGTCGTGCGTCCAGGCGCGCAGGTCGTGGGCGCGGAAGTCGAGGGCGCCCTTCTTGGCGGCCCTGCCCATGATGGAAAGCGACATGTACGGCTCGAACATCTGCGGGAAGACAGAGAGCACGTCGATGCGTATGCTCACAGCTCCTCCAGACCTTGCAGCAGGTGGAGCACGAGGGGCTCGGCGTCTGTGGCGGGGATGCTCACGATGGTCTCGTCGATGACGGGGACGAGCAGCTCGCCGCCGTCTGGACGGGTGATGACGAGCACATCGTTGGCCTTGGTCTCCAGGTACTCGGTGACGGTGCCCAGCTGCCGGCCGTCGTCGCTCACGGCGGCGCAGCCAAGCACGAGGACCATGTCCTCCTCTGGGCTGAGGTCGAGCTCGTCCTCATGGGCGAGCAGGTAGCGGCCCACGAGCTGCTCTGCCTCGTCGATGCTGTCCACGCCGCAGAGGGAGATGACGGCGGAGCTGTCGTCCCAGGACTCGATGAAGCTCACAGCAGCGCAGCGCACGCCCTGCAGCAGCGGCGGGACGACGTGGACCTCCAAGCCCTCGAAGATGCAGAAGGGAAGACCCTCGGTGCAGCGCACCAGGATCTTCCCCTCCAAACCCCTGGTCTTGACGACCTGGGCTATGTTCACATAGGGCGTGCCCGACAAGCTAGTCTGCCAGCTCGACTTCTGCGTGCAGGCCGCACTGGGAGGCGGCTGCGCGGGCGAGCGTGCGGATAGCCTTGATGATGCGGCCCTGACGGCCGATGACCTTGCCGATGTCTCCTTCGGCAACGGTGATCTGGACCTCGATCTCGTCGCTGCCCTGATACACGAAGTCGACTGCCACGGACTCCGGCTCGTCGACGATCTGCTCGACGAGGGAGCGTACCAGCTCGGTCACATCAGTCGGGTTCTGGCTCATGAGGGCGCCTACTCTTCCTCAGCGGCGGCTGCAGCGGCCTCCTCGGCTGCCTTGCGTGCTGCCTCTTCGGCTGCGGCCTTCTCTGCGGCTGCCTTCTCGGCTGCCTTGAGCTGCTCGCGGGCCTGGATCTTGGCAGGCTTCTCGGTGCCGTTGACGATGGCGATCAGCTTGGCAACGCGCTCGGAGGGCTGGGCACCCTTGGCGACCCAGGCGTTGATCTTGTCCATGTCGAGCTTGATTCCAGAGGGCTCCTGCTTGGGGTCGTAGGTGCCGACGAGCTCGATGAAGCTGCCATCGCGGCGCTTGCGCTGGTCTGCGACGACGACGCGATAGAACGGGGCCTTGTGTGCACCATGACGTGCGAGACGGATGACTACCAAAACTACTCCTTCAAATTAACCCTGCACCCCTTGTGCAGGCGCTTATTTGAGACCTTGCGTGTGGTGACGGGCCACACAGCAACTCGATATTGTACATGCCCACGCAAGGTTTGTGGAGGGGTATTTTCGCTCTTTAACGCCCTGCGCCCAGGGCGAGCCAGCAGGGCCCGTGAA
This sequence comes from Coriobacteriales bacterium, assembly GCA_051876075.1. GTDB lineage: Bacteria > Actinomycetota > Coriobacteriia > Coriobacteriales > QAMH01 > W2P13-069. The sequence goes on from JBJEHM010000091.1 coordinate 38,788, forward strand.
GGGGAAGCAGGCTCCTAGGAGCTTGTCATCGCCCGTGCGAGGGCAACGCCGGCCACGATGCCCGCAAAGCACACGAGCAGGGTGAGCAGCACGTTGAGCAGCGCCAGGAGCTGCTCGCCTCCCACCATGAGCTTCCAGGTGTCGAGCCCGAAGGTGGAGAGCGTGGTGAAGCCGCCCAGGCAGCCCGTGGTCACAAAGGCCAGCAGGCGCGTGTTGCCGCCGCTTGCCTGTGGCAGGTAGAGGGCGAGCCAGCCCATGAGGAAGCAGCCTGCGAAGTTGATCGCCAGGATGCCGATGGGAAAGCCGAAGGAGGCCTGCCCCACAGTGAGATAGGCGATCTTGTTGGTAAGCGTTGTGATGAGGAAGCGGGCAGCTGCGCCTATGAAGCCGCCGCAGCCCACTGCCAGCACGTCCAAGAGCATGGGAGAGGTCCTTTCCGCGTGCGCGGGGCAAACCCGCGCGCACACAGACTACAGGTACCACTGGGCCTGCGCGCGGTAAAGCTCGGCAAAGACCCCGTCAGCGGCAAGGAGCTCCTCGAGCGTGCCGTCCTCGACGATGCGCCCGTCTTCAAAGACCAGAATGCGGTCGACCACAGAGGCCACGCCCAGGCGGTGGGATACCAGGATGGCGCTGC
>JBJEHM010000092.1:0-9638 GCA_051876075.1 Coriobacteriales bacterium
CGGCGCAGCCAACTCGGGTGCGCAGGCTTGCTCCCGGGGCCGCTCGCCGCAGGCGCGGGCGTCCTCGCTGGTTATGAAGCGCTTCTTTAATCGCTAGCTCAATAACGTTCTCAAGGCCGCGCGTATGCGTTTGACGCACTCTTGCAAGCCGTTACACTTTGTGAGAGCGCGCAAGGGAGGGTAAGTGAAGTCATGGCTGACACGTGCGAGAGAGGCCTCGGGGCTTGAGCCTGAGCAGTGCGCGCATGTGCTGTGCCGCGATCTCGAGTCTTACCTCGTGCTCGAGAAACAACCTGGCTTCATGAGCGTCGACGAGCTGAGGGCCCTGCGCGCAAGCCTCAGCGAAGAAGGCCTCTCCATCGTGCGCGCGGCCTTGCTCGAGCTCGTCGACAGCGAGTACAGCTCGCGCTCGTGAGGAGCTAGGGAAACACTGACTAATGCAGGGTTCAAGCTCTTTTGGCGCACATGACCTGCAATGATGTCGCGCTCAAAGCAATTGATCGGCGTTTCCCTAGAGCTTCTTGCCGGGCGGTGGGCAGCACCACACCATGCGCCCGAGCACCTGCCCGCCATCTGGGTTGTCTGGTGCCCAGTCCAGTTCGATAGTCTCGTAGCTGCTGTCCCAGGAATCGGGGATGAGCTCGAGCTTGGCGCCTGCCCTGCGTGCGCGCCGCACTGTTGCCTGTGAGCTGTTGATGCGGACAGCGTAGATCTCTCCGTCGATGACCTCGCGCTGCAGGTGGTCGATGAGGATCAGGCAGTCGTTGGGGAAGACGCGGTTCATCGATTCTCCAAAGACATGTAGGAAGAACGAATGCGGGTAGCGTGTGGAGAGCTGCTCTCTCATGTCGATCTTCTCGGCTTCGGGGAACAGCACGAATCTCTGCTCGTCAGAGATCGAGCCCATGACGGGGATGGATCCGTCCTCGCGATGAGAGCCGTTCTTGAGCGCCTTCATGGCAAAGCCCTTCTCCTCTCCCCAGATGTCGTCGTGAGTGAGCCCGCTCATGAGCTCGTACAGCGGCTTGAGGTTGTTTTCTCTGGGTTGGGATATGCCTGTTTCCCATGCAGAGATCGTTGTTTGACTGACTCCGAGGTGAGTGGCCAGCTGCCCTTGCGTGAGTCCCAGATGCGTCCTGATTGCATTGATGTTGTTGCCGACTGCGCTGTACATGAATCCGTTGCTTTGTTTGCCCGGATTTGAGCCGGGCGATCTATCGAACGAATCAATGCTAGCAAACAAGCTGGACGCCCTGAAAAGCACCCCTTGATTACCCGTTAAACTTGGTAAAGCGCGAGCTGCGGCACCTTGCTTGTCACCTGTGACCGCAGGCCTGTGCTCCGCGGTACTCCTTGGCGGGCGGACGCTATAATCAAATGCTGTGCCACCTGTTCACCACGCCGAAAAGGGGTCCATGCAGCGCATCGCAGCATTCATAGTCCGCTTCCACGGGCAGATATTCGCCTTCTTCATGGCGCTGGCAGTGGTGTGCAGCTTCATGGCGGTGCAGGTGGGCATCAACGCGGACATGACCAAGTACCTTCCTGCCTCCATGCAGATGAAGCAGGGCACAGACATCATGAACGAGGAGTTCGGCGAGGGCACACCCGTGGAGCTCATGGTGCGCGGCCCCCAGAGCACTCAAGAGCGCGAGGACTTTGCCAGCGCCTTGCAGGAGTTCTCGCACATCGACTCTGTCAGCTATGAGGCAGGCAGCGCGCGCTTCAACAACGGCGACTACGCGCTCTACCGCATCACCGTGGCCGACGGGCCGTACTCGGATGCCGTCGACAAGGCCTGCAACGAGGCCCGCGGCGCCTGCGAGGTGCGCGGCTACGAGTGCTGGATCGACACAGAGTGCCTCAACAACGCCGCAAACAACCTAGAGGTAGTGCTCGTCATCGGCGTGATCCTTGCCATGATCATCCTCTTCATCTTGGCAGCCAGCTGGCTCGAGCCCCTCTTCCTGCTCTTCACCATCCTGGTGGCCGTGCTCATCAACTTCGGCACCAACCTGCCCCTGGGCGAGGTTTCGGACGTAACGGCATCTTGCGGCGCCATCCTGCAGATGGTCCTCTCCATGGACTACCTCATCATGCTCCTCAACCGCTACCGCAAGGAGCATGCACCCGGTGTCGACCCGCGTGTCGCTCTCGAGAACGCGCTCGTGCAGGGCGCCCGCGCCATCGCCTCCAGCTCGCTCACCACCATCGCCGGTCTGCTCTGCCTGCTGCTCATGACCTTCACCATCGGCCGCGACCTGGGCTTTGTGCTCGCCAAGGGCGTGCTCTTGAGCCTGGTGTGCACCTTCTGCGTGATGCCGGCGCTCATCCTGTGGTTTGACGGCGCCATGGAGCGCACCCGCAAGCCCACGCCTTATCCCAAGATGCGCGCGCTTTCCGCCTATTCCTTCCGCTGCCGCTATGTGCTGATCGTTGTCTTTGCTGCCCTGCTGGCTGGCGGCTTGGTCTTCAAGGGCATGGCCCAACCCGCCTTTGTCACGCCCAGCAAGAACCCAGACGCCCTGGCCATCCAGGAGCAGTTTGGCGTGGAAGAGCAGCTGGTGGTGCTCTACCAGGCGCAAGACGAGGGCAAGTCCGCCCGCATCACACGCGCCGTGGAGAAGATGGACGGCGTTGCCAGCGCCACGAGCTATTCGACGAGCATCGGCAAGCAGCGCAAGGCGGCTGCTATGGCCAGAGAAGCGGACATGGACGCCCCGCTCGTGCGCATGCTCTACTACTACGGCTATCACGGCGGGGACGTGGGCCGCGTGGACGGGCGGGCGCTTGCGGCGTACGTGCGCAACGGCTTTGCAGAGGACATGGGAGACATGCTGGACGAGTCCACTGCCAGCAAGCTGGATACCCTGGCAGACATATTGGAGAGCAGCCTGGGCAGCGGCAGCTACACGCTCATGCAGGCCTCCAAGGCCCTGGAGGACCACCCGAGCATCAAGCCCGGCAACCTCAAGCTGATGATGCTGGCCTATCAGGCGCGCTACAGCTACGACGAGAGCTGGACCCTCTCCATGGAGGAGCTCATGGACCTGCTGGTGGGCCAGGTGCTGGAGGACCCTGCCTTCGACAGCGCCTTCGACGGCGCAACGCGCCAGGGGCTGCTCGACGCGCAGGACTCCCTGCAAGAGGGCAAGGAGAACCTGGTGAATGCAGACTACGGGCGCATCGTGTGCTCGGTTGCCTTTGCGTCTGACTCACCGGAGACGGACGCCCTGTGCACGCAGCTGCGCGAGCTGCTCAATGAAGAGCTGAGCGGCGACTACTGGCTGGTGGGCAAGGGCCCCATGGTCCAGGAGATGGCCGCGAGCTTCAGCGGCGAGTTCAACTTCATCAGCTGGGTCACCGTGGGCGTGATCTTCGCCATCGTGCTGCTCACCTTCCGCAACCTCATCATCCCGCTGCTGCTAGTGACGCTCATCCAGACCGCCTTCAACTGGGATCTGGCCCTGAGCGTGCTCACGGGCGACGGCATCTACTACATCGCCATGATCGTGGTGCAGTCCATACTCATGGGCGCCACCATCGACTACGCCATCCTCTACACCACCAACTACCGCGAGGCCCGCCGCACGCACGGCGTGCGCAGCTCTGTGGGGGAGGCCTACCGCAACTCCATCCGGACCATCACCATGTCCGGCAGCATCTTGGTGGTGGTGTGCTTCATGCTGGGCATGACGGCAGGCGGCGTCACCGGCCAGATCTGCCTGGTCATCAGCGAGGGCGCAGCGGCCTCTGTGATCTTGGTGCTGCTGGTGCTGCCGGGCCTGCTGGCCGCCTTCGACCGCCTTGTGGTGCCGAAGAAGCTGTCCGCCCCCAAGGACGCGGAGTAGACCAGCGGCTGGGCGCCCGCGCCGGCGGCGAGCTGCCCCGAGGGCAAGCCTGCGCACCCGAGTTGACTCCACAGCGCCGCAGCTGCGGAACTCGCTCGCTGTGCTCGCTCAGACAGTCCTCGCTCCCGCGGCGCTGTTCCGCCAACTCTGCTCCGGAATTGCCCTCGGGGGCAGCTCGCCGCCGTCGCGGGCTCTTCTGGTCTTGCGATTGAGGTGCTAGGCGTTTTGCGCAGCGAGCACGTGCCAGTAGTCTTCCCTGTTCTCTCGCAGGAGACGCGGGATGTCGAGCTGGTAGGGGCAGCGGGCCTGGCAGGCGCGGCATTCCGTGCAGTTCTCGCTGCGGCGCACCTCGTCCTGCCATTTCTCGCTCAGCCAACCCTGGGTGGGCATGCGGCGCAGGAGCATGTTCATGCGTGCCAGCTGAAAGATCTGGATGCCTTCGGGGCAGGGCATGCAGTAGCCGCAGCTGCGGCAGAAGCCGTCTGCCATCTGGGCGCGGTCTGCATCGATGACCGCCTGCAGCTCCGGTGTCATCTGCGGTATCGCGTTCATGTAGCTCAGCCACTCCTCCAGCTCCTGCGGGCGCTGCACGCCCCAGATGGGCAGCACCGGGTACTGGGCGGTGAAGGCCATGATCGCCTGTGAGTTCGTGAGCAGGCCGCCGGCCAGGCCCTTCATGGCGATGAAGCCCATGCCCTTCTCCTCGCAGAGGTGCGCAAGCTCCAGCTCACGCGGAGAGGAGAGGTAGCTGAAGGGGTACTGCAGGGTCTCGTAGAAGCCGCACTCGACTGCCTCGTACGCGCAGTCGATGGAGTGGGTTGTGATGCCGATGTGCCTGATCTTGCCCTGCTCCCTTGCCTGGAGCATGCACTCGTACATGCCTGTGCCGTCATTCGGCTTGAAGACCTGCGTCACGTTATGGAATTGGTAGAGGTCGATGCACTCGGTCTTGAGTAAGCCCAGGGAGATCTCGAGGTCATCCCAGAAGCCCTGCGGTGTTGTGGCCTGGGTCTTGGTGGCAACGTAGAGCTGATCCCACATGCCGGCAAAGGCCGCGCCCATCTTCTGCTCGCTGTCCGAGTACGCGCGCGCTGTGTCGAAGAAGCGCATGCCGCCCTCGAAGGCGCGGTGCAGCAGCGCCACCGCGTCCTCCTCGCTCACGCGTTGTATGGGCAGCGCGCCAAAGGCGTTTTGCGGGACGGTGATACCAGTGCTTCCCAGGGTGATCTGCTTCATCAGCGTTTCCTCATCTTTCAAATACAGGGTGTCTCACAGTATACGTTGTGCCCGCATGCGCAAGACCCGAAGAGCCCGCGACGGCGGCGAGCTGCCCCGAGGGCAATTCCGGAGCAGAGTTGGCGGAACAGTGCCGCGGGAGCGAGGATTGTCTGAGCGAGCGTAGCGAGCGAGTTCCGCAGCTGCGGCGCTGTGGAGCCAACTCGGGTGCGCAGGCTTGCTTTCGGGGCAGCTCGCCGCCGTCGCGGGCGCGTTGCAGGTGCCCCGCAGGTACAAGGGCCGGCGGCAGCCGCTGGCTGCTGGCCAAAATACGGGGTTTGGCGGCGTTTAGTGGCCAAGATTGTGGGTTAGGCGGCGTTCATAAAAATACAAACGCCGCCTAACCCGCAATCTTGGCCACTAAACGCCGCCAACCTGCCCTTCTTGGCCACTGTGGGGCGACGGGAGGCTGCCCCATTGCCCCGCTGCTCAGCGCAGGTGGTTGATCAGGCTGGCTTGGTAGCCTGCTCCAAAGCCGTTGTCTATGTTCACCACGCTCACGCCGCTGGCACAGCTGTTGAGCATGGCAAGCAGCGCCGTGACCCCGCCGAAGGATGCCCCGTAGCCCACGCTGGTGGGCACGGCGATCACCGGGCAGCTCACCAATCCCCCCACCACGCTGGGCAGCGCCCCCTCCATGCCCGCAACAGCCACGATGCAGCGGGCGCTGCGGAGCTCGTCCTCATGCGCTAGCAGGCGGTGGATGCCGGCTACGCCCACATCGTAGATGCGCTCAACTCGGTTGCCCAGAGCCTCTGCCGTGAGCGCCGCCTCCTCTGCGCAGTAGATGTCGCTCGTACCGGCGCAGACCACCGCGACGGTCCCGGCGCCGTCTGGCTGCGGCATGCTCCCGCACAACAGCATGCGGGCGTCCTCGTGGTAGGAGCACTGCTGCGCGAGGGCTTCCGGCAGCAGGGCCTGGGCCTCCAGCGCCTTGGCTGCGTCAACGCGCGTTGCCATCACCAGCTCCTGGCCGGCCTCGCGCAGCGCGCGGGTGATGCCGGCGATCTGCTCGGCGCTCTTGGAGGCTCCGTAGATGACCTCGCCAACGCCCTGGCGGCGCTCGCGGTCCAGGTCGGGCTGGGCGTATGGCAGCCCGCAGCCCGCCTGCGCGCGCAGCTGGCCGCAAGCGGCGCGCATGCTGCCCGCCTCGCCTTCGCACTCTGTGCCGCCAATCTCGTTTCTGCAGCTCACGTGCTCACCCATGCCGTGCTAGAAGGCGCCGTCGAACATGGCGGAGAGCTTCTCCAGCGTGCCCGGGATGTCGATGCCCTGGGGGCAGACGGCCGCGCAGCTGCCGCATGCCGTGCAGTCCTTGGGGCGCTGGCCGGCGGGGATGGTGGGGATGAGCATGGGCACCAAGAAGCCGCCGCCGGTGAACTTGTGCTCGTTGTAGGCCTTGAGCAGCTTGGGGATGTCGATGCCCTGGGGGCAGTGCGGCGTGCAGTAACGGCAGGCGGTACAGGGCTCCACGCCGCTGGCAAGGCGCGCGGCCACCATGGCGTCCAGCACCTTCAGGTCGGCGGCGCTCAGCGGCTGCTCCTCCTCAAAGTACGAGAGGTTCTCGCGCATCTGATCGATGTTGGATGCTCCGTTGAGGATGCAGAACACCTGGTCAAAGCCCTGCAGGTAGCGCTCTGCCCAACCGACGACGCCCAGGTCCGGGCGCTGGGCCTTGAGCTGGGCCTCCTCCTCTGCGGTGGCGCGGGCCAGCATGCCGCCGCGCAAGGGCTCCATGACGATGACGGGCAGGCCGTACTCGGTGGCCAGCTCCAGCTTGCGGCGGGCGTCTTGGAAGCCGTAGTCGATGTAGTTGAGCTGGATCTGCACAAACTCCATCCAGGGGCCGTACTTCTCCAAGAAAGCCTTCATGACGTCGTAGTGGCCGTGGACGGAAAAGCCCAGGTGGCGGATGGTGCCCTCGTCGCGCAGCTGCTTGAGGTAGGCAACGTCTCCGTACTCGCCCTTCTCGTCCAGGTAGGCGTCGATATTCATCTCGCAGACGTTGTGCACCAGGTAGAAGTCGAAGTACTCCACTTGGCAGCGCTGCAGCTGCTGGGCGAAGATCTGCTCGTGCTTGCCCCAGTTGGCGCCGTCATAGCCGGGGAACTTGTCTGCCAGGTAGAAGCTTTCTCGCGGGTACTTGGCCAGGCAGCGCCCCATGACCTCTTCTGACACGCCGTTGTGGTAGCCCCAGGCGGTGTCGTAGTAGGTGACGCCCTCCTCCATGGCCAGGTCGACCATCTCCTGGACGGCTGCCTCGTCAACGCCTGCGTCGTCTGCGGCGTCTGCCAGCTTGGGCAGGCGCATACAGCCCATGCCGTAGAGGCTGACGTCGCTTCCCTGGAACTGCCTGATGATCATGCGTCCTCCTTGTACCTGTGCTGCGCGCTGTGCCAACGGCACGCAGCGATGCTTGCGCTTGTCCTCAGCTTGCCTCCGTGCGCTGCCGCGCGGCCGGGGCCTTAGCGGGCGCTGCCGGGCAGCCGCAGGAGCAACCCGGATCAGGGCCGGGGGTGCTCCCAGAGGTTTCTGACCCGGTCGTGCACTCGCATGTGCAGACGCCCATTATCCCCCAGCCACAGGCTGCAGAAGATGACGGCCGCGTATCTGCAGCGACATTACCGCGTCTTTGAATTGCAGCCGCCTGTTCCTTGGTCTACGCTACGCTCTTAACTAAGGACCAAGTGCAGCGAAAGGCGGCTCTGAATGCAGATCGCAAACGGCATCTTCTACGTGGGCGTCGACGACCACGATATCGACCTCTTCGAGGGAATGTACGAAGTCCCCAACGGTATGGCCTACAACTCCTATCTTATCGTCGACGAGAAGGTCGCCGTCATGGACAGCGTCGAGGCCCGCTTTGGAGAGGAGTGGATCGGCAAGATCGAGGCCCAGCTGGGCGGCCGCACCCCGGACTACCTGGTGGTGCAGCACATGGAGCCGGACCACAGCGCCAACATCAAGCGCTTCATGGACCGCTACCCCGCAGCCCAGGTGGTGGCCAGCGCCGGCGCCTTCCGCATCATGGGCAACTACTTCGGCACTGCCTTCGAGGGCAGGCGCATTGAGGTGGGGGAGGGCAGTACCCTGAGCCTGGGCGGCCGCGAGCTGCGCTTCATCGCCGCGCCCATGGTCCACTGGCCCGAGGTCATCTTCACCTACAGCCCTCAGGACAAGGTGCTGTTCACGGCGGATGCGTTTGGCAAGTTCGGCGCGCTTGACACAGACGAGCCCTGGGACTGCGAGGCCCGCCGCTACTACTTCGGTATCGTGGGCAAGTTCGGCGTGCAGGTGCAGAAGGCCCTGGGCAAGCTCGAGGGCTTGGAGCTCCAGGTCATCGCGCCGCTGCACGGCCCCGTGCTCAGCGAGGACCTGGACCACTACCTGGGCCAGTACAAGACCTGGTCTTCCTACGGCGTGGAAACCCAGGGCGTGGTGATCGCCTACACCAGCGTGTACGGCCACACCAAGGAGGCCGTCGAGCTGCTGGAAGCGGAACTCAAGGTCGCCGGCTGCCAGCGCGTGGTGGTGACCGACCTCGCCCGCGACGACATGGCAGAGGCCGCCGAAGACGCCTTCCGCCACAACTGCCTGGTGCTCGCCACCACGACCTACTGCAACGGCGTGTTCCCCACCATGGTCGACTTCATCTACCGCCTTGCGGAGCACAACTTCCAGAACCGCACCGTTGCGCTTGTGGAGAACGGCTCGTGGGCGCCGTCTGCAGCCAAGGGCATGCGCAAGCTGCTCGAGGGCTGCAAGGGCCTGGAGTTTGCGGAGAACATCGTCACCATCACCGGCGCGCTCAACGACGCCTCCCGCGCCGCCATCAAGGCGCTGGCGCAGGAGCTCGCCGCCCGCTTCTAGGCACGCGCAGCAAGTGTTTTGAATCATATGTAAAGCAGCCCGGGTGGCTTAAGCGCTGCCCGGGCTGCTTTGTGCCGTTAGCTGTTTGTTCGTGTAGCTTGATAACCTTAATTTAGCCTAAAGTATCGCTTAACGATTTTTTACGAAATCTCATGTATCCTCATGAGGTCTTCCCCTACTCTAGTAGAGGTCTGAATTCCTTATGTGATTGCTGCTAAATAGCTGCAATAAAGAATCTTCTGAGTTAAGATTATACATAAGGAAGGACAAAGTCCCGGTCATAGGGGACCGGGTTTTGAGGAAAGGAGCCATGCAATGGCAGAAGAGATCGCTGAGCAGAAGAAGATCGACCCCGATTGGTACTGGGGACTGGGCTATCGCCACGCAGCAGGCGCAGCTGAGCACGGTGAGGACACCCTGCGCATCTGCCGCTACACCACCAACCATCAGCACAACTAATCGCTCGCATTACAGAGCGCTTTAGGCGAGGGGGGCAGCCGCTCCCCTCGCTATTTTTTTGCGCTGTTAGACCAGAATGGAGCTAACGGACGCCCCGGACCATCATTTCGACCGACGGGGCAGCGCGCCGCCCCGAACCGTCATTTCGACCGGAGGCGCGATCAGCGCCGCAGTGGAGAAATC
>JBJEHM010000093.1:0-2328 GCA_051876075.1 Coriobacteriales bacterium
CAGCGGCATTGAAGCGGGCCAGGGGCGGCTCACCCATCCCGACGGCGAGCATGGCGTCGATACCCATACCCATGGCATGTTCGATAACACCGCCGCAGCCTTCTGCGTCGTGCTCGACGTTCTTGACAGCCTCTGCGCCCACGACCTCTCCGTCCTCAATTTCGACGACAGTGAAGTACGGGGCGTGGCCAAAGTGGCCGCTTCGAATGCTCTGAAGACCTGCGTCAGTCTCAGATGGTACTGCAAGCTTCATGATGAAATCCCTTCTGTTGTCGGCTGCATCGCAGCCTAGTTTTCAGTCTTGCAGGGAGGGGCAGCCCTTACTTGCCCTTGCGGACACCAAGGGTGCTGTACCACTCGAGCCACTCGTCTGCAGTGGCCTTGAGTTCTTCGCGCTGCTCTGACGTCATGTCCTCACGGGCGTCAATGTCGAGCTTGAGATGGTCGATGCGCTCGCGGGCTGCATCCATACCAGGAGCTGGGCAGCATGGACGCACGAAGAAGCGCAGCCAGTACTGCTGTGTACCAAACGCTTCTTTAAGTTCCACAAACGAACCCTCGGTATGACCAGTTTCGACTTCACATTGCATGTTCATGTCATCCGCCTCGCTTTTCGCGAACGCGCTACAGCGCTACAGAGAGGCCGGCTCCCTCGCCGGGGGTCACGGAGTAGACCTCCTCGACGCTGATGTAGCACACGCCCTTGGAGGTGTAGTCGTAGCCCATGGAGCTCAGGATCGCGGCCACCTGCGCGGCGACGGCCTCGTAGCGCTCGCCCTCGTCCTCGTAGACCACGCTGCCCTTGACCTGGTAGCCGCCCTCGCTGTCCCACACGCTCAGGGCGACATAAGGGTTTGCCTTGAGGTTGGCCAGCGTCTTGCGCATGTACTGGTCGGACACCATGACGGTGCTCTCGTCGATCACCTGCTTCATGCTCACGGGCACCACGTTGGGCACCCCGTCTGCGCAGGTCGCCAGCGCCGCGGCGTAGCAGTTGTTGATCATGTCGATGCATTCCTGGGGCATACGTGCCATTTTTGTCTTCCCTCCACGCTCAATGTACTTTTTCTTGCTGCCCCCAGACCGAGGGCCTCATCTAGCCTCAACATCCACCCGTCTTGTCGCGGCCAGTGTTGTACTCAACGCGCCATTCATAGTTCAGCGAACCACAGGCGGGGCACGGACGGTTCATCTCTAGAGGAATTGTTGGACGGCCACATACAGAGCACACCGGCTCCATCACTGGCTTTGTAAACCCGCCAGGACCTGGCAGTTTGCAGCTTGGTCCTACAGCTTTGAACTCCATAGCAACCCTCCTCCCCTTTTGTCCGCTCCCTAACGCGCAACTCCAGCATAGGCGCGCGGCGCTTTGGCTTGAAGGTGCTGGGCGAAAGATGAGCCGCTCATCTTGCCCTTAGTGACTGGATTGTGCGGCGCTGCTCGCAGATACTTGCGCTACGGAGTAAAGAGCATGAAGGGAGAATCACCCATGACCCATAAACGAAAGCTCGAGAAGGACATACGCTGCCCGCTGGAGTACGGGCTCGACGTCTTCGGCGGCAAGTGGAAGTCGCGCGCCATCTGCGTGCTGGCCGCCAAGGAGCGCCTGCGCTACAGCGAGCTGCGCGCGGAGATGGCCAACATCTCTGATGCCGTGCTTTCTGCCACGCTGCGCGAGCTGATGACAGACGGGATAGTGGAGCGCTATCAGTTCGACGAGATCCCGCCGCGCGTGGAGTACGTGCTCACAAAGAAGGGCGCCAGCGTGGTGCCCATCCTGCAGGACATCTGCCGCTGGGCGGGGCTGTTCCACCGCGAGGTCACCGAGGACGCGCCCAGCCACTGCCAGCACTGCGACTTCCACGCCAGGGGCTAGGGGGCGCGGCGAGCAGGCCCCGCAAAGGGGAAGATGAGCAGCTCATGATTTGCCCCATATCTTCCGCGACGAGCGCCGCGCCCGTAACCTGAGCAGCGCTGGGAACGAGAGAGACCGCTCCCGGCGCAAGGATCCGCACAAGCGAGCAAGGAGAACACCATGAGCGTCAAGGCATACCTGCAGGTCACCCAGTACATCGACCCCGAAAAGCGTCCCGCGGCAGCCGAGGTCTACACCACCTACCGCCAGCCCTTCCTGGACACCGTCGAGGGCGCGCTGACCAAGGAGCTGCTCATCCGCGACGAGGACGTCCAGGTCATCCACGGCTTCGACTCCATGGAGCACGCCAAGGCCTACCTCGACACCGAGCTGTTCAAGGAGAAGGTCTTCCCGGGTCTTAAGCCCACCTGGGCCGCTGATCCCGATATCCGCTTCTACGACGTGGCCTAGGG
>JBJEHM010000094.1:0-9620 GCA_051876075.1 Coriobacteriales bacterium
CGGCGCTTTTCGGAGAAGCCGTTGTGGGTGAGGTAGTAGCTGCTGGAGGGGTCAAAGCTCAGCTGCGAGAGCTGGCTGCGGCGCAGGGCAGTGTCCGTCCAAGTGCCGCTTTCGTCTGACGAGAGGATGTAGAAGCTGTTGCGGTCATCCACCGTGAGCATGGCGAAGAAGGCCTGTGCCTGGTCGCAGTATGAGGCAAGGGCAGACTCCATGCGCCCGATCCACTCCCACAAAACGAGGGCATAAAAGACCAAGCACCTGTCAGGGCAAGAAGCACCCAGGTGTCATATACCGATGTTCGGGAATGGGTGACCAAACCGCATTTGCGCAGCTAAATGGCCGATGATAGAATATGAGCTGTTCCGCAGGTTGGCCGTTTGGCTAACTCGCACTCAGATTCCGAGGCCCATCTCGAATCTGTATTCAACCCCCGGCGAGGGTCCAAGCTCGCCGGGGGTTGTCTTTTATGTCCAATCTAACAACGCCTTGGAGTATACGATTTGAAATCACACTTGGCAAGGACAAATCTAATAGAAAAGTAAATTGAAATAGAAATCTCCCGCCAAGCCCTGTCTATATTAGACGATAGTCGCGTTTAAATAGCGTGCAATTTGCTCATGTTCCGCCTCATGCAGCCGAAAACAGCGTTCCCCCAGCTTATGGCCGTAGGCTGAACACCAGAGAATCTTGTGTCGAAAGCAGTATTCGAGCCAGCCGGACCACTCAAACCTGCTCGCCAGAGACCCAAATAGAACCGCCTGGCGCCTCGCAGATTGGTCAATTCCTTGGAGCATCGCTTTGAGTCAAGGAGCTGTGAAGCGGTGCGCGCTCCTGGTCTCTCTGCTTACGGTTGGTGTTGTGCGGCGAGTTTGGGCCTTGTGGTTGGTGTTTGCGGCGGAAAGAACAACCACAAGGGGTTGGAGAGAGCAGAAACAACAACCACAAGCGCGTGCGGGGGCAGGGCGCGTTGGCGGGAACAGGGAGCAGTGCGCCGCCTCCCTGCTGCAGGCGCAGACGTCAGAACTCGAATCGCTCGACCTTGAGGGGCCTCAGCCTTACGCGCATGACGCCGCCGTGGCGGGCGGTGGCTCCGCTGATGCCCTCGTAGACGGCGGGAATGAGCTCGTTGGCGTTGAGGCCGCGCGGGAGCTGGCGGTCGAAGTCGAGCGCCGCGACGTGCCCGTAGGCCCAGTGACCCTGGCCGTAGCACTTAGAGACCACACCCGGCAGTACGCCATCCCACGCTTTCACGCGCACCACACCGCTGCCAACGGGGCTCTCGAGCAGCGCCTCCGCGCCGTCGGGGATGCCCAGGCGCTCCAAGTCTGCGGGATGCACCTTCAGCACGTCTGCCCAGGGCTCGTCGCCGGGGTCCAGGCGCTTCATCTTCTGGAACAGCGGCGTGTTCGCGGAGCGTCCCTCTAAACTGCCGAAGGCGCGGTGCTGGCTGAAGATCAGCGGGTACTCGTCCGCGCTGCCAGCGCGCAGCGGCTCCTCCCAGTGTGGCAGGGCCAGCAGCTCCGGCGTGCAGCTGTAGCCCAGCTCCTCTACTGCCTCTTGCGGGCTGATGTCGTGCAGCTGTGCGTATTCAGCGAGCATGCGCTCCACCACGCCGCTGCACAGCTCGAAGCGCCCGCTGGGTGTGGGGAAGGGGAGCGGCGTCTCGCCCGCGGCGCGCACAGGCACCCCCGCACCCGGCCGCGGCGCCGTGTCCGCGTTGGGGACAGGCCCCGCGTTGCCGTTGGGGACAGGCCCCGGCTTCTGGACAGACGACGCTCCAGATTGGGGGACAGGCCCCGCGGGGCTCGCGGGACTGCGAGTGACGCCGCGAGCCAGGAAGTCCTCCCAGCTGCCCTCGCGCTCCCAGGAGGGGCGCGTGATGATGCGCACGGCGTTGCGGGCCAGATCCTCGCCGTCTGCCGGCGGGCGGCCATCTTCACCCGGGAAGCACGCGCGGTAGTACTCCAGCAGCTGGGGGAAGCCCTTCTCTGCCAGCTTTTGCGCCAGCATGAAGGGAAGCTCGCCTTCGTCGCCCTTGACCTGCCCGCGCGCCGGCGCGCAGGGCGCCTGAACGCTCAGGCAGCTGCGCCCGCGCATGCGGCTGAGCGTGTAGCCCCAGGTCTCGAACAAGTGGCTCTTGGCAGGCAGCACGATGTCGGCAAACTGAGAGCTCTCGCTCAGATTGGTGGTCACGTGAACGAAGAACGGCAGCGCGCTCAGCGCCTGCTCCCAGCGCCGCGCCCCGCTGCACGAGAACGCAAAGTTGTTCCAATAGCCGATCATCATCTCTACGGGGTAGGGCTGTCCGCTGAGCATGGCGTCTGCCAGGCGGTTGGTGAGGTGGTTGGCGTGGATGCGCCCGCCGCGCGCCGCCATGCACCCTCGCTGCTGGCGCTGGTCCGCCGGCGGGCAGGCCAGGGCGCGCCGCGCCTGCTCGTCTTGGAAGGGGAGGGTGCTCGGCCACGGGGCGGTGGGCATGCTCTCAAAGCGCATAACGCCGCCCTCAGCGTCAAGCGAGCCCACCAGCGCGTTGAGCGCGAAGCAGGCCATGCCGCTGGCCAGCCCCCGCGGCGTCATGGTCACACCGGGGCTCACCCAGGAGACCCCGCACTCGCCGGCGGCGGCCAGGGCGCGGGCCATCTCCGCGATGCGCTCGGCCGACACGCCGCAGCGCTCCTGCGCCCACTGGGGCGTGCGGTGGCGCAGCTCCAGGTTCCACCAGCGCACCAGGCCGCTGGTGCCGCGCTCGCAGAAGAGCTCCTCGTCAACCAGCTGCCCGGGGGCAAAGCGGTTGGCGCCGTCGCAGAAGTCCCCCACGTACGTGCGGTTCCACAGGCTTTCAGCCAAGATAACGTGCGCCATCGCCAGCGCCAGCGCGCTGTCCGTACCGGGGATGACGGGCACCCAGCTTTCCGCGCCCGCGCGCTCGGCGCTCAGCGAGCGGTGTGGGCTCACGGCGTAGACGCGCACGCTGGCGCCCAGCTGCGCGAACACGGGCCCGGCAACGGGCTTGAAGCGGTTGGAGACCACCGGGTCCGTGCCCCAGAGCACCACGCACTCCGCCTGGTCAAAGCGGTAGTCGCGGTAGTCCCAGATGCCGTCCATGCAGCCGGTGGCGAGTTTTTCGGCCTCTGCGCAGATGCCGTCGTGCGTGATGGCGTTGGGCGTGCCGAAGATCTCTGGCAGCGCCTTGAAGAGCAGGTTGGAGATGCCGGTGCAGCGCCCGCGGGTCACAACCAGGCGCTCGCCCTTGCCGGCAGCACGCAAGGCGAGCATGCGCTCGGCGATTTCGTCCAGCGCATCGTCCCAGCTCACAGGCACAAAACCCGGATCCTCGCCGCGGCCCTTGCGGGGGTTGGTGCGCCGCAGCGGCGTGCGCACGCGGTCTGGGTCCACCTGCTGCTGCAGGGTGATCTGCAGCGCCGGGCACACCGCGCCGCCCGTGGCGGGGTTGGCGGGGTTGCCGCTCACGCGCACGGGCTGGCCGTCCTCGACTTCCACCAGCACCGAGCAGCACGCCGCGCAGCCCTGGCATGAGGAGGGGTGCACCGTCATCGCCTGCGTCCTTGTGTTTTGTCCCGCTGCGCTGCGCCTAGCCCGCAGCTAGCAGCAGCAACAGCCGCCGCTGGCCTGGCTGGCTGCAGCGCCCTGATCGCCCTGCACGTGCTTGCCGCGCAGGAAGCCGCGGATGTTCTCCGGCATGGCGTACTCGCCGTAGGCGGGCTTCTCGTGCTGGAAGACGATTTCAAGCAGGCGCTTGACGATGTAGGCGGTGGGCGGCACCTCGAAGAGCTTGCCGTTGAAGGAGAACTGGCGGCAGTTGACCTCGTAGTCGCTCAGCGTGCGGCAGGAGGAGCAGTCGTTCTCGATGACCTCCGGGCAGATGTCCACGCCGTTGACGCGCACGGTGGGGCTGCTCAGGAACTCGAAGCGCTCCGCCAGGTGCTCGTCGGCAATCTCGACCTTGTTCATCACGATGTTGTAGCCGGCCATGTCCATGATGGGGCGCACCAGCTCGACGGCCTTGGCCACGCGCTCGTCCGTGCCCTGGCAGCGCTCGCACACGCTCAGGTCCAGGTAGAGGTAGTCGACGATGACGACCTCCTTGTGGCCGGTGTTGGGCTCGTCTGCCTCGGCGCCGCTGCAGCAGTCGTCGCCGCCTCCGCAGCAGCAGGAGCCGCTTTCCTCGGCTGCGCCCTCAGTGCAGCAGCAGGGCTCCTTCTCATCGCTCTTCTCGCTGCCGCAGCAGCACTCGTTCTTGGTCATCTGGTCCTT
Organism: Coriobacteriales bacterium; assembly: GCA_051876075.1. Taxonomy (GTDB): domain Bacteria; phylum Actinomycetota; class Coriobacteriia; order Coriobacteriales; family QAMH01; genus W2P13-069. The sequence goes on from JBJEHM010000094.1 coordinate 4,276, forward strand.
CCTTTCTCGGTTCACAGCTTGAATCATCTTAGCGCCTCACGGCCAGGCGCTTGCGCAGCTTGGTGGCCACGACCTCCAGGGCCACGGAGACCGCCAGGCAGAGGTAGGTGATGAGGCCCACCTCGTGGTAGTCGATGTAGAAGTTGGCCGTGACGTAGAGCTGGTAGCCGATGCCGCCGGCGCCCGCCACCGCACCCACCACCACGCCGTTGACGAAGTTGTTCTCAAAGCGGATGAAGGTCCACGAGAGCAACTCGTTGAGTTTTTCCAGGAACACGCCGCGCGCGATCACCTGCACCCAGCTTGCGCCGGTGGCGCGCAGGGCCTCGAGCACGCCTGGGTCCGTCTCCTCGAACTCCTCCGAGTAGGCCTTGCCCAAGAACGCCACCGTGTGCAGCAGCATGCCGGTGACGCAGGCCTCCGAACCCGGGCCCATTGCCACAGAGAACACGAGCACCCAGATGATAGTGGGGACGGCGCGGATCACAGAGAGCACCACCTTGAGCCCGTTAGAGAAGCCGCGGCTGGTGAGGTTGCCGGCTGCCAGCACGCCCACTGCCAAGGCGATCACTGCCCCGGCCATGGTCACCAGCACGCTCAGGCAGACAGTGACTCCCATGCCCTGCGCTATCTCCGCTGCGGTGAAGTGGCCGTCAAGCCGCGGCTCCAGCGCGATGATCTGCAGCACCTTGCCCAGCTTGGCAAACGACTCCCCCAGCGTTGTGTTGCCGTACTGCATGTTCGCGAAGGTCCACGCCGTCATCAGCACGAAGAAGGCGAGCACCGCGGCCATGGCGGTTGAAGACGCCGTGCGCGTGCGGAGCTTGATGCGGCCGCTGCGGGCGAGGAGCGCACCGGCGGGCACGGCGGTGCTTTGGGCGCGCTGGGGTTGCTGCGTGCTCTGCGTCACTTGACCCGCCTCCTCACGAAGTTGCTGGCTACCTCGCACACGATGACCATGGCGGCCACGCTCAGGATGACCAGGCCGGCCTCGTCGTAGCGAAAGCCGCGGTAGTACATGGTGAACACAAAGCCAATGCCCGTGCCCGTGAGCATGCCCACTAGGGTGGCGTTGCGGACGTTTGTCTCGAACATGTAGAGCAGCCAGCTCACGATCTGCGTAGAGGTGAGCGGCACCACCGCGTGCGTCATGAGCTGCAGGCGGGTGGCGCCGGCGGCGCGCAGGGCCTCGAGCGGGCCTTGGTCGACTTCGTCCATCGCCTCCAGGTAGGTGCGCGTGAGGAAGCCAAAGCTCTTGAAGAAGAGCGCCAGGTAGCCGGTGAACTCGCTCTGCTTGAAGGCGCAGAGCAGGATGAAGGCCCAGGCTACGGTGGGGATGTTGCGCATGACGGAGGCAACGGCGCGCACCAGCAGCTGGGCCGCGCCGCCCAACCCGATGCTGCGCGTGCCGGCCAGCGCGCAGAGGTAGGCGAGCACAGCGCCGGTGAAGGCCGCGGCGGCGGAGTCGAAGACGGTGGTGAGCAGGGCCTGGCCGATCACCGGCAGCTTGGCCAGCGACTCCGCGGTGGGGATGAAGCTCTGGGCCATCCAGGCCAGGCTGCTGGGGATCTTGAGCACGGCCAGAGCGGGCGAGAAGCCCACCACGGCCGAGCACAGCGCGCCCGCGGCTAGGGCGGCCAGCAGCAGCGCCAGCCATAGGGCGTGCTTGCGCGCGAAGAAGGCAGCGGCGCCAGGTGCGCCGGGAGCGGGCTTGCTGGCAGGGGAGGGGCTCATGCGCGCTGGTCCTGCCCGGGCTCGGCGGCGGGAGGCTCGCAGCTGCAGGCGCCCATGCAGGCGCGGGCCGCGGTGTGCTCGCCTTCGGCGTCTTCGTCGACCCCATCCTCGAGGTCGCGGTTGACCTCGTCGTAGATGCTCGCGATGGTCTCGCGCGAGAGCTCTCCCGGGCGGCCCTGGCAGCAGATGCGCCCGTGTGACAGGCAGACCAGGCGGTCCGCGTACTCCAGCGCGTACTCCACCTGGTGCAGGCTCACCAGGCAGGCGATGCCCAGCTCGCTTGCTGCGCGGCGCAGGTGGCCCATCACCACCTGAGAGCTTCGCGGGTCGAGCGAGGCCACCGGCTCGTCTGCCAGGATGAGCAGCGGTTCTTGCACCAGGGCGCGCGCGATGCCCACGCGCTGCTGCTGCCCGCCAGAGAGCTGGTCCACGCGCGTGTAGGCGAACGCGGCCATGCCCACCTGCTCCAATGCCTCGAAGGCCATGCGCTTCTCGTCTTCGGAATAGAGTGAGAGCGCGCCGGCCAGCGAGCCCTTGTAGCCCAAGCGGCCCTGGAGCACGTTCTCTATGGCGGTGGAGCGGTGCACCAGGTTGTAACCCTGGAAGATCATGGCCATGCGGCGGCGCGCCTGGCGCAGCTCGCGGCCGCCCAGCGCGCGCATGTCGCGCCCGTCAAAGCGCACGCTGCCGCTGCTGGGCTCCACCAGGCGGTTGATGCAGCGCAGCAGGGTCGACTTGCCCGCGCCGCTGCTGCCGATGAGCGCCACCAGCTCGCCCGGGAAAAGCTCCAGGTCAACGCCGCAAAGGGCTGGGGCAGAGCCGTTGTAGCTCTTCCCCAGCCCCTCGATGCTCAGCAGCGGTGTGCTCGCGCTTTGGCTCAACAGGCGTTACTCCTTGCCCAACAGGGTGCGGAAGTCATCATAGTAGCTGTCGTCGAGCTCGACGAAGCCGACAAGGTCGCTGGAGTGCTTCCACTTGGTGACGGTTTTCTCGTCGGCCGGGTCCTTGAAGAGCTCGGGGTTGCCGCTCACGGCGTCCGAGCACATGAAGGCGACGACCTGCTCGTTGAGCTCCGCGGGGACGACGTCCGTGTTCACGCAGAACGGGGCGCCGGGGGTGGCGTAGGAGGCGACGACCACCACGCGCTGGCCGGCCATCTCGTCGAGTGGGGCCTCCATGCCCTCCTTCACCTGGTAGACGGCGCCGACCTCGCCGTTGGTGCCCTCGACGACCTCGTAGTAGTTGCAGGTGCCCGTGTCATCGCAGGAGCAGAGGTCGGCGTCGCCGCTCAGCAGGGTGTAGAGCGACAGCGCATGCGAGCCGGCCATGGTGACGGTGCCCAGGTACTTGCCGGAGGTGGCGATGTCGTCTGTGCTCTCCAGCTTGGCCTGCTTGGCGTAGACCGTGGCTGGGATCACAAAGCCGCTGGTAGATGACGCAGAGACGAAGGCGTAGTCAGTGCCGGCGATGTCGCCCAGCTCGTAGCTGTCGCCCTTCTTGTACTTGCCGGCGTCTTCTTCGCGGCAGAGGACTTGGGAGTGGTAGGTGACGGGGTTGAGCTTGCCCTCGCTGTCAGAGAGGACCCAGGCGGGCTGGACGGCGGGGTTCTTGGCGTGGGCCTCGATGTACTCGGAGGCGCCGAGGTAGGCGTAGTGGGTGGTGCCGGCGCAGATGGCCTCGACCACGACGTTGATGTCGGTGGTGGTGACGGTCTCGCAGGGGATGTTGCCGGCGCCTTCGGAAATGCACTGGGCGAAGACGTCGCGCATGTTCTCGTAGTCTGCGGTGGACTCGGAGGGCAGCCACTCCATGTAGAGGGTCTCCGGGGTGGGGATGTCTGCGGCGGCGCCGGAGTTGGAGCTGCCGGAGCTGGAGCTGCAGCCGCCGAGGGCTGCGCCCACAGCGGCCAGCGCGCCGGTGGCGCCTGCTGCCTTCAAGAACTGGCGGCGGTCGAGGGTCATGGTGGGGTCCTTTCTCATGGGAGGCGGCATCTATTCCGCATACCTGCAATAATAGCTTGAGTACGCTATTAGACACAATCCCTTAATAAGCAGATTCCGTTATCTGATTGCAAGACAAGACGCCACGTTGCTTCTTCGCGAAAGACATCGCGCTGGGAATTCCCAGCACTTTGACCGGCTGCGCCCGGTTGCGGGACAGCAAGCAGGGCGTTCCTGGTCTCGTGTTACGGCTGGGAGAGAGGGCTGACCTCGTAGCCAGGAATTCCCAGCCACCGGGCCGATTGCCAAAGATCGCAGGTCACCATGCGAGGAATTCCTGCCGTGCGGACCGGCTGTGCATGCTGCCGTGGTCAAGCTGCACATGCCAGGGCACGAGGGCATCGTGGAGCTGCACAGCCAGGTCGGCCTACATCGCGACGCGTATTGTTAGAGAGACGGCCCTGACCCTCATTTGTCCCAGGCAATGAAGGCCCAGCTCACCTGGCGCTTGTGGTCGAAGCGCCACAGGCCGTCTTCTGCCTGGCACAGGTGGCCGGCCACATACTCCTCCAGCAACTTGCGCTCCTGCGGGCTGGGCTGCAGGATGCCCGCGTGCTTCTCGAGCGCCTGCTGTGGGCTCTCGAAGGCCTCGCTCCGTTCTGTGTCGATGTAAGCCAGCGTGGGCCTCTTGCCCATGGCCCACAGCATGCCCATGGTGTACACGTACTCCGCTGCGCGCCCCGTGTTGCGGCCCATGGCGCGCATCAGGGTCTCGTCCACGCGCGGCGAAACGCCAGTGGCCATCGTGGCGCACACGCGGCGGCGCGCGCGGCTGTCGATCTTCTCGATGGCATCCCAGAGGTCGTCGGCCGCCATACTGCGGCTGGCCAGCGCCACATCGCAGCATGGCATGTCCGCGGCGTCCCAGTCGTCGGCCCAGCTGACGAGCTTGGTGTGCACCAGGTGCCCCACGCCCAGCTCGCGGGCCTTGGTCGCCGTGATCTGCAGCATCGCGCTGGAGAAGTCGCAGGCCCAGACCTCGTGACCCGCCTGGGCGAGCGGCAGGGCCAGCGCCCCGCTGCCGCAGCCCATGTCGAGCACGGTTTCGCCTTCGCGCACGCCCGCGCGGGCCAGGAACTCACGGGCATAGGGCGAGATGCCCGAGCTTTCGGAGAAGCTCTTGGCGCGCGCGTTCCAATACTCGGCGCTGTCGGCCGCACGCCGCCCCGCCTGGTACTCCCTCCAAGATTGACGCCAGTCGATTGCGTTGATGTCCATGCTGCTCCCTGCTGTGACCGTTTCGAATGGACCCATTGTGCGCAAAGCATCGCATGAGTTCAAGGAGCGCCTTCTTCGCACGGGATCGGCCCCAGCAGGGGCCTGTAACCTGCTGGGGCCGATAACCTGGAGGAGTTTCAGAAGAGCCTCTGCAAAGGCCCCTCGCGTTCTCGTCAGCTATGAGGGAGGAACTGACTGACGCCAGTATAAGACACAATCCACTAATAGTGCAAGACCAACTATGCAGCTTTTTTCAGGGCTGCGTTGCTAGGGCTGGTGACTCTGAGCTATCAGCCCTCTGCAATACGATTGCTCATGCAACTTGTGCATTCCTAATGACCATTTTCATCCCGCTCTTGGGGGGAGCTCATCCTGTTCGAGCTTCCCACGTTG
>JBJEHM010000095.1:0-2313 GCA_051876075.1 Coriobacteriales bacterium
CCGGCGTGCTGCGGCGCGCCTAGGCAGAGCAGCATCTCGCCCGCGGCGACGGCGTTCTCGAGCTCCTCGAACGTGGGACGCGAACCCAGCTCCCAGCGCACGTCGTACTCGGTGCCCGCCACAGAGCTGATCACCCGCTGATACAGGTCGATGATGCGCGGCATATCCGCCGCCTGCGCACGCACAACACGCAGCTCCAACTGTTCGCTCACACCTTTTCCCTTCGTTTGCAATGGTCCGCACCAGTATCGCGCATGCACGCGCAAGCGCCAACGCGGCAACGGCGCGGATTGCCGCTTGCAGCACGCACTCTACCCGCAACAAGCTCATCGCCGCCGCGCTTTCTGCCGCGATGGCCGGGGCCGCCTTTGGCCTGGCGGGCTGCACGGCAGAGATGAGCTACGACCTCGGCGTCAAGTCCGCCAAGCTCAAGGGCAAGAGGATCAGCAACAAGGCCGCGGTCAAGCGCGCCGGCAAGCTCGTTGTGACAGACAAGGCTGGCAACAAGCTCACTGCCACCATTAAGCTCAAGTAGGGACGTGCAGCTCGCCAGGCTTTCAGAGCTTTCTGCCACAAAGATCCAAATGCCTGGCGAGGCAGTCGCATTCAGCTGCAGCAGGGCACAGCAGCAGCGCATACCAGCAGCGCGCACCCACAGCGCATTCCGGCAGGGCACGCGGCAAGCCATCTTGAGCAGTGAGAGCCCCCACATACTCGCTGCCTTGAAAGCCCGAGTTCCACGACTAGCCGGTGCCGGCAGCGCCTTCGAATTCAACTGCGGGGTACTAGCGCATCTGTATGTTTTGAGGCAGGATACTTTCTTGAGTGGAGAAATCGGGGTAAAGTAAACCCACAGCACTTTTCGAGGGACAGTGTTTGTTGGGAGTAACGCTTATGGCAACGACCGCTCTGCCGTTTGGGCACAGGCTCGAATGGACCAATCACTTCATGAACATCGCCAACGCCGTCGACCGCAACGTGCGGCAGGACTGCGACTTGAACATCACCCAGGGCCGCATTCTCTTCTACGTTGCAACCCACGAGGTCATGACGATAGGAAATGTTGGATCCGCCCTGTTCCTCAAGGCAAGCACCGTCACCGCGGCGGTCAACGTACTGGTAAAGCGCGGGTTCATCAAGCGCATCCACGACGATGAGGTGGACAGGCGCAACGTCTACATCGCTGCCACGGAGGAGGGCGTCGCCGTCACGCCTAGCTTCATCCCCCTCATGCGCCGCGTGTTCGTAGAAGAGGTTCCCGACGTCCGGCCAGAGCGCGTTGAGAAGCTCCGCGAGCTGCTGCTCCCAGCATCCTCGCGCATCTTCTTCGATACAGAGGCGGAAAGCTTCGCAGACATCGCGCAGCGGGTTGCGGGGATGGTCGGGCTCGACTGCTCGCAGGAGGAGGTCGTCGCCCACATCTCGCGCGTGCTCGTGGTCGAGGCGATCTGTTACTTCCTGTCAAAGCTCTCTGAATTCGACAGCAAAGTGGGTCTGGCTCCCAACGAGGCCCGCATCCTGCGCGAGCTAGGCAACGACAACAGCGGCCTCAAGCTCAAGGAGATCAGCGCGCTGCTGAACATACGCTCTAACGTGGCGTCTATGTCCATCCGCACGCTGGAAGACGCCGAGCTGATCGTGCGCGGGCGAGACCGCGAAGACCGCCGTGCCGCCAAGGTCACGCTCGACGCAAAGGGAGAGCGGATCATCAAGGAACATGCCAACGAGTTCTGCGAACTGTTCGACCAGTGTTGGCCCGGGCTCTCCTCCTACGCCACCAACGAGTTCCTCATCGTCTAACAACTCCAAATCAAGGCGACGAAACGGCACGAAGCGTGACATGCGTAGGGCTTTATTCTCCAAATAGATACTTTAAGCGTTACCAATTACTGTCTTTAAGACTTCATAAAGACTACACTGTCGGTGTCTGACCAAGAAGCAGGCCGTTGCCTCCAGACACCTTCGGGCTGCAGCAATGTCAGATGCGTCAATTTCGTACGGTGAAGGGCTTAGGTCTTAGAGAGGGGAAAGCCCGGTTGCCAGATGTGTACGCCTTCCCCAGGGCAAGCGCATCAGACGGCTACCACTGTGAAACGGCTGCGGCATATAGGGAGCTTGCAGTCGCGCAGTGGGGACAGGGCTCGAACCAGGGAAAGACCATGGCCTCTTCTCCAAAGAATTGAGAGGAAAGGAAGTACAACATGGCTTACGGAAAGCAGTGGCGTACCGAGCTTGAGGACGGTACCGTCGTCACTCGAAGCAACACCTGGTCTCCTCCGGGATCCCACCCCGTTGGATACGGCGTCAAGGTCG
>JBJEHM010000096.1:0-113622 GCA_051876075.1 Coriobacteriales bacterium
GGTCGAACGTAGAGCCTCTAGCCTCTAGCAGCGCTAACAAAAAACAAAAAAGCGGCCCCGTGTGGGCCGCTTGAGTTGTGGCTGGCGGAGGGATAGGGATTTGAACCCTAGGTACGGTTCTCCCGCACACACGATTTCCAATCGTGCTCCTTAAGCCACTCGGACATCCCTCCGTGCTTAAGTGCGCCGTAAGACGCGAGTAAGCAGTATAGCAAAAGAAGGAGAAATTGCATCAGCAAATCTGCGAATTTGGCAGACTGGGGTATAATCCCACCCATGCCAGACTCCGGAAGGGGTCTTCAGCCCGCGCGGAGGGGTGGCAGAGTGGTTGAATGCGGCGGTCTCGAAAACCGTTGGGCCTTCGGGTCTCGGGGGTTCGAATCCCCCCTCCTCCGCCAGTTTTCCCAGTTCTCCCCAAAGGAGCGTCCTTGAGCACTCAACAGGACAAGATGGATTTCTGGAAGCTCCACGGTTTGAGGGTCTGGACGGTCATCGGTGCGGGCATCGTCTTCCTGGCGCTGATGAAGGTGTTCGGCGTCATCTCCATCGGCATCGCCACCATCGCCGTCACCGCGCTCATCGTCTTCGTCTGCCACGGCTTGGTCAACCGCTTTGAGCAGCTTGGTATCCCGCGCCTGCTGGGCACGGTGCTCACCTACCTCATCGGCTTTGCCGTGCTCGCCCTTGTCGTCGTGCTGGTGCTCCCCACTTTGCTCAGCCAGACCACCGCCCTGCTTGCGGCGGTTCCTGGTTACGCTCGCCAGCTCACGGAGTTCGTTACCAACCACATCTCGGCCGATGCCGTCTTCATTACCACAGACTTCGTGAACACCGCCATCAAGAAGGGCGCGGACTGGCTGCTCTCCAATGCGGGAACCCTGCTGAGCGGCATCACAGGCGGTGTTGTGGGCATCACAGCCACAGTGGGCAACTCGCTGCTGGTGGCCTTCATCTCGCTCATCGCAGCGCTGTGGCTGCTCATCGACCTCCCCAAGATCAGCGTCGAGTTCCGCAACCTCTTCAACGAAAACCAGCAGGAGACCCTCGACATCATCGCCGGCTCCTTTGGCTCTGCCATCTACGGCTGGGCAAAGTCGACCTTCATCTGCGCGGTGCTCAACGGCCTCCTTTGCGGCTTTGCCTTCTTCATCGCGGGGGTGCCCTACTCGTCTCTGCTGGGCGTGGCGTGGGCGATCCTCTACATCATTCCCTACATCGGCCCGGTGATCGCCTACGTCCTCTGCGGCGTCGTGGGCCTGCTGGCTTCCCCGCTCGTGTGCCTGCTCACCATCTGCATCAACCTGGTGGTCCACAACATCGTGGTCAACGTGGTGAGCCCGCGCCTGATGAAGTCCACCGTCAACGTGCACCCGGCTGTCACCCTCATCGCCATCCTCATCGGCGAGGGTCTCTGCGGCATCTTGGGCATGTTGCTGGCGGTGCCTGTGGTGGCTGCGCTGCAGACGATCTTCGTTACCTACTTTGAGTCGCGCACAGGCAAGAGCCTCTACACAGAGGACGGTGCGCTTTTCCAGAAGGTTGTGGAGAGGCCCATGCCCCAGCCGCTGCGCAACGTTGCAGACAGCCTTCACAATCGCACCCCCAAGTAGGGGCTGCCGCCTAGTCTTTGAATTTGGGGTAGACGGGAATCTCCACGCTCGTAGGGGCGGGCTGCGGGTCGGGGAACCATTCCTCTTCTGGCAAGCCGCCTTCTGCAATCTGCTCTGCCTTCAAGAACAGGTAGCGTGCCGTGCCCTCCATGCAGAGCGTGCCGTCTGCGCTGTAGAGGTAGCCCGTGCCCTCGAAGAACTTGGTACTCTGCTTGGTGATGCGCGTGACGCAGTAGAGCGGGCCCCCTTCGTATGGCGTTGGCTTGCGGTACTTGGTGCTCATGTTCATGGTGACGCCCCAGTAGGGCTCCTGCTCGCCGCGGGCGATGGCGGGGGCGGAGTTGGCAGCACGGCCCACGCATTCGTCGATGATGGAGGCGAGCACGCCGCCGTGGACGCGCCCGGGGTAGCTCTGGTGCTCTGGCTTGGGGTTGAGCACGGCATAGAGGTCGCCGTTTTCCAGGTTGAAGAAGCGGCCGTGGAAGCCCCACTCGTTTTCTGTGCCGCACACCGCGCACATCCTGCTTATGTTCTGCGCGCTCACAACTTTGTATTCCATGGAGACCTCCCAAGCTGCTTCCAAAGTTATCCTTCCACTTTACGCTGTTTGCGGTGAAGCGCCATCACATCTCAACAGCTGACGCGCGCTGCCTGCCAAAAAAGAACGCGCCCGTTGGGGCGCGTTCTGGGTCCGTGCATGTGCGTGCGGTGCGGCTTAGAGCTGCTGCCCGCAGTTGGTGCAGAACTTGTGGTTGGGCTCAACAGGGGCGCCGCAGCTGGGGCATGCCGGTGCGGCCTCTGCCTCGGGCTGCTTGGCTGCGCTCTCCTCGGCCCCGGCGGCATCGGAGCCACTTGCAGCGGGTGTCTCGGTCTCTGCCTCTGCGGGCTCGGCGGGGCCTTGGGGCTCCTCGAGCTCGCCGGCGTTTGCGGACTCCACGCTCACGACCTCCGCCTCGACGGGCTCGTCAGCCGCAGGCTCGGTGTGCTCGGTTTTGAAGCCAGCGGCTGCCTCGCTCACAGCCTCGGCCGCTTGCTCTGCATGCTCCTTGACGTAGGTGCCTGCTGCTGCAGCTGCAGCGCCTGCTGCCGTTGCTGCGTCCTGGAAGGTCTCGTAGCCTTCGTCTGCGCCCACGTTGGGGCTGGGGGACGCCTGCTCGTGCGGGCGGTAACCGGGCTCAAAGGGCATCGGGTCCTCTATGCCGCCCCACTTGGCGGGCTGGAACTGACCCACCCAGTAGCCGAAGGCGCGGTAGGCCATTGCCTGCAGCGCAACGGAGCAGAGCTGGATGGCGATGAGCACGACGATGACGAAGATGCCGCCAACGAGGCTGGCGCCAACGCCGGCTGCGATGGCGACGCCGCTGCTGAGCATGCCCGTGCCGGTGGAGCCGGCGTAGCCGAGCAGCCCTGCGGCAGGGAGCAGGCCGATCATGACCAGCACGGAGCCGACGATGGCGGGGACAGCGCTCAGCAGGCTGATGCCAAAGCAGCAGGCAAGGCCCGGTGCATCGAGCGTTGCCATCTTGAAGATGCGGGAGAACTGCAGGCCGCCCTTGATGCGGTCGTATATGGTCATGCGGATGCAGCCGGCGCAGGCGATGGTCGCCGTGACCAAGCAGCAGACCTCGGCGACGATGACGATGAGCCAGCCCAGCAGGGGGATGATGCCCAGGATGCCGCCCACGATGCTCAGGGGGATGACCCAGCAGCAGATGATGACCATGGCGAAGAAGCCCCACTTGAGGCGCTTGCCCACGCTGCCCACCTTGCGTGGCAGGCCGCGGTCCATGCCCCAGGCGGCCTCACGGCCCCAGTCAAGCAGATAGCCGAGCATGATGAGCCCGCCCACGATGGGGATGAGGCTCACCAGGGCCAGGATGACGACGGGCTGCCACCACCCCTTCTCTGACGTGAGGTCGCGCCACGCGCGGCCCAGGTAGCCGGTGGTCTTTTCCATCTGACGCCTCCTACTCCTGTTCTGCCTGGAGGCGCGCCTGCAGCTCCTGCGCCTTGGCCTTTGCCTGGGCGCGCTGCTGGGCAGCCTCCATCTCTTCCTGAGCCCGCGCCATCTCCTCGGCGTCTCCGGCCTGGACTGCTGCGCGGTCGAACCAGGACTCCGTCATGGCGACGAAGGCCAGCTGGTCGTCGAACTCGATGGTGCCGTCACCCGCATCGTCGACCTTGTAGAGGTTGACGATGGCGAAGGCCTCCTCCTGCTCGCGCTCTGCTGCCTCGATGACGATGGCATCCATCTCGCCTTCGTCCGTGTCCACAAAGCCGTCGAAGCAGAAGCAGTAGTGGCTCGCAAAGCTGCTGGCGGTTGCCACGGCTTCTCGTGCGCGGGCGCGGATGACGTCAGGGTCTTCCCCGGGGTGGCTCTCGATGTGCATGTTCTCGCCCTCGACAACCACGGTGAAGGGCTCGAAGCTGCCAACCTGGGCGAGCTTCTCCTTTGCCTCCTCTGCGCAGTAGTTGATGACCTTCTCGAGGACCTCGTCCATCTCCAGGGTCTCCTGCTCGTCGGTCTCGAAGATGTCGTCAGCCATGTGGGCCTCCTTGAGTCGAGCACAGCCCGTGCTGCGCTGATTAACTGAAATCACGGGTGGCGCGGCTGCGCCCGCGGTGATGGTACCATGCAGCTGCAACACCCGTTGCTCACCGTTGCCCTCACGTAGAAAGCCGAGCACAAACGTGTACCCCAAGCTGTATGTCGACACTGCGAAGATAACCCAGAACGTCCGGACGGTCGCGGGGCTCTGCGCCCAGCACGGCCTCAAGGTGGTGGGTGTGAGCAAGTGCGTCACCGCAAGCCCAGCGGTTGCGCGCGCGTTCGTCGAAGGCGGTGTGAGCGCTATCGGGGACAGTCGCATCGAGAACCTCATGCGCATCCAGGAGCTGCCCGTTGAGAAGTGGCTCATCCGCACGCCGTCGCCGGCGGACGCGGAGCGCATCGTGCGCTATGCAGACCTCAGCCTCAACAGCGAGCAGGCAACCCTGCGCGCCCTCGACGCCGCGGCGGGGCGCCAGGGCCGCGTGCACAGGGCCGTCCTCATGTACGACCTGGGAGACCTGCGCGAGGGCTTTGTGAGCCGCAGCGAGCTCATGGAGGCCGCGCAGCTGTGCATGGAGCTGCCCAACATGCAGCTGGCGGGCGTGGGGGCGAACCTCAACTGCCTGAGCTTTGTCCAGCCAGACCGCGCCAAGATGGAGGAGCTGGCAGACGTTGCGCGCGAGATGCGCGAGCGCTGGGAGCTGGGTGAAGACGAGTTCATCGTCACTGGCGGCAACAGCGCGTCGCTTCACATGATGATGACCGAGGGTCTGCCCGCCGGCATCACGGACCTGCGTCTGGGAGAGAGCCTGCTCATCGGCAAGGAGCGCGCCTGCTACAGCTACCTGCCCGGCACCAGCCGCGACGCCTTCGTCATAGAGACCGAGGTCGTTGAAAGCAAGCTCAAGCCATCCATGCCCTGGGGCACGATCGGCCCTGACAGCTACGGCCGCGTGCACAGTTTTGAGGACAGCGGCCCCATGCAGCGCGCCATCGTCACCGGCGGCAACCAGGACTTCGACGTCGAGGTCATGCAGCCGCTCGACCCGCGCGTGCGCGTGGTTGCCAGCAGCTGCGACCACACCGTGCTCGACGTCACCGCCTGTGCCCAGGACTACCCCGTGGGCGCCACCGTGCGCCTTGAGTGCGGCTATCACGCCATCCTGCGTGCCTTCACCAGCCCCTATGTGGAGAAGGTGTACGTCTAGCTCTACTTGCAGGGGACGCCGGCGCCAAAGAGGAGGTCCCGCTCGTCTTCGGGCAGGGCGGCGCGCGCCTTGTCGCGCACGGAGTTCACGCCCACGAAGAACTGCCTCATCATCGCCACAAGCAGGTAGCGGCCCTTGGGGCTGAGCGTGATCTGGTGCTCGTCTTCCACGTCGAAGGCGCCAACGCCCTTCATGAAGGCGTACTCTGCCGGCAGACCCACCGCCACGCTGCAGCCAAAGTCGCGGTGCCACTGGTCCTTGTCAAGGCGCAGGCCAAAGAGCTGCATCATGAAGCGGTAGCGCATGAGGTCACGCTTGTTGAAGGCGGTTGAGCCCATGATGCTCATGTCGCCTCGCTTGATGCACTCGTCGTACTCGCGCAGCGAGAAGCTGTTGATGTAGTAGGTCCCGTTGAGCAGGGTCATGCCACCGCTGCCGATTGCGGGGTACTCCTCGTAGTCCACGATGTACTCGTCGATCATGGTCTGCTGGGCGGTGTTGAAGGTCCAGCAGCTGCCAAAGGTGAAGGGCGCGTCCTTGCCCTCTGCAAGGCCCTTGCAGATGATCTCGTAGAAGCGCTGTTCGCGGCTGTAGTCCACCTTGCCCACGGTGGCGGCCAGGCTGCGCTCCACGGCGGGGCTGGCCATGAGCGGGTAGAAGGTGGTCTGGTTGCAGTGGCTCTCCATGACGTAGGCCAGGTCCTTGATGAGCATGTCCTCTGTCTGCGCGGGGAAGTTGAAGATCATGTCCACGTTGAGGCTCTTGAAGATCTTGGCGTCCGAGCAGGCGCGGACGCGCTCCAGGATGGTGTCTGCGTCCCCGTACTTCTCGTAGCGGTCCATCTGCTTGAGCAGGCTGTTGTCAAAGCTCTGCACGCCCACGCTCAGGCGCTGCACCATGCCCTGCAGCTGCTCCAGGTGGCTGGGGATGAGGTGGTTGGGATTGGTCTCGCTCGAGACCTCCTTGATGTCGAAGAGGTAGCGCGCCTGGCGTATGGTCTCTGCCAGCTCGTCCATGAGGATGGTGGGGGTGCCGCCGCCCACGTACATGCTGTCGAAGTTGTAGCCCATGTCTGCCAGCATGCCCATCTCTGTGCGCAGGTTGGCAAAGTAGCGGCGCGCTTTGTCTTCCTGGAAGGGGAAGCGGTTGAAGCTGCAGTAGGGGCAGAGGCGCTCGCAGAAGGGCACGTGCGCATAGAGCATGTAGCGCTGGCCGGGGTTGGGGCCGGGCAGCTTGCCGCGCGTAGGCTTCATGTCGAGGTAGTGGCTGTTCATTACCCTGACGACGTTGGAAAGCAGGCGTTCAGAAAGCATGTGACTCCTTGGGATGATGCGTGTGACGGCGATTGGGGAGGGGCTGGTTTGGCGGGGGTGGCTCTAGCGGAAGAAGAAGAACCAGACAAAGCCCGCCACGATGGCCGCGACCGCCACGTAGAACAGGATGGTGCCCGCCCAGCAGCCGGGGTTGCCCTTGGCGCCCTCCACCATCATGGTCTCTGTGGTGGTGCGGCCCTTCTTGTAGTAGACCTCGCCCTTGGGGAGCTTGGGATAGCTGGTCCCCTTGAGCTGGGTGTAGAAGCTGGGGTTTTCCAGCACGGCGTCGATCTGCTTGGGGTTGAGGCGGATGTCTGGGCGCTCCCCCTTGCCGATGCGCTCCACCACGCCCTCCACAAAGGGCTCGAATGCGGCGGCGTGCTGGGGCTCGTAGGCGATGAGCGCCACTTCCAGCCAGTAGCTGACGTTGTTGTTGTAGCCCACGGCGCTGCAGATCACGCGGATGGTCCAGCCCTTCTCTGCGAGCTTGCAGAAGCGCGTCACCTGGTTGGAGGGCAGGAAGCCCGCGACCTCCCCGCTGGCGTTGCTCACGATGCCCAGGGGGTAGTCCTTGCCGCGCTCGGAGACATAGCTGTCTGCGCTGAAGTGCAGCTCGGAGCTTACCGCGTAGGCCTCTCCCTTGATGGTGCTGCTGCGGTCCCCGCAGGTCTTGTCCAGGCGGCAGTAGGTACCGAAGTAGGTCTGGTCGTTTTGGGCCATGTGCATCCTCGCTCTCGTAGCTTTGGGCAAGGATTATAGGGCTGTTTTGGAAGATTATTTGAAATTGACACTTGTGCGCAGGCGAGAAGCTGGTAACATTCCGTCTTGCGCATCAGGCGCGTCACGCGGGCGTGGCGGAATGGCAGACGCGCATGGTTCAGGTCCATGTGGGGGCAACCCCGTGGAGGTTCAACTCCTCTCGCCCGCACCACTCAAACCCAACAGCTCCCAGCAGGGGGCTGTTTTTGTTTGCGCTACGTCGGATTGACAGGGCACCCCAACCCTTGCTGGCCGCAAAAATGCGGTTGACGGTGTTGAGTGTCCTCAAAACGCCGTTTGACGGTAGCGGTAAAAGTATCGACACCGTCAAACGGCGTTTTGCGGCCACAGAAAACCGTCAAACGGCAATTTGAGGACAGCCGTCCGTCGCCCCGAGCACGTGCTGCGTGCAAAAAAGGGGCTGGCCCGGTGTGGACCAGCCCCCCTTGCTGTGCGCTGTGGTGGGTGCGCGGCCTAGAAGCCGTCGATCACGTCGCAGCCCATGTATGCGCGCAGGGCCTCGGGGACGGTGATGGTGCCGTCTGCGTTCTGGTAGTTCTCGATGACGGCGGCCATGGTGCGTCCCACGGCAAGGCCGGAGCCGTTGAGGGTGTGGGCGTAGGCCTTCTTGCCGTCTGCGTCCTTGTACTTGATGTTGGCGCGGCGGGCCTGGAAGTCGCCGCAGTTGGAGCAGCTGGAGATCTCCTTGTAAGCGTTGTAGCTGGGCAGCCAGACCTCGAGGTCGTAGGTCTGGCGGGCAGAGAAGCCGATGTCACCGGTGCACAGGCTGATGACGCGGTAGGGAAGGTTCAGACCCTGGAGCACCAGCTCGGCCTCGTAGGTCATGTCCTCGAGCTCTGCGTCGGATTCCTCGGGCTTGGCAAAGCGCACCATCTCGACCTTGTCGAACTGGTGGGCGCGGATCAGGCCGCGGGTGTCGCGGCCGGCAGAGCCCGCCTCCTCGCGGAAGCACGGGGTGTAGCCGCAGTAGCGGAAGGGCAGCTCGGAGCCCTCGAGCACCTCGTCGCGGTGCAGGTTGGTGAGCTGGACCTCTGCGGTGGGGATCAGGTAGAGGCCCTCGGTGGTCTTGAAGAGGTCCTCTTCGAACTTGGGCAGCTGGCCGGTGCCGGTGAGGGTGTCCTTGTTGGCCAGGGAGGGGACCCAGAACTCGGTGGCGCCGCGCTGCAGGTGGACGTCGAGCATGTAGTTGATGAGTGCGCGCTCCAGGCGGGCGCCCTTGCCCTTCAGCACAGAGAAGCGGCTGTGGGCCAGCTTCACGCCGCGCTCGAAGTCGATGATGCCCAGCTCGGGGCCCAGGTCCCAGTGGGGCTTGAACTCGAAGTCGAACTCGCGCGGGGTGCCCCAGCGGCGGACCTCGGGGTTGTCGTCTTCGCTGGCGCCTACGGGGGTCTTCTCAGAGCACATGTTGGGCACGCTCATGGCCAGGGCCTGGAGCGCGGCGTCGAGCTCGGACTGCTTGGCGTCGAGCTCTGCGATCTTGTCGCCCAGCGCGCGCATGGCCTCCTTGCGGGCCTCTGCCTCTTCCTTCTGGCCGGCCTTCATCATGGCGCCGATCTCCTTGGAGGCGGCGTTGCGCTCTGCCTTGAGGGCCTCGACCTGGCCGATGACCTCGCGGCGCTGCGCGTCTGTCTCCAAGAAGACGTTGATGTCCCACTTGTTGTTGCGGTTCTTGCAGTTCTCCGCGACCTTCTCGGGGTTTTCGCGGATGAAGCGAATGTCGAGCATGATTCCTCCAGCTTGTTCGCTTGAAGCTGTTGTTTTTGCGTTGCAAGTATAGCGCTCGCTCGATGCATCGCTTGGTCAGGCTCGGTTTGCGGTACCATTCACGAGATATAGACGTAGTTGAAACGGGCCGCATGCGCGCCCTGCACCATGCAAAGGAACACAAATGTGGGATTTCCTCAACAGCTTGCAGGAGGGCACCATCCTCAACGGGCTTTTTGACAAGTTCGGCCTCACGGGCGGTGTGATGATCGTCTTGGGCGTGGGCCTGCTCATCTTCTTCATCGTGGCGGTTGTGGCCGAGCGCAAGACGCGCATCCTCTTCCCAGACCGCAAGAAGCGCCCGGGGGAGTCTGACGGTTTCTTGAACTTTGACGATGACGACGAGGACGACGACTAGAATCCTAGCTGGGCGCGCAGCCCCGCGAGCACGAAGGAGGCGCACATGAAACTCAAGGCACTGGCGGCAAGCGCATCTGCACTGGCTCTGGGCGTCTGCCTGCTGGGCGCTGCCGGCTGCTCCGGCAGCTCGGATGCCAAGGACTTCCAGGGCGTGTGGAGCGTCGAGGGCTCCAACCCCACGGTGACCGTTGTGTTCACGGGAGACCAGTGGAAGCTCGCCACCGGCATCACCTACGAGTACTCGCTCGACACCAAGGGCAAGGTCATCAGCTACAGCGTGGACGGCATGAGCGGCTCGAGCACCTACGAGTTCAGCGAGGACAAGCAGACCCTCACGCTCACCGAGGACGCCGGCAACGGAGAGACAAAGTCCACTGTTTTCGATAAAGTGTCTGCAGACACGCAGGCCGAGCCCACGGTAGGTGGGGAGTAGGCCAACGGCAGCGCGCAAGCGCGGCAGCGGTGCATGCGAGTGCGCCGTATGGGACTGGGCGGCATCACACCTCGAACCTGGTCAGGACGGGGACGTAGCAGCCATAAGGGGCCTCTGGTGGGTGCCCACTCCCATACGGCGCACTCTTTTTTGCGCTCCTACTGGCTCTTGCGCTTGGCGAGGGCTGCCTTGGCGAGGCCGAAGGCGGTGGGCAGGAAGCTGATGACCACGATGCCCACGATGACCAGCTCGAAGTGGTCGACGACAAACGGCACGTTGCCGAAGAAGTAGCCCAGGAGCGTGAACAGGCAGACCCAGCACACACCGCCGAGCACGTTGAAGAGCGTGAAGCGGGGGAAGTGCATGCCGCCCATGCCCGCCAGGAAGGGCGCGAAGGTGCGAATGATGGGGAAGAAGCGCGTGAGGAAGACGGCGAAGTTGCCGTACTTGTCGAGCATGGCCTGGGTCTTCTCCAAGCGCTCCGGTGTGAGTGCCTTGACCTTGCCGCTCTTGATGATGGCCTCGCCGGCCTTGCGGCCGATCCAGTAGTTCGAGGTGTTGCCCAGGACGGCGGCTATGCACATGAGCGTGATGGCCACGCCCAGGTTGAGCCCGCCGCCGTCTGCGCAGAAGATGCCCATGCAGAAGAGCAGCGAGTCTCCCGGCAGGAAGGGCGTCACCACCAAGCCGGTCTCGATGAAGATGATGAGGAAGAGCGGGGAGTACACCCACACCGGCCCCAGCTGGACGATCCACTGGGCGATGAAGGTGCGGGGGTCTTGCAGCAGGGCGATGATGAAGTTGACGAACTCCATGGGTTCCTCTCGTGCGGGATTGAGTTGTCCCACTATGCCGCATGAAGCGGGCACGCTGGTGATTCCCCACAAAGAATTTGCAAGTCTGTTACCCCAACGCTGCCCCGCCCGCATGCAATCGGGCAAGAATCCTCCTTTGCGCAGCGTTGGTGATAGCGAGCTCCCTTGTGTTCACAGGGTGTCGAAGAGAATGCAAGCCGTGCAGCGTGTTGCACATAAAGGCTCCAGTTAGTGCGCGCCGTCAATGCGGGTCTAGCGCAAACACGGCAGCGCCGTGCAAAGGAAGAATGTCGGGCAAAAGAGCGGGGGAACGCGCTGCCTTGCGGGTATCATCGGACGCAGCATCAAGGGGCGCCGCCCCACCCGTACCAAGGAGCGTCAATGGCGATCTCTCTCTACCGCAAGTACCGTCCCAACACCTTTGCAGACGTCGTGGGTCAAGAGCACGTGATCAACACCCTGGCCAACGCCGTTGCCAGCGGCGACGTCGCCCACGCCTACCTCTTCTGCGGCCCCAGGGGCACGGGCAAGACGACCAGCGCCCGCCTGCTGGCCAAGGCGCTGCTCTGTGAGAGCGGCCCCACCGCCCAGCCAGACGGCAGCTGCCCCCAGTGCCTAGAGATCGCGGAGGGCACGCATCCAGACGTCTACGAGCTCGATGCGGCCAGCCGCACCGGTGTGGAAAACGTCCGCGAGGAGATCATCTCGCGCGTGCAGTTCGCACCCACTAGGGGGCGCAGCAAGGTCTACATCATCGACGAGGTCCACATGCTGTCCCCCGCGGCGTTCAACGCCCTGCTCAAGACCCTGGAGGAGCCCCCGGCGCACGTGGTCTTCGTGATGTGCACCACAGACCCGCACAAGGTGCCGGAGACGATCCAGTCGCGCTGCCAGCGCTTTGACTTCAGGCGCTTCACCGTGGACGAGATCTGCAGCTACCTGCAGCGCATCTGCGCGGGCGAGGGCTTTTCTGCCCAGCCCGAGGCCCTGGAGTTCATCGCCGCAAAGGCTGCCGGCGGCATGAGGGATGCCACCACCGCGCTCGAGCAGGTTGCGGTGGCGGGGGCCGGCACCATCACCCTGGCATCTGCCCAGGCGCAGCTGGGTCAGACGGAGTCATCGGCGCTCTTCGAGCTGGGCGGCTACATCGCCGCACGAGACACCGCCAACGCCTTCCTCTGGCTCAACCGCCAGGTGATCGCCGGCGTCGACCTCAACCAGACGGCCCGCGACCTTTCCGCGCACCTGCGCGACCTGCTCGCCGCGGCGCTCACGGGCGGTATCAACGGCATCGTCGCCTGCCCCGTCCAGGAGCTGCCGCGCTACCAGCAGCAAGCGGCTGCCTTTGGCGGGCAGGAACGCCTGAGCCGCGCCCTCACCACCGCGGGAGCCCTAGTCCAGGAGCTGCGCAACTCCACCAACCCCCGCCTGAGCTTTGAGATCGCGCTCGTGCGCCTGTGCCGCGCAGAGAGCGAGCTCACGCTCGAGGCCCTGGCAGAGCGCGTGGAGAGCCTGGAGGCGGGCCTGCCTGCACCCCAGCTTTCCGGCGAGCTGCTTTCGGCCATGGCGTCGCAGGCTGTGGCGAGTGCGCTCGCTGCGGCCGGCACCCTGCCCGTTGCCGCCGCTCCTGAGCCCGCACCGCAGGCTCAGGAGCCCGAGCAGCCTGTCGCCGATCACCGCCCCGTTGACGTTGGCCCCACCGGCGTGCCGCACCCGGACATCCCCGCCTTCGAGGAGGAGGACGAGGAGGAGTGGGTGCCCGAGGAGGACGACTCCCAGCTGCCCTGGGACGACGACCCCTCTGTCGCCCTGCCTTGGGACGCCGAGCCCCGGCCGCTGGGGGAGGACGTCCCTTTCGGGGGGAGCTGCCCTGCGGACAGCGCTGCTGCACCCGCTGCGGGTTCTGCCTCTGAGCCCGCGCCCCAAGCGGAGCCCGCTGTGCAGCCGGCGGTTGCCCCCGACGGCAGCGCCATGAGCCCGGCGCGCCTGATGGCCGCCATCCACGCCGCCGTCAAGCGCGAGGACGAGTCAACAGACGCCCTGCTCACCGGCGTGAGCGTGGAGCAGGATGCTGGCGGCTACCACCTGGTCTTCCCCGAGTCCGGCGGCTTTGCCATGCGCCTGGCAAGCCAGGGCAGCACGCGCCAGCTCATCGAGAACGCCTTTGCCAGCGCCTTGGGCCATCCCGTGGCCTTCGACTGCGTGGCGGGCAGCTGCAAGGTGGTGAACCCGGATGCCCCTGCGCCAGCCGCCGTCTTTGGCAGCGTGAGCGCCGCAGAGGCCGCCGCCCCGGCCCCTTCGTACGACGAGGGCTACCTCGAGGCCCAGGCCGCCTATGCGGACTCTTACGAAGAGCCGCCCTACGCCTACGACGGCTACGTTCCCGAGCCCGCCTACGCGCCCGAGCCTGCGTTCGACCCGGCGGCCTACGCCGCAGAGCGCGAGCAGGAGGCGGCGTCTGGAGCCGCGAGCATCCCCGCCGCAGAGGAGCTGCGGGAGATGGCCGAGCCCGCGCCGCTCGACGACGCGACGGCCAGCAGCATCGCAGACGCCCTGAGCGTCTTTGGCGGAGGTATCAAGTTCGAGGAAGTTTAGGAAGCGCGCCCCACCCTGTGCGACAATAGCGCGCATCGCTCAGCGCCTACACGGGCGCCACGCAGAATGGAGACAACAATGGCAATGAGCCCCCAGGCCATGATGAAGCAGGCCAAGAAGATGCAGAAGAAGATGGAGGAGATCCAGGCGCAGACCGCCCTGGAGACCGTCGAGGCCACCGCAGGCGGCGGCATGGTCACCGTCAAGGTCAACGGTGCCCTCCAGCTTCAGGAGATCGCCATCGACCCCGAGGCAGTCGACCCCGAAGACGTCGAGATGCTGCAGGACATGATCGTCGCAGCCGTCAACCAGGGCATCGCAGACGCCCAGGCCATGGTCAACCAGCGCATGTCCGCCGTCACCGGCGGTCTCGGCGGGCTCTTTTAGCGTGAAGCAAGCGGCTGCCATTAGACATGCACTTGAGGAGCTGGAGCGGATGCCGGGCGTTGGGCCCAAGTCCGCCCAGCGCATCCTCCACTGGATCCTCACCTCGCAGGACTCCTCTGCCCAGCGCCTGGCAGAGGCCATACTCGAGGTGAAGGACGCCATACACCTGTGCCCGCGCTGCCACAACTACGCGCAGGGGGAGCTCTGCGAGGTGTGCTCGGACGCAGAGCGCGACCAGGGCGTCATCTGCGTGGTGGCAGAGCCGCGCGATATCGACGCGATCGAGCGCACCGCCGCCTACCGCGGCCTCTACCACGTGCTCGGCGGGGTGATCAACCCCATGGAGGGCGTCATGCCAGACGACCTCAACATCGCCGACCTCATCGCCCGCCTGGGAGCCGAGGACATACGCGAGGTGCTCCTGGCCACCAACCCGGATGTAGAGGGCGAGACGACGGCCAGCTACCTGGCGCGCACCATCAAGCCCCTGGGGGTCACCGTCACGCGCCTTGCGAGCGGCCTGCCCGTTGGCGGGGAGCTCGAATACGCAGACGAGGTGACGCTCGCCCGCAGCATCGAGAGCCGCAGGACCCTGTAGCCCGCGGTGCGATGACCGCTCGCCCGTCGTTGGTTACGGCTCAATTAAGCTTGCGGCAGGGTGCTCTGATGCCTGCGTATAATTCTCTGTACATACTCCCATGATTTCCAAGGGCGCCCGGCAGACGGGCGCTTCGTACAGTATTCGCGCTGTTCGTGCCCAAGGAGGAACCCTGTGACCGACCTCAGCAACTCCGCCCTGTACCAGAACTTTGGTGCGTACAAGGAAGTCCCCGCAGACTACTACTCGAAGTTCAACGTCAAGCGCGGCCTGCGCAACGCAGACGGAACGGGTGTTGTTGCGGGCGTCACCAGCATCAGCAACGTCCACGGCTACCTCACGGACGAAGGACAGAAGATCCCCGACGAGGGCCGCCTCACCCTGCGCGGCTACAGCATCGAGGACCTGGTCGACAGCGCGGCAGCCGAGCAGCGCTTTGGCTACGAGGAGCTCACCTTCCTGCTGGTCACCGGCGAGCTGCCCACGGAGCAGGGGCTGAGCGCGCTCTATGCCCAGCTCGACGAGTGGCGCAACCTGCCGGACGGCTTTGTGGCAAACCTGATCATGAACTCGCCCTCTGCCAGCGCCATGAACATGCTCGCGCGCAGCGTCTTGCTGCTGTACTCGTACGACCCCGACCCCGACCTGCTCACGGCCAAGCACGAGGTCGAGGTGGCAGTGCAGCTGCTGAGTCGCCTGCCTCGTCTGGCGGTGCTGAGCTACCTGGCGCGCAAGCAGCAGTCCAGCCACCGCATGTACATCAACCCGCCCGAGCCCGGCCTCTCCACGGCAGAGACGGTCCTGTGGATGCTGCGGCCTGACATGGGCTACACCAAGCAGGA
The DNA here is from genome assembly GCA_051876075.1 of Coriobacteriales bacterium. Classification (GTDB taxonomy): domain Bacteria; phylum Actinomycetota; class Coriobacteriia; order Coriobacteriales; family QAMH01; genus W2P13-069. Next base: position 15,257 of record JBJEHM010000096.1, read on the forward strand.
AGCCCAGATGCTCGACATCATGCTCATGCTCCACGCAGAGCACGGCGGCGGCAACAACTCCACCTTCACCACCCGTGTCCTCACCTCCAGCGGCACAGACGCCTACTCCGCCTACGCAGGCGGCATCTCCAGCCTCAAGGGCCCCAAGCACGGTGGCGCCAACCTCAAGGCCATCGCCATGCAGGAGGACCTCAAGGCGCATGTAGATGACTGGACGGACGAGGGCCAGGTGGCCGACTACCTGCGCAAGGTGCTCGCCAAGGAGGCAAACGACGGCTCCGGCCTGGTCTACGGCATGGGCCACGCCGTCTACACCCTGAGCGACCCCCGCGCCGTCATCTGCAAGCGCTATGCGCGCGAGCTCGCCGAGGGCACGGAGTACGAGCCCGAGTTCAAGCTCATCGAGACCATCGAGCGCCTGACCCCGGAGCTCTTTGCGCAGGAAAAGGGCAGCTCCAAGGCCATCTGCGCCAACATCGACATGTACTCCGGACTGGTGTACAAGATGCTGGGCATCCCCCAGGAGCTCTTCACGCCCCTCTTTGCCGTGGCGCGCCAGGCCGGCTGGACAGCGCACCGCTTTGAGGAGCTGAGCACTGGGCGCCGCATCATCCGCCCAGCCTACAAGTCGATCGACGGCCAGCGCGAGTACCTGCCCATCAGCCAGCGCGAGCCTGGCAGCTCCGAGCTCAAGAAGAGCGGCATCGCGCTGTTCGAGGACGCCCCCAACGACTAGACCCTGTGCGCCTGCATTCCCGTGCGGGCGCTTTGCGCTGTTCAGAACCACAACGGAAAGGATGCTGAAGCATGTCTGAAGAACTCAAGCTCGACACACCCGAAGAACGCGAGGCGGCTGCCCGAGCTGCGCGCACGAGCGAGGCGACGCTCGGCCTGCTGGAGGAGCAGCTGACGAGCTCCAGCCGCTCCAAGCGCCAGAAGGCCGCCGCGGTGCTCGCGCTGGCGGCCAAGGCGGAGCCCGCCTCTGTCGAGCCCGTGCTCGGCGCTGTGCTCGACGCGCTGGCCATGCCCGGCAACCAGGTGCGCTGGGAGTGCCTCAACATACTCTGCGCCCGCGCCGAGGCCGGCCTGCTGAGCGCAGACGAGGCCTACGACGCTGCCGAGGAGTCCCTCTTCGACGAGAACTCCGGCATCGTGAGGGAGGCGGCCTTCCGCCTGCTGTGCCTGAGCGGCTCTGCCGGAACCGAGGCCTCCGAGCGCGTGTGGCCCCTCATCGACGAGGCCATACAGTGCCACCACGGCAACGGCGAGTTCAACGACATGCTCACCAGCCTGGCGGCCTTTGCGGAGTCCCCGATCTCTGCGGAGGTGGCGCAGGAGCTGGCGGCGCGCATGGAGTTCGACTCCCAGAACGCGCGCGGCACCCTGCGCATGCGCAGCAAACAGATCGTCGAGGCCTGCAGGGCCAAGTAAGCCGTCTTCGAGCAACACGCGCGCCCGGCCGGGGCGCGGAAAGGACCGCCCATGAGCACACATACCATCACCCTCATCCCCGGCGACGGCATCGGCCCGGAGATCACCTCCTGCATGCAGCGCGTGATCGCGGCGGCGGGGGTCGACATCAGCTGGCAGGTCGTCAACGCGGGTGCCGGCGTCATGGAGGAGTACGGCACGCCGCTGCCGCCCCACGTGCTCGAGGCGATCGCCCAGACGGGCATCGCCATCAAGGGCCCCGTCACCACGCCGGTGGGCTCGGGCTTCCGCAGCATCAACGTGGCGCTGCGCAAGCACTTCGACCTCTACGCCAACCTGCGTCCCACCTGGTCGATCAAGGGGACGGGCGCGCGCTACAGCGGCGTCGACATCGTGATCTTCCGCGAGAACACAGAGGACCTCTACGCGGGCATCGAGGCGGACCTCGACAGCCCCGAGGCAGCCGAGCTCATCGCCTGGGCGCAGGAGCGCGGGCTGGGGAGCATCCGCCCGGACAGCGCCATCTCGCTCAAGCCCATCAGCGTCACCGGCTCTACGCGCATCGTGAGGGCTGCCTTCGAGTACGCTGTCGCCAACGGCCGCCGCAAGGTAACGGCCGTGCACAAGGCCAACATCATGAAGCACTCGGACGGTCTCTTCCTCCGCTGCGCGCAGGAGGTCGCTGCCGAGTACCCGCAGGTCGAGTTCGAGACCATGATCGTCGACGCCACCTGCATGAACCTGGTCACCAACCCTGCCAACTTCGACGTCTTGGTACTGCCCAACCTCTACGGCGACATCGTGAGCGACCTGTGCGCCGGCCTGGTGGGCGGGCTCGGCATGGCACCGGGGGCTAACATCGGGCAGGACGTGGCGATCTTCGAGGCCGTGCACGGCTCTGCGCCCGACATCGCGGGGATGGGCATCGCCAACCCCACGGCGGAGCTGCTCAGCGGCTGCATGCTGCTCGACCACATCGGCGAACACGAGGCCGCGCGCCGCATCCGCGCTGCCATCGAGGCCGTCTACGCAGCTGGCGAGGTGCTCACGGGGGACATCAAGAAGATCGTAAGCGGCTCTGCAGCAGGCGCTGCGAGCTCTGCGGAGTTCACAGACGCCGTCATCGCCGCCCTCTAGCGTGCGCCAAGCCTGTGTAAAGTCCGTGACCGAGCCCCTGAGAGGGTTTTTCGGCATGGGAAAGCGCGGTAGAATCCACTGACTGGGGTGCCTAGGGAACATGTGCGCACCCCGCACATACGCAAACGAACGGAGCTAAACGTGGCATTGAAATTTGGCAAGACTCCGCGCGGTGCCCATGGGATGACTGGCCAGCAGCGCCAGCAGCCCGGCGGCGCTGCCCCCCAGCAGGGGCAGGCGGGCCGCCAAGTGGGCTCACAGCACGCCCGCACCCAGGGCGGGGCCCCGGCTCAGGGGCGCTTTGGACGCGGTGCAGACGCAGGCAGCGCAGCCCAGCGCAAAAACATCGTCCCCGAGCGCGGCCAGGGCATGCAGGGCAACCCGTATGCCGGCAACGAGAACCTCGTCGCAACAGAGGCCGTGGGCTCGTATGCAGACCTCGCCGCCCAAGACGGCCAGCAGCAAAAGCTCGGCCCCGTGGTCATATCGCTGCGCAACGTGACCAAGGTCTACCCCGCCCAGCCGGACAAGCCGGCCCTCGCCGGGCTCACCCTCCAGATCAGGGCGGGCGAGTTCGTCTTCCTGGTGGGCCATTCCGGGTCCGGCAAGTCCACCTTCATCCGCATGCTCAACCGCGAGGTGGTCCCCACCAGCGGCGAGCTTATCGTGGCGGGGGAGAACCTGCGCACCATCAAAAACTGGCGCATCCCGTACCTGCGCCGCAACGTGGGCTGCGTCTTCCAGGACTTCAAGCTCCTGCCCAACAAGACCGCCTTCGAGAACGTCGCCTTTGCCCTCGAGGTCATCGGCAAGAGTAAGCACGTCGTGGACACCCAGGTCCCCGAGGTCCTGCGCCTGGTGGGCCTGGAGAGCAAGATGGACAAGTACCCGGACGAGCTTTCCGGTGGCGAGCAGCAGCGCGTCTCCATCGCGCGCTCCATCGTCAACCGCCCGCCGCTGCTGATCTGCGACGAGCCCACCGGCAACCTCGACCCGCAGACCTCCCTGGGCATCATGCGCCTGCTGGAGAGAATCAACCGCACCGGCACCACCGTGCTGGTGGCCACGCACGACCGCGAGATGGTCGACCAGATGCGCCGCCGCGTCCTCGCGCTGGAAAACGGCGTGCTCGTCCGCGACCAGAAGAAGGGAGTGTACGGCTACGATGTCTAAGATCCTCTACTTCCTCAAAGAGAGCCTCATCAGCGCGCGCCGCAACCTGGGGACCACGGTCGGCGGCATCGTCACGCTCTTCCTCAGCCTCTTCATGGTGGGCATCTCCATCATGTTCTCCGTCATGATCGGCAACGTCACCTCCAGCTTCGAGGAGGAGGTCAACATCCGCGCGTACATCGCGGACAGCGCCAAGGACGCCCAGATCGAGGAGTTCAACGCCTTCCTCGACTCCATGCAGACAGACGAGGGCAACATCGCCAGTGTCACCTTCATGGACAAGGACCAGGTGCTCGAGGAGTTCAAGGCGCAGACCGCCAGCAACCCAGAGATCGTCGACCAGCTCGACGGCAACCCCTTGCCGCGCACCTACGTGATCGAGCTCAAGGACACCCAGCGCGTGCAGGAGACGGCAGATGCCATTCTCGCCAACGAGACCTTCATCTCCATCTGCGACAACCCCGATGACCCGTCCGACTCCGTCAAGTATGGCCAGGGCACCGTCGAGCGCCTCTTCCTGATGGTCAACCTCATCCGCTACGCCTGTATCGCCGTCATCGCGCTGCTGGTCTTCATCAGCTTGGTGTTCCTCAACAACACCATCCGCCTGGCCATCACCGCCCGCCGCAAGGAGATCTCCATCATGCGCCTGGTGGGCGCCAGCAACGGCTTCATCCGCGGCCCCTTTGTCATGGAGGGCATCATGCAGGCGCTTGCGGGCGCGCTGCTCGCCATCCTCTGCATCGGCATCGTGAGGGTCACGGTCATGCCCAAGCTGGCCACCATGGTGAGCTTCCTGCCGCTGGCTGTGGACCCCGGCGTCTACACGATGATCTACCTGGTGCTGGTGGTGGCCGGCGTGGCAGTAGGCGCCATCGGATCTCTGCTCGCCATGCGCAAGTACCTCAAGATCTAAGGCAGCTCGCTGTCTCAAACACCGCAGCGGGCAAAATGCGACCCCTAGACAGGCAGGTGACTGCGCTGTCTGGGGGTCGCTGCTACACTTAGTGGCGTCTGTGCACTCACTGAGAAGGGAGCTCCCATGAGCACCATCATCGATATCTACGGGCGCGAGGTCCTCGACTCCCGCGGTAATCCCACCGTCGAGGTCGAGGTCACCCTCGACGACGGCTCCTTTGGCCGCGCGACCGTCCCCAGCGGCGCATCCACCGGCGCCTTCGAGGCCGTCGAGCTGCGCGACCCGGACGAGCCCCGCTACCTGGGCAAGGGCGTCCAGCGCGCCGTGGACCACGTGAACGAGGAGATCGCCGACACCCTGCTGGGCATGGAGGCCACCGACCAGCGCGCCATCGACGCGGCGCTGCTCGACCTGGACGGCACCCCCAACAAGGGTAACCTGGGCGCAAACGCCGTGCTCGGCACCTCCCTTGCCGTTGCCAAGGCCGCAGCGGAGTCCACCCAGCTCACCCTCTACAGCTACATCGGCGGTGTGAACGCCCACCTGCTGCCCACCCCGATGATGAACATCCTCAACGGCGGCGCCCATGCGGACAACACCGTCGACATCCAGGAGTTCATGATCATGCCCGTTGGCGCAGAGACCTTCACCGAGGGCCTGCGCTGGTGCGCAGAGATCTACCACACCCTCAAGAAGGTCCTCAAGGAGCGCGGCCTGTCTACCGGTGTGGGTGACGAGGGAGGCTTTGCTCCCAACCTGGCCACCAACGAGGAGCCCCTGCAGCTCATCTCCGAGGCCTGCGAGCGCGCGGGCTACACCCCCGGCGAGCAGATCCGCTTTGCCATGGACCCCGCCTCCACCGAGTTCTACAACGCAGAGACCGGCAAGTACGTGCTGGCAGGCGAGGGCCGCGAGTTCACCAGCGCCGAGATGGTCGACTACTGGGAGAACCTGGTCAACAAGTACCCCATCGTCTCCATCGAAGACGGCATGGCAGAAGAGGACTGGGAGGGCTGGAAGCTGCTCACCGAGCGCATCGGCGACCGCGTCCAGCTGGTGGGCGACGACCTCTTCGTCACCAACCCCGAGCGCCTCAAGAAGGGCATCGAGCTGGGCGTTGCCAACGCCATCCTCATCAAGTTCAACCAGATCGGCAGCCTGACAGAGACGCTCGAGGCCATCGAGCTGGCCAAGAAGAACAACTACACCTGCGTGATCAGTCACCGCTCCGGCGAGTCCGAGGACGTCACCATCGCCGACCTGGCCGTTGCCGTCAACGCCGGCCAGATCAAGACCGGCGCCCCCTGCCGCACGGACCGCGTTGCCAAGTACAACCAGCTCATCCGCATCGAGGAAGAGCTGGGCGATTCCGCCGAGTACGCGGGCAACAACGCCTTCTACAGCATCAAGGGCTAGGCTCGCAGCCAGGCACAGCATGGAGCGGGGCGCTGCTAAGAAGGCGGCGCCCCGCCCTGCGTTGCGCGGCGCGTGCGCCCTGTGCGCGTTGTGTGGAGCATTCGGGGCACGCCGGGTCTGCGGGGGAGCTGTCTGTTCCGCGTGCTACAATCCATTCCTGTCCCACCGCCAAAGAGCATAGAGACCATGCCAGACGAACCCAGAAACACAACCGGCAGAACCTTGCGCCAGCAGATGCGTGCGGCCGCGCGCACCACGGCGCAGCAGCAGCGCGCCCGCAACCAGGCGCCGTCTGACAGCGCGCTCTCAAGTGCGGGGAAGAAGGCCGAGAAGGGCTCCAAGGGCAAGTCCGGCGGCGTCACCAAGCGCCAGGCGAGCAAGGCCCAGAAGGAACAGGCCAAGAAACAGGACAAGAATTCCAAGGAACGCGAGAAGCGCAGCGTTGCAGAGGCGCTGAGGGAAGGGCTCCTCAACATGGGGCTCGGCATGCGCATCGCGCTGGGTGCCCTCGCCCTGCTGATCGTTGCGGCGGCGGTGCTCTACCCCATAGGCTGCACCTACTACCAGACGCTGCGCCAGGAGCAGCGTCTCCAGGCGGAGCTCGACGCCGTCAACGAGCGCAACGCCCAGCTCGAGGCCGAGAACAAGGCCCTCGAGACCGACGAGGGCGTTGAGAACCAGGCGCGCGAGGAATACGGCTGGGTCAAGGACGGCGAGAAGGCCACCGTGGTGACGAATACCGATGACGAGCAGCAGGGAGACCTTCCCCAGCAGGTCGACGGTTCGCAGATTGAGCCGCCTCACACCTGGTATTACGATATCCTTGACATCGTCTTCAGGGCGGACGTCTAGTGCCCTGCCCCGCCGCTGAGTGTGGTGCGGGCATTCGGTATGGGGGCGTGGCGGAATTGGCATACGCAGCGGACTTAAAATCCGTCGCCGCAAGGATTGTGGGTTCGAATCCCACCGCCCCTACCATCTCTCCCAAGCCAGGCGAGCTGCTGGAGCGCCGGTGACTGCGCATGAGGCAGCGCCGCATCTTCTGCTCTGCTCGCATCAAGACATTTCATTGCAGTAGAATGTTGTGAGCCGGCATTGAGCTGGCAGGATGCCGCTGTGGGCGCCTTGGGGAGAAGGACCTGCGCAGGCATTGCCCGCACATTTTTGGACATAAGGGGGAATAGATCATGTGTTTCCGTCCTGCAGCAGTCACGCTCGACCCTAATGCCAAGGGGACCACTCCCGAGTACCGCGTCGCAGCCTTCGCTTCTGTCGACCTGCGCGAGCATATGGAGAAGAACCCTCACAAGATCATTACCGCAGACAACATCACCTGGGAGGTCACGCGCGACTCAGACGGCCTCTATGTTGCCAGGGGCGACCTGAGCGTTCCTGTCGAGATGCGCTTCAAGCTCGAGGAGAACGGCGAGCTCACCAAGCAGAAGGTCGTCATCGACGGCAAGAAGCGCTTTGACGCGCGCGAGCAGGAGACAAAGACCTTCGACCCCCTGTCCACCGTCAACATCGACGAGGCGCGCGTCCAGGCGTACAGCCGCTACCGCGACAACATGGGCGACTAAACGCCTGTGGCGTTCAGCATGTGAACGGGGGCGCTCCAAACGGGGCGCCTCTTTTCATTGCCTGCTGACGTTGCTGTGGGGTGCGGCGAGCCTAGATGTTGTCGATGATGAAGTTGGGGGGATCGGGCTCGCTGGTGCCGGAACCGCCGTTGCCGCCGCTGGGCTCTGGGTCTGACTCTGGCTCGGCGGGCTTTTGGTAGTAGAAGATCACCTTGTTGTCTCCGTCGTCTTTGGCGATGACCAGCTTGACGGTCTTGGCGCCGACGAGCTCGTAACCCTTGATGCTGGGGGCCTTGAGCGTGACGGACTGGCCGACCTCTGCATCCTCTACCACGAGCTTGGTCTTGAGGACCTTCTTGCTGTCCCGCTCCAGGTAGAGGACGGTGTAGGTGGCGTGCGTCTCCTCCCACTCCTGCTGCTCCTTCTGGGCCTGCTCCTCGGCTTGGCGCTGGGCTTCTTCCTCGGCAAGGCGCGCGGCCTCTGCCGCTGCCTGCTCCTGATGGCGGAAGAAGGCAAATCCGCCGATGCCGCCGGCGACCAGGGCGATTGCCAGTATGACGGCGATGACGGGGCTCTTGCGCCGCCTGGTGCTTGCGCTGTGGTTGCCCGCCCCGCTGCCGTGATGGGGGTCGGGGTCCTCTGCGTTGACGAGCCCGCCTGCAGCAGCGGCTCCGGCGCCCTGGTAGCTCCCGTTGTTGGGCTTGGTGCCGGCGTACCCGAGCTCGATCTTGTTCTCGAGCGCCGCCTGGATGAACTCGACGATGAGCTCCTCGCCGTTTTGCTCGAGGAGGAAGGACTCGTACCCGCGGAGCTCGCGGGGGAGGCTGTTGGGATTCATGCCGGCGATGAAGCTGCACAGGGTGCCGCCCTGCTTGCGGCCGGTGAGGAGGTCGTCGTGGAAGGAGCCCCACTCGTACTTGACCCAGGGGCTGAGGATGTTGTCGACCGTGGTGCCCACAACGACCATGACCTTGGAGGCGTCGAGCGCCTGGTTGATGGCATCCTTGTAAGCGCCCTGGCCCATCTTGGCCAGGCTCAGGGTGCTGCAAAACGACTTGATGCCCTTGGCCTGCAGCTGGTCGTGGAGGGCGAAGGCGAGCTCCGCATCGCGGGTGCGCTCGCCGTCTTGGCCGGAGTTCTTGTAGCTTATGAAGACCTCGAAGCTGCGCGGGTCGACTGCTTCCATGGCGAGCCTCCCTTCAGACGCATCGTGGCCGCACTTACAACTCATTGTAGCAATCATCGCAGGAAGGGGCGGTGTTTGTCCTGTGGAGGACGGGCGCGTGCGGGCATGATGGCACGGGGCCTTGCGGTGGATGCGCATTCGATGCCGCAAGCGCCTGCGACGAGCGCGCGGGGAGTGCGCTAGAATCCCCACAGGCATTCTCCAACAGGAAAGGCAGGCCGCCCATGAGCACGCCCATCCTCGTTTTGCGCAACAAGCTCTACGAGCACCGCAGCGACCCTTCCACCAAGATGAAGGACATCGACCGCTGGCTGTTCAACATCAACATGCTCAGCTCCCAGATCGCAGCAGACCACCCAGACTCGATCGCCTTGCCGGTGTACGAGAAGGCCACCAGGGACTGGAGCGACAACACGGCGCTGCGCCTCAACGAGAAGTCAACGCCAGAGGCCCTCGAGGTCTTCGAGAAGTACTGCCCGCCTGTGCTCGACAAGGGCATCGCCGCGCTGGAGAAGCTGGTGCCCTCTGACGAGCGCGTGGTCGACGAGCACCGCCAGGTGCTGGCAGAGGCCCAGGCAGCCAACAACTTCTACCGCAGCATCGCCGGGCTCTACGGGCAGGGCATGGCGGCGTACCGGGAGCTGCTGCCCCTGTGGATCGTCAAGGGCAGCTCGCCGCTGTTCGCTCTGGAGCTGTGGGAGGACGAGGAGAAAGTGCTCGACCTGGGAGACGCGCTCTACCAGGAGTTCCTTGCCGCCGGCTACCACCGCGAGGTCTGCGAGCGCTTCAACGAGCTGGTCTTCAGCTGCTACAACTCCTACGCGGCCAAGTACTTTGGGGCGACAGACGAGCAGCTGGCCCAGGCGGCGCAGCTCAAGTCCAAGCCGCTCGACGAGCTCTATCGCATCAAGCACTCGCAGGGCTACCGCGGGCTGCCCTCGTGGCTCGAGGCAAAGGAGCAGCTCATCTGGAACCTCGTTGCCTGCGCGCTCTACGGGCCCGAGAACGCGCGCCCGCAGTACTTCTCGCACACCGAGGTCGCGGTTTCCACAGACTCGCTCAACGCGCTGAGCGCAGACCCGCGCCTGCGCCAGGGCAGCGGCACTGCCGTGCTCACGCGCATTCACGAGGGCGGTGCCACAGACGTGGTCGCAACCATCAACCTGGGCCGCGAGGGCGACCCGGCGCTCGACGACGGGCTGGTGATGGTGCTCGGGCGCGAGTACCAGGGTGTGCCCAACGCCGACGAGCTCGGCGATGTGCCCGAGTACGTGTGCGACCACGCGTCCGAGGAGGACCACCGCCACCACTACGCCACCCTGCTCGACGCAGACAGCGCCCGCCATCTGGGCGTCTACATCATCGACGGGCAGCTGCTGCTCATCGACCTGGGCTCCAAGAACGGCACCTTCATCCGCCGCGGCAAGGGCACGGGCGAGCGCTACCTGGTGATGCCGGGGCGCAGCGCGGGGCTGGTGGACGCGTTCAAGGCGCGCGGCTACAGCTTTGAGGTGGCAACGCGCGTGGTGGCCATGCGCGGCGACCAGGTCTTCCTGGGGGCCTCGCAGTTTGAGTTGCTGTAGGGTGGAGCCGGGTCCGCGGGAGAGCGCGGGACGGAGGGTCCGGGGCTCCGGGCCCGCAAGACGAAGGGAGAGGCAGTGCGGACTGCCACAGTAGACGCGGCGCCTGCGCTGCCCAGCCGATTCGCCCCTGTCGAGGGCCCTGCTGCCAACCCGGTGCTCAAAGGGCGCAGCGGGGTGTTCTGTGCAGAGGAGGGGGCTCAGCCGCTCGTCTCCTCTGGCGTGAAGCGCATCTACCGCGGCAGCTACGAGGCCTTCGACGGGATCGTGCACGACGCGATCGCGGTGGTCTTTGCCAAGGACCAGGCGCGCCGCTATGGCATGGAGACGGCAACGCTGGCCCGCAACGGTCTCATCGATGTGGGGCCGCGTGTCTTCGAGCTGCTCACGGGCCGCATTACCGAGGCCGACGCACCGGATTCCCCGGTCATCATCGAGGAAGACGCCGGCATCTCGCTTGAGGATGCCATCTTCTGCGGGGCAGGCATCCCAGAGGTCCACAGCCGCTTTGGGGCGGGGGACAAGGCGCCCTCCCATATCAGCGCGTCGACGGCCGACTTGCTCTCGCAGCTCTCTGCGCTCAACAGCGGCACCATGCAGCTCGGTGGGTTGCGCCCCCTGCATCCTCTCGGCACGCTCGAGCGTGCAAAGGAGAACGCCAAGATCATGTTCGACGTGTTGTGCCAAGCGTCCAACATGCACGAGAGGGGCATATTCCACCGAGACCTGCGCGCAGCCAACGTCTGCGTCAAGCGCTACGGGCCCGACCCAGAAGACATACGCGCCACGCTGATCGACTTCGAGATGTCGAGCGGAATCGGCGACGGGGAGCCCGAGGCCCGTGCCAAGACCTACTACGACACCCTCTTCCGAGACTTGCCGCAATCGCTGGGCTTGGGCTGTGCTCCCTCTGCCCCCGACGAGCCGCGCTTCAGCCGCGCTGATATCCTGGGCGGCTTGGGAGGTGCTGTTGCGCGCGTTGCGACCCTGCCTGCTGCGGGAGAAGGGGAGCGCCTGGCGCCTACGCCGCTCGAAGTTGACCTGGGCTATCTCGCCGCCTTGCGCTACGAGCTCTCCACAGGGCGCAGCATCACCACAGCGACGGGGCCGGAGCTGGCGGTGGGGGAGTGGCCCTTCTTCGCCTATGGGCAGGGGGGCACCATCATCGCCCACAAGATCTGCCCCGAAGACGACATCATCCCCCTGGGCGAGGAGCTGGGCCTCGCGCGCATCACGGAGGGCCTGTTCCCCGAGCCCTCCGTCCGCGATTACCTGATGGGCACCTTCAAGCACTTCGGCTTCTTGGATGCGCACGACCTGCAGATGTACAGGCAGTCGCAGGGCATCTACGGCAGCATCGGGCTCATCGCGCGGGAGCTCTTCAGGCGCTACAAGAACCATGTCAAGGACGACCATCGCGTCCCGGATTACGAGAGCTTCGACGAGCAGCCGCTCGATTTGCAGGAATCAAACTACGCGCAGGCGCGCGCCATCGTCGACAAGGTCGACAGACTGGGGCTGCGCATGGTCCCTCTTGAGCTGTGTGATCCGGCAGAGCGCGTGACGGAGATTCCCGAGCCCGAGGTGGAGTACCTCGCCTACATCGAGCACAAGCGCTGGATGAGCGAGCGCCTTGCCGCTGGGTGGACGCCGGGCCCACGCGATGCAGAGAAGCGGACCTCGCCCTTCCTCGTGCCCTACGAGCAGCTTGATGAAGAGATCAAGGACTATGACCGCCAACCCGTGCGCGACATCATCCCCATCTTGGAGGGTATAGGGCTGGCGCTGTGCCGTTAGGCAGCGGCAGAGGCCGAGCTGCTGTGGCTGCGTGCAGCTGCGGCAGCGCTATGCGCTATCATTGCGAGACATCTCAACCGCCTCTTTCGAGTGCAAGGAGCATCTCATGGCACTGAACACCGTCGTCACTGTCTTGGGCGCAGACCGCACGGGCATCATCGCCGGCGTCTGCACAACCCTGGCAGCGAACAACGCCAACATCTACGACATTCGCCAGACCGTTATCGATGACATCTTCTCGATGACCATGAAGGTGGCTCTCGACGAGGAGACGGCAGACTTCAACACCGTGCAGGATGCCCTCAAGAAGACTGCCGACGAGCTGGGTGTGCAGATCCAGATCCAGCGCGAAGAGGTCTTCAGGTTCATGTACAACCTGTAGCTGCGGGGCGCTCGCAGGCCTCGGAGCCGGGCGTGTCTGAACGCCGCGGCCTTGGGGATACGAGGAGCGCCTGTGCTACACTTTTTGCAGCTCCTCCCAAGTCTGTGGTTGCGGACGGGCAACCGTCCTAGTCCAAGGCAGACGCGGTCGAAAGGATCCACGTAAGCCGGGCCCTGCGGCTCGGTGAGCATGGCGCGTTCTAGGTGTAAGTCGCACCGCCTTTGACGAGGGGACAAAGGGTCCCCGGGGCGAGAGGGCCGGGGTGGGGCCGCGGTTAACCCGTGGCTGAAGCAAAGGCTCCAGTGCGCGAGTGTGGGGTCAAATACCAGGTCAGTTGGGAGGAGTTCCAGCTGGTCGACGAGGATTTGCTGGAGGTTGCACGTGTCGACTCGAACCGGCAGAAGGCCGCTTGCCAAGAGGATCATGGCGTGTGCATGCGCCCTTGCCCTGGGAGTTGCCGCTGCCCTGGGTACAAGCGGGTGCTCGCAAGTGCAAGAGCAGCTGGGCATGGTCACCAATACCGAGCTCCAGATCGAGCAGACCTCGACGCTCTCACCCGGCACGCTGATTCAAGACGGCATCTTGACCGTTGGTATCAACGGCTCCAACTCCCCCTACGGCGGCACCAACTCCAGCGGAGACGTCATAGGTTTCGACGTCGACATCGCGGCCTCGCTTGCAGACCAGCTGGGCTGCAAGCTGCGCATCGTCGATGTGGGAGCAGACGGCAAGACGGCAGTTGAGGACGGCGTTGTCGATGTGGCGCTCAGCGCCAAGAAGACCGGTTCGAGCAAGGATCTGAGCTACTCCGCTGCCTACATCAACGATGGTCTTTCGCTCTTCTGCCTCATCAAGAACATTCCGGACGGCGTTGCGTCTGCAGACCTCTCCAAGGAGCCCGTGTTGGTTCAGGGCTCCTCCGCGGCGGCTCTCACCGTGCAGGACGCGCTCGGCGTTGACGCGGTAAGCGCGGTTTCCACCATGCAAGAGGCCTTTTCCGCTTTGGAGCAAGGCGAGCACACCTTCCTCGTGGCCGACGCCGTTATCGGCGACTACTATGCGCGCGACTACTCGGACATCGTTCGCATCGACTTTCTCAGCGTGAACGACGTCTCTCCCATGTACGCTGTGACGGCCGCCGGCAACAGCGAGCTCAGCACGGCGGTGCAGGAGGCGGTAGACGCCATCATCCAGGATGGCACGCTGAGGGTTGTCGTTTCCAAGTGGCTGGGCAACCAGGGCAGCACCTTGCTACCAGGCGCCCTGGTTCTTGACGATTTGCCCCAAAAGTTCGATCCCAAGGCTGCAGGCGGCACAAAGGAGGATACTGGTAACGAGTAGAGCGCCTCGCAACGCGGCATCTTGCCAAGCAAGATCCAACGGGCTGGTGCAAGGGCACTGCCCGTGGACATAGATCCGATCAAGGATTGTAGGAGGTCCAAATGAGCATCACAGTCACCGGACGCAAAACCACCGTCACCCCCTCCCTCAAGGCCTATGTTGACGAGAAGATCGGCCGCTCGCTCGAGGTGTTCGAAGCTGCCGCCATGGACGCGGAGGTTGTCCTCCGCGTTGGCCACAACCCCGCAAACCCCGTCTCGCACACCTGCGAGGTCACGCTCTACGCAAAGGGCGCTGTGATTCGCGTGAGCGAGTCTGCAGACAACATGTACGCCGCCATCGATGCGGCGTCCGACAAGGTCGCCCGCCAGCTGCGCAAGTACAAGACCCGCGTGGTCGACCGTCGCGGTGGCCGCGGCACCATCAAGCGCATGGCCGTCGAAGAGATCGACGCCATCGAGCTGCCCCCTGTCGAGGAGGTTGGCGAGGACGACGACCTCCTTGTCCGCGACAAGGAAATCGAGATGGAGCCCATGACCATGGAGCGCGCCCTGGTGCAGATCGACTTGCTTGGTCACGACTTCTACGTCTACTTCGACCAAGACGAGCACCAGGTCCAGGTTGTGTACCGCCGTGCCAACGGGGGCTACGGCGTGATCAAGCCCAAGGTTGTCAGCTACAAGGACTAGCCACTGCCAAGCGTGAGCGCCGCTTTGACAGCGTTCAATTGACTTGAATCCGGGGTGCGGGGGCCTGCTGCGGGCTCCCGCACTCGTGTTTTGCGCTAAGGTAGCTAGCGTGCTCGCCAGATGCCAAACAGTGGTCCGCCTCTGGGCTCTGCAGCGTGCAGATCTCACCACACCATCAACAAGAAGAAGGGCCTAACCATGGCACGCGTTTACAATTTCTCCGCCGGCCCCGCAGTGCTGCCGGAATCCGTCTTGCAAGAAGCCGCTGCAGAGATGCTCGACTACCAGGGAACGGGCATGTCCGTGATGGAGATGAGCCATCGCTCTGCAGCTTTCAAGGGCATCATCGAAGAGGCCGAGGCAGACCTGCGCGAGCTGCTCGACATCCCCAGCAGCTACAAGGTCCTCTTCTTGCAGGGCGGGGCCACGCTGCAGTTTGCGGGTGTCCCCATGAACCTCATGACCGGCAGCGGCAAGGCCGACTACATCGTCAGCGGCAGCTGGTCCAAGAAGGCCTTCAAGGAGGCGGCGCTGCTGGGCAACGCCCGCTGCGTGGCAAGCTCCGAGGATCGCACCTTCAGCTACATCCCCGATGTCGACGCGCTTGAGCTCGATCCTCAGGCCGACTACGTCTACATCTGCGAGAACGAGACCATCTACGGGACCAAGTACCACAAGCTGCCAGAGACTGGCGCTGTGCCGCTGGTTGCGGATGTCTCGAGCTGCTTCCTCAGCGAACCCATGGATGTCTCCAAGTACGGCGTCATCTACGGCGGTGTGCAGAAAAACATCGGACCCGCCGGCGTGGTCATCGTCATCGTGCGCGAGGATCTGCTCAAGGACGAGTGGCTGGAAAACACCCCCACCATCATGCGTTGGAAGCCCATGGCAGAGGCAGACTCCATGGTCAACACTCCGCCGTGCTACGGCATCTACATCTGTGGCAAGGTCTTCAAGTGGATCAAAGCCCAAGGTGGGCTCGAGGGAATGAGGAAGATCAACGAAGCAAAGGCTGCCCTCCTCTACGACTACCTGGACAGCACCGATTTCTACACTGCCACCGCAGCCAAGGAAGACCGCTCGATCATGAACGTCCCCTTCGTCACCGGTGACGCCGAGCTCGACGCGAAGTTCGTGAAGGAGGCCAAGGCAGCCGGCATCGAGAACATCAAGGGCCACCGCTCTGTGGGCGGCATGCGTGCGAGCATCTACAACGCCATGCCCATGGAGGGCGTCGAAGCCCTCGTCGCCTTCATGAAGCGCTTTGAGGCAGAGAACAAGTAGCTGCGCATAACTGGAGCGCACGCATACAGCTCGTCTACGGAAGGGTGTGGCTGCGAAGGCCGCACCCTTCCGTTTTGCTGCGCGCTTTAGAGCTGCGTGGAGCCCGGGTTATGCCAGGCAGGGTTACGAGCTTGTTGTCCAAAGCCTTGGGGTGCAGCCCTCCGATCAACGCACCTTGGGCGAGAGCAGTCCGCGGGCCTTGCAGATGACCTTGCCGTCCTTGTGCGCAGAGACGCAGACCTCGTAGCGCTTGCCCTTTGCGAGCTTTTTCAAGGCGATGCTTGTCTTCGAAGCTCCTCGAACCTTGAGTTGGCGGAAGGCCTTGGCGCCACTCTTCTTGTAGAAGACGGTATAGGAGCTGGCCCCCGATGCTTTGCTCCATGAAAGCTTGAGGGTCCTGTGCCCGGTCGCCCTGAGGCTCTTGATCTGGATACTGGGTGCGGGAGCCGCTTGCGGTGTACCTGTGAGTGCGCTTGAAGGTAGCTTTGTGGCCGCCGGGTTCTCCACGACAAACTCCTCTAGTGCGGTGCAGTCCTCGAAGGCGGCCTCGCCCACCTGCGCAACCTTTGGGGGGATGCTCAGGCTTTCAAGCGAGCTGCAGCCGTAGAACGCGTAGTCCCCGATGTGCTCCGTGGTGGGCGGAAGGGTGATGCTCCTCAGCTTCTCGCAGCTGGAGAAGGATGAGGCACCTACGCTGCGCAGGGCGCTGCCCTGCTCGAACTCCACGCTGGCAAGCTCAAAACAACCCGAAAACGCGCTGTTTCCGATGTTCTCGACACCTGCGGGAATGCAGATGCCAGTAAGGCTTGTGCAGCCTTCGAAAGCGCTTGCCCCGATCAGCCCGAGCAGGCTGCCCTCCTCGAAGGCAACGCTTTCGAGCTTGGTGAAAAACGAGAAGACATCAGCGTCGAGCGCTGTCACCTCGCGGCCGATGAAGATGCTCGTGACCTGGTCTCCCACAGCGAGCAGCTCGTCGGTGCAGGTGGCCACCCCGCTGCCGGCAACTGCCAGGCTGCCGTTGCCGGCGAGGGTCCAGCGCAGCGAGGGGTTGCCTTCGAAGCTTCCGCTGGCGACCACATCGGCTGCGTTCGATGCGAGTTCGCTTGTTCCCTGCAGGGCAAAACCCGCTCGGGCAGGGGACTCGCCGCTGAGGGCTTGGGCGAGCGCAGGGGTTGCGGTGCAAAGCAGGGCGAGTGCCAGGATGCTGCAGGTGGCGAGCTTCGTCTTGCTTGCTGATTCAGAGCCCTTGGTGAGTGTTCTCATGTGCGCCTCCTAGTTCGTGATGATTCCGTCAAAAAGCCCCTGGGCCCAGTCCTTGTAGGCGGTGAGAGACCTGTCGAGTACGAGCTTTTTTGCCGCCTTGCCCGACGCCCCCTTGTTCAGGAAGGCTCCGCGTACAGATTCGGCAGAGCGCGTGAGCTTGCCGTCTGTGCTCCAGAAGACGCGCCCGTCCCCCTTCGGCTCCACCTCTTCCCCGTAGCGGTAGGTAGCGGGGGCGGGCAGGTAGCTGCTCAAGCTCACCGGATTGCGGGTCGAGGCGTCCTTGAGCTCGTGTGCCTCTTGGAGCTGCTCTGCATAGGTCGAGAGGGCATAGCTCAGTTTCACGGTGTTGAAGGAGTAGTATGTGGCGTCTGCGGTGCAGGCTCCTCCTGTCGCAGGCACTGTGCAGGCAGGGTCGACGTACCAGCGCCCATTGCTTGCTGCCCAGTCCTCGCAGCCAGGGCGGGTGACTCTAGCGCTCACTTCAGGCCCTCCTGGCAGCGCGAGCGTTTCCCCGTAGCGCAGCGTGGTCTCGTATCTGCAGTACATGAGCTCTTCGGGGTCGTCGTCAGTGAGGCCGGAGTCTGCCTCCTCATCTTCATCGCCGGGCTCCTGCTGGTCTCCACCTGTGGGGACCTTCTTGCCCGCGTCCATCCAGAAGTGGATGGTATGCATCGTGTGCGCATAGAAGAAGACGTCGTCCGCCCCTACCTTCACGGCCGTTCCCCATGGGGCGGTGCATGCCTCATCAGAGAACCAGCAGACCAGATTGCCTCCAAAGGGGTTGAGCTCGTCGCCGTGGAGGTAGGGGTTGATCACCTCTCCATAGCGCTTTTCCTGCTCGAGCTGGGGCTTCCCGTTGACGATGAAGGCTGCTTTGTGCGTGGTGTAGCTGTAGAAGCTCAGGGAGCTGCCGGTGGTGAAGCTGTAGCTGCTCTGTGCGGGAACCGTGCAGGCGCGGTCTGCGAACCATCCGTGCCAGGTTCCACCATGGGGGTTGCTCGGCACGTCGAAGGAGCTGCTGTATGTGCAAACGTTGTAGTTGATGTAGTCGTCCTGCATGTCATAGTCGTGTTCGTAGTAGCTGGTGTCGACGTAGTAGCCGCTCACGTAGTACTTGATGTACTGGGTGACGGGCTTGCCGTTGACCGTGACGGTGCGGGGGATGGTGACCCAGTATCCCTCGACCCATTGGGTTTGGGGTACGTAGTGTGTGCAGGGCACCTGTATGGGCACGTTGTAGTGCTCTTTGTACGTGGCGCTGAAGCTGCACGTCTCGGTTTGCCAGATGCCGTCGTCGCTGAACTCGATGCCCGGCGCGCTGCGGTCGGTGTAGCTTGTGACTAAGGGCTCGCTTCCAAAGGGAATCGAGTAGCTTGCAACGAGCTTGTCGTCCACGTAGTAGCGGACGGTGTTTTCAGCGGGTGTCTCTGCAACGGCGAACAAGTCCTGTGCCGGCATGTATCCGCTTGCCGTGGCGGGGCTGCCGTCTTGCTTGCGCACTGTCCAGCCCCCGCTGCCGCTCGGTGCTGGTTTCAGGCTGTAGCTCTCATCGTAGGGCACGGTTTCGCTATCCACCTCAGAGCCGTTCACAATGTAGTGGATGGTGAAGGGCAGCGCCTTCCACTGGGCACGGTAGGTGACGGTTGCCACGCTGGGCGCCTTGAGCGTTGCGGTCCCGTTCTCTTCGAGGTTCTCTGGTCCAAAGCTCGGCATCTGCCAGCTGTTGCAAAGCGTTACTTTGGGGTCCTGGATGGCTGGTGCCTCTGGCGACGCCTGGTCAAACGATTTGAAGCTTGCCGTGCCCGAGGGGCTGCCCGCCTGAAAGGAGTTGCGTTTTGTTCCGCTTTTCCAGCTGTAGCCGGCCAGCTCGTATCCCTCAAGGGATCCGTCCCGTCCCTTCTTGCTGCCTTGGGTGGGCAGGGTCACCGTGCTTTCGCAATACGCCTTCTTGTAGTTGACCGCGCTGCCGCTGTAGCTGGTCTTCCCCTTGACGAGCGTCCCCCCGTTCGTGTCGAGCTTGAGCTGCTCCTTGGGGGTTCTCAGGCAGCAGACAAGGGATGTGTCCGTATTGCGGAACACATCGCCGGTCTCCACCTGGTAGGTTTCATCTGTATAGCTGCGTGCTGTGACCATGCCGATGGAGGCAAGGTTGACAGAGGTCCACAGGTTGTTTGCGTTCGTGGTGCCGTGCTGCAGCTTGTAGGGGGTGTACCCGCCATAGGTCGTTCCGCTGGTGTATTGCTTCCACGCCATGCGGTAGAAGGTCACATAGGCATCGTTGTTGCCCACGCCACGGCTGTTGAAAGCGCGGAAGGGCACCTGGGACGCCTTTTTGCCCTCCCAGCGGAAGGGGATGTTGAGCACGCTGTCAAAGTCGGACTCGGTTTCTCCCTGGGTCAGGTGGTTGGCTCCGGGCTGAGAGACCACTGTGATCGTCTCGACGTTCTTGAAGGTGCTGCCGTTTGCGTACACGGTGCGGGTTTGGGTGCCGCGCAGGCTGATCGCGCCCCCGTTGCCTCCTGTGTCAGAGATCCACACGTAAAAGCGCTTGCCGCTGGTGAGCCATGGTGAAAGCAGCAGGTTGTTGCCTTGGCTGTCTTTGAGTCGCTTGTTCTTGCCTCCGTTGCCTGGTGTGCTCGAATCAACAGAGGCAACGTGCACCTTTGCCCAAGACACATCCTCTGAGAACTTCAGCGAGACCTGGCTTGTCTTGATGTCCGAGCCGCGCCTCTTGACGAGCTCTGTCTCAACCCCGCTGGCGCCTTGGAAGAAGTAGATGTAGAAGCTCCCGTGGTTCCAGAGAGCGTCTCTCATCTCCGAGGCTTTGTACTTGACGCTCAGCGGTGCGGCAATGGTGGCGCTGCTTCCGTCTGCTCCGATCTGCAGCGAGCCTGCTCGGGCTGGCTGTGCGAGCATGAGGACGCACAGCAGGGCTGCTAGCAGTGCGAGCAGCGCCATGGGCGCAGAGTGCCTTCGCACTTGTGTTGCAGCAGTGGTGGTTTCCATGTCTTGCTCCTCTGGTGTTGGTGTTGCTTGGGAACACGATGCCTGCTCGTTCGCTGAGATGGCGCTTGCTTGCGCGCGAACCAAGACGCTGTTGAGTGCAGGCATTCGCTTACCCGTTGCTGACGGAGTTGTTGCGGTTAAGAGATCTATCCAAAGAGCACCGCGCTGTTTGCTCCGGTACCGGTGTACGAGTCCATGAAGATCAGCACCGTCTGGTAAACCGGGGGCACCAGGGCGATCACGATGATCAGCGCCATGATCCCGAAGATGGGCACGACGAGCTTTGCCGGAAGCTTGTTGACCTTCTCCTGCAGGGCGGCATAGTGCTCCGAGCGGGCAAGGCGCGCTTGTGAGTCGAGCACCCTCGTGATGCTTGTTCCCTGTCTGGAGGCCTGTATGAGCGCCGAGCAGAATGTCGAGACCTCTGGGACGTCGCAGCGCTGTGCCATGCGCCCCAAGCTCCGCTCCATGCTCATGCCCAGCAGATTGATATCTGCGTCAACCTGCTTGAACTCCTCTGATAGCGGGCCGCTTGAGGAGTTTGCCACGAGCTTGAGTCCCCTCTCGAGCGGGTATCCGCTTCTCACAGTGATGGAGAGAAGCTCCAGGTTAGAGGCCATCGACTTGCGGATATGGGTCTTCCTGTCTCTTGTGAGCGAGTGCAGGAGCAGCGTGGGCGCAGCGGCACCGAGACACAGTGAGATCACAGCCGAGAATGCATGCCCGGCGCTCAGGCCCTGCAGGAGGGTTGCTGCTGCCAAGAGTGTGCCCGCTGCAAAGCTCGCGATCTGCAATCCTCGCCAGGTGTTGAGCTCCAAGTGCAGGCCTGCTTGGGCAAGCTTGGCGCGCAGCTCGCCGGCCTTCTCTGTTCTGACAGGTGCCGAGCCCCCCAAGCTGTTGATGGATTGGAGCAGGCGATTTCTACCCTGCTGCCGTTGGGATCTGCCTCCGGTATGCCTGCTTGCGGCAGCCCTGTCCTTTTCAAAGCCGCGGTAGAGTGCTCCGCGCACTGCAACGGCTGCTCCAAGCGAGACAGCGCCTATGACCATGAGAGTTGATATGCCGACCATGGCGTTCACCGCCTCTAATCCAGTGTGAGGTTGGACATGCGCGAGATGAGCAGGAGTATCGCCAGTTCTGCAATGGCGCAGCAGCCCAGAACGGCCCATCCCAGGGGGTTCGTTGAGTAGAACTCCCAGAAGCCCGCGATGTGGATGCCCGGGCAGAATGCCAGCAGGAGAAAGATCACCCAAGGTGTCGCGGCAACTATGTTGCGTGTGATTTTCGTCTCTGCCAGCGAGCTGCGAAGCGACTGCCTCATCTCTATGCGCCTTGAAATCGTCTCGTGCAAGAACTCGAGGGCCTCGGCGAGGTTCGAACCTGTCTGCTGTTGCACGGCGATGACTTGGGCCAGCAGCTTCACATCTGCGGAGCCCGTGCGGTTTGCCATGTTCTCAAAGCCCTCTGCGAGGGTGGTGTCCGAGTAGGTGATCTCGTTGTAGAGACGGCGCAGATGTCCCTTGAGGGGCTCGTCTGCCAACTCGGCGCAGACCATGACAGAGCGCGATATGGAAAGCCCGCTTCGCGAGTTCTCCGCAATCTGAAGCTCGATTTGAGACAGCTGCTTTTCTAGCAGAAGGGTCTGCTTGCGTGCTCGCGATGCGAGGAAGCCCCGCGATCCCAGAACCACTGCTCCGCCGGCTGCTGCAGCCACGAGGGCGTTTGGGATGGGGTTGCTTGATGCAACACCCCCGCTGGCGAGGAAGACGAAGGCTGCGGCGGCGAGAGAGCCGCCAAGCTGCAGCGTGCGCCACGCCCGCGGCTTGAGCGCGAGCCCTGCGTCTGCAAGGCGCGCTTCCAGGCCGCTGAGCTCCCGCCCTCTCAGCTCTCCTGCACGAGGCTCCTTCTCTCCACCGCTGTTCATGACCTTCTTGAAGAGCAGGCGCGCCTCGTTTTCCTGCAGGTCTTTTCTGATGTTCAGAAAGCGGAGAGAAAAGACCACGCACACGCACAGCAAGGCTATCGCAAGCGAGAAGCTGACGATGTTGAACAGGACTCCCATCAGGCGGCCTCCAGCTCGTCTATGAACCAGCTGGGTTCGTAGACATAGCCTGCCTCGCAAATGCGCTGGCGTATGTGGCTGGGCTGCACCTGGCAGCTGCGGTGGCGCGTCGACTCGTCGTCGAGCTCGCCCTTCTCATAGAAGAAGAGCTGCTCGTGCTGTATGTGGCCGTCGATGTTGTCCCCGATCGCCTCGATGGAGGTGATGCGCCTGCTGCCATCGCTGAGGCGCTGCACTTGGACCACCAGGTCGAGAGCGGCGGCGATCTTGGAGCGCACGGTGTCCTCCGAGAGGGTCGGGTCACCCTGCTTGACCAAGGTCACTAGGCGGGTGAGTGCAGAGACCGGGTCGTTTGCATGGATGGTGGTCATGCTGCCCTCATGGCCTGTGTTCATTGCCTCGAGCATCGTGTATGCCTCGGCGCCCCTGCACTCGCCGATGATGATGCGGTCAGGGCGCTTTCT
Source organism: Coriobacteriales bacterium (assembly GCA_051876075.1). Taxonomy (GTDB): domain Bacteria; phylum Actinomycetota; class Coriobacteriia; order Coriobacteriales; family QAMH01; genus W2P13-069. The sequence continues at coordinate 37,967 of JBJEHM010000096.1, forward strand.
GAGCGCGGAGCACAGGTGCTGGTCGAGCGTGACCTCTCCAGCGCCCTCTGCGTTGGGCTTGCGCCCCTCCAAGCGCACGACATGCTCATGCTGCCGGTGAACGAGCAGCTCGCAGGTGTCTTCGATGGTCACGATTCGCTCGCCTTCTGGGATGGCGCTTGCCAGCACGTTGAGCAACGTGGTCTTGCCGCTGCCGGTGCCTCCGCTGATGAGGATCGAGCAGCGCGCTGCCACGCAAGTGAGCAGGAACTCCATCTCTGCCTTGGAGGCGCTCTGGCCCTTGACCAGCTCGTCTGCCGTGAGCATCTCCTGGCTGAAGCGCCTGATGTTGAAGCAGCTGCCATCTGGGCACACGGGGTAGACGGTTCCGTTGAAGCGCGAGCCGTCTGGCAGGCTGGCATCCTCTATGGGATTTGCGTCGTCTATGCGCCGGCCTTGACGTGCACAGATGCGGTTCATGATGCGGCGCACATGCTCCTCGCCGTCAAACCTGACCTCGGGACAGCGGCAGAGCACACCCGCCCGCTCGATCCATACCTCGTGAGGCCGCCAGTTGCCGTCCTTGTCGACGCCACCTCCGTTGACCATGATCTCCGAGATGTCGGGGTCGGCGAGGAGGGGCTGCAGAGGCCCAAAGTACAGGAATTCGTTGATGAAGTCCTCTATCAACTCCTCGCGTTCGTCCTGGTCGATGTCCGGGGAAAGGCTTGTTGCCTCTTCGACGGTGCTCCTGATCAAGGCCTTGACTGTTTCGTCATCGGTGCCGGCAAGCGAGATCTGGCTTGCAATTTGTTCTTGGAGCGCGGAGCGGAACCGTTGCTTGAGCTCGTAGTCCATGAGCTCCTCCTCTAGCGTTTGATGTCTGCAGAGGAACTGAGAACCATCCAGATAGCGATGTCAGCTGCTTGGATGGAGCGTATTTCCTCTGCCTTCTCTTGCGTTACCTGGACGGAGACTGTTGAGTAGCTTGCTGTGCCGCTCGCGGCCAGCAGATCCTGATAGCTCACATAGCCGTCGAGAGCCAGGACCTCGACATCGCTCGCAATGCGCTTCTCCCTGCCCTGCTCGTCAAAGCAGTAGAGGCTCACGCGGTCTCCCTGATGCAGCAGCGACTGGGCGAAGTCGGTTTCTGTGCTCACGTTGATGCTCACCGCCTTCATACCCTTGGCGATTCTTCCTGCCAGCGATGAGCTTGCGTCCGATGCGGTGAGCTCGCTGCTGCGCAGCGGGGTGTTGGCGTCGATGCGAACCACCGCCTGTTTGCCGATTGCCTCCTCGGCTGCGTGCAGGCTGTTCTCTCCCAGATAGCGCGCGGGAATCTCTGCGCTCGCGAGCATGGAAGCCTCGATGGTTGCTCCGCTGGGGATGTCCTGGACAGCCACGACGGCTGGGGCCATGTCCGCCTGAACGCTTGCCAGGGCGCTGTTTGCCTGGCTGTTTGTGACGGCTGCGAAGATGAGGCAGCCTGTTGCGAGGAAGGCGCTTATTGATGTGATCGTTGCCAAGCGCGATACCTTGGCATTCGTCTCGTCTGGTGCTGATGCGGAGTGACTGCCTTTGCTGGGCTCGCCTTGCGAAAGCTTTCGAACAAACCGGGGCGATTCTGGCATTGCTCGTTCTCCTCTCGTGCTAGTTGTTGGCTTGGTAGATCTCTGCTGGCTTCTCGAGTGCTTGCACGACGGCCGCCTCCAATGCAGGTGTCGTCTCGGTGAGGGGGCGCTCCTGCACGCTCAACGCGGAGCTTGCTGTTGGAGCGCTGAAGCGCCAGAGCCTGCCGGCGATGCCCTCGGGCTTGTAGGTGCGGTGCGTGGCGTAGGGCGCGAGTGCCGCAGTGATGCCGTTTGACACGTTGAGCTCGCCAAGGAGCGCCTCTGGCACCATGGTGCTCTCGTATGCGCTCTCGAGAACAACGTGGTAGGCCATTGCCCTCACGTTTGCCGCGTCGTCGATCTGCGGGCAAGCGCGCTCGATCTGCTCCGGGGTTGCCTCGTAGAACCAAAAGGTGATGCCGCCTTGGTACCCGTTGCGGCGCAGGGACGAGACCACCTTCTCTGCAAGCAGACCTCCTGGGTCTGGGGAACTCTTGAGCTGCATCCCGCAACCGGCCGAGAGAGTTTCTTCTCGGGCTACGTTGAGGTCGTTGTCAAAGGCGCTCTTGACGGTGTAGAGGCAGCCGAACTCAACTGCAAGGGCAAGGGCCAGGGTCAGACTCATGGCCATGAGGGCCGTGAGCACCGTTATGTTTCCCCCTTCGTCTCTCATCAGCGGATCTCCGTCCTGGTCAGGACTGCTCTTTCGCGGGCGATGTGCTTCGAGACCTTCATGTGGGCCAGACCGGGCAGGTTGATCAGCGTGGGCAGCTCGAACGAGACGTCGAACTCGACGAGCCCTGCCGAGGTCTCGCGGTAGAACTCCCCAAGCTGATAGCGGCTGTGCTCCTCTTCGTCGACTACAACGTTGTTGTTGATGATGGGTGTTGTGGCGTAGTGGCTGTAGCTGTCTTGCTGGCTGAACGAGGCGTTGCTCACGACAAGGGAGCTGTGATCCAGCTTACCTGCGCTTGCGATGATCTCGTCCCTCACAAGCTTGTTGGCCTCCTCGCTGCCAGAGCAGCGCGCCAGTTCCTCGACGTCAACGCCCCATGCCGCCTGCTCGACTTCTCCGGAGAGGGTCAGAACCGAAAACGCCATGACGCACAGCTGCACAAAGGCCATGGTCACGATGATGAACAAGGGCATTGCAATCGCCAGTTGAACCGTCTCTGCACCGAGCTCCGTGTGCGTGTTGTGTGAGTGCTCTGTCACCAGCTGCTCCCGTCTGTCCTGTCAAGGCAGCCCGACTCCCTGCAGACTGCCTTGAGCGAGCCGTCGCCGCCGCATGCCAGCGAGATCCCCCTGCCCACCAGGGTGTAATAGCTTCCGGTGTAGCTCAGCTCGACGCTGAAGGGCTGGTAGGTGCAGCTCGACGCACGGGCAACGACGCTTTCTGAGGCACCGGGGTAGATGAGGTGCGTGTAGCCTTGGGACGTGCGATCGCCCAGGCTCACAGAAAGTTCGGCGCCCTCCATGGCGGGGTCGATGCAGACCAAGTAGCGCTTGAGCTCTGCCGGGTTGTCTGCTGCAGAAGGCGCGTCCATGCAGTAGCGCACGGCTGCGGTTGCCGCCGAGTCGAGAGCGAGGTTGCATTTGATCAGGGCGCTCAAGTCCAAGACGGCTGCCGCCATCAGCAGCACCAGCGGCAAGACGAATACCAGCTCGATAACGGCAGCCCCGTCTTCGCGCTGTGGGCATGGGTGGGCAGGGGGTCTCATGTCATCTCCTTGCGGCAGGGCGGTCCCAGCGACTCTAGCTGCCCGACCCGGCAGAGCTGGTTGCTCCTGCCGCCAGGCTGTTGAAGACGTTGGTGATGTTGGTGCCCGTGTCGCCGATGACGCCGCGCAGGATGTTCTGGAAGCTCAAGAGGGCGGCTCCCAGGCCAACAGAGCAGATGATCCCGATGACGATTTCGACGGTCTCTGCCCCATTGCCGGGCTCGTCGATGAAGAAGCTCTTGAACATGGGTTTGTCCTTTCTGTGCAGGGGAGGGTCTACATGCAGGCGAGCTGCGTGACAAGGCCGATGGCATACCAGCAGCTCAGCCCTGGTGCATAGGGAACGTAGGACTTTCGGTTGCCTCCTTTGAAGAGAATGGTTGCTGCAGCCACGAGTCCCATGACGAGGCTCGCGCCCACAAAGCCGTAGAGTGTTCCGGCAAGGCCGGAGAAGATGCAGATCATGGGGATGAAGCGCAGGTCGCCGTCACCTATTGCAGGGCGCCCACCCAGATAGCTCATGGCGCTGTTGGTGATCTGGAGGACAAGGCTCATGGCAAGTGCCGTGACTAGGGAGACGCCCAGTCCGTGGACTCCAGAGACACTGAGAGAGAAGAGCACTCCAGCAAGCCCGAAGAGCAGACAGAGCTGCCAGGGGATGATCCGGGCGCGCATGTCGCACAGGAAGACAGACTCCATGAGGGCACCCGCGGCAATGCCGCTTGCCACGGCTGGGGGAGAGGCCCCGCTCAGGCCCAGCGCCAGGGCTGCGGCGGCTAGGAGCGCACCGCAGCTCAGGCGCAGCGGGAGGGTGAGGTTGAGCCTGTAGCTCTCCTCGACCTCACGCTCCCTGGGCAGCGAGAGGGAGGGGTCTCGGGCCCTGGGCCTGCTTGGGAGCAGCCCGGCATCTCTCAGGGCGCAGACCTTCTCGTAAGACAGCTTCCCGGCAGTGACCAAGGTGATCTGCCGCTTGCCCCAGAGGGCCATCTCCCTCTCAACCCGCTCGCCGTCGATGCTCGGCTTCTTGCGGGTGAAGAGCAGGTGGTGGCGGTAGTCCTCCAGGCTCCTGCTCCAACTGCGGTTAATCTCTTGGTACTTGTAGATCAGGAGCTCCCTGCTGGCATAGGGCACGAGGAAGAATCCGGCGGCAAAAGCCAGCGTTGTGATGGCGAACGCGAGTTCCATGGTGGCTCCATCTCTTCTCGGGGAGCCCGGGCTTGCGACGGCCGCGGGCTCCTGTCTTGCGAGTGGGCACACCTTATCGGGCAAATCTATCCAGGCGTCAGACCAAAGCACGAGCGAACTCAGACCAAAACACGAGCGAAGTACGAGTGATTTCAGACTCGGTTCAGACCGATCTACCCGTTTTCCACAGAGCCGGAACCCTGCTTTCCACAGAGTGGTTTTTGGATGGCGGGTAACGTGACGGGAAACCAGCAGCTCAGCGGCCTGCTGCTCTCAAGTGCCACGTGCTCCCCTCCTTGGTATTCCATTATGTGAAGAGTTGTTTTGAGCGCCACTCTGGCCGCTGCGGGTTCTATGGCGAACGCTTCTCCAAGGCGCAAAAAGGCCCTGCCCAGCTGGCGCGCTGCCTGCTGGACAGGGCCTGTGGCACCCTTGGGTTTGGCAGCTGCGCGCTGCCGGGACTGCGATCAGCGGAAGTCGTTGAGGTTGGCGTTGAAGAAATCGCCGGAGATGTGGGCCTCCTCGGAATTCTTGACCTGGACGCCTCCCGTGTAGGCCTCGTCTGCGGCAAGGCAGGCCTCTTCGCCAAACTCCTCCTCGAGCATGTCTGATGCGGTGCGGACGGCCTTGCGGACCCCTGCGTCTGCATCAGTCATCGCAGCCTGGCGCAGCAGGGGATAGTAGTTGATGTTGTGCGAGGCACCCATGGCAAGCGCGGCGGCGCAACGCAGCTCGGGGCTGGCCATGTCGTCTGTGACGTTGACGTCTCCCCCCTTGCGAGTGTAGAAGGCTCTTCCCTCAAGGAGGATCGCCGCCAGGTCTGCGCCCTCTTCGAGAACAGCGTTTTCGTTGCCCATTGCAACCCCTCTCGTCTACTGCCGCCAGAGGCGGCCCCTTGTTCTCAGCACATGGTAGCAGCCTGCAGTGGCAGCGGCTCGCCCTGCAGCCAGGCTGTAGAAAAGAAAACGGCCGGGGCGTGCGCCTGCCGGCCGGAAGCTTGTGCTGGCACCCCCAGCGGGATTCGAACCCGCGATCTTCGCCGTGAAAGGGCGACGTCCTGGGCCTCTAGACGATGGGGGCAGAAAGCTTTGACATTATGGCATAGAAGTGCCGCAGCGAAAAGCCGGAACTTGGTTTTGCGTGGCCGTTGAGCGCATGCTGCCACGTGGGCGTTCTCGATCGCTGTGTGACACCCATGCGCTATCCTCCAAAGCAGGTTACGTACGATGCCCTCAAGGAGGATCACGCAATGGATGAGCTCGTTACCAGAGAAGCCGTCGAGCAGGCGGCGCGCGCAGTGCGCGAGCTTGCCCCGGGGTTTGTCCCGGAGCTGGGCATTATCTTGGGAAGCGGTATGGGCGAGTTGGCCGAGCGTGTCGAGCAGTGCGCCTCAATCGGCTTCTCGAACATCCCCTGCATGGTTGCAGCAACCGCTGAAGGGCACCGGGGCCGTCTTGTGCTGGGCAAGCTCGCGGGGCGCACTGTGGCCTGCATGCAGGGCCGCATCCATGCGTATGAAGGCAACAGCGCCCAGCAGGTGGCTTTTCCCGTCTATCTGCTCAAAGCACTTGGCGCTCAGGCGCTCATCGTCACCAATGCCGCGGGTGGCATAGACCCTTCGTACCAGGTGGGCGACCTCATGCTCATCGAAGACCACATCAACCTGCAGATGATCAACCCGGTCATCGGGCGCTCCCCAGAGCTGGGGCCGCGCTTCTTCGACATGACGCATGCATACAGCCCCCGTCTGCGCGAACTGGCGCGCGCCGCCGCCTCTGAGTGCGGGGTTCAGCTGCGCGAGGGCGTCTACATCGGCGTTCTCGGGCCGAGCTTTGAGACCCCGGCAGAGATCAGGGCGTTCAGGGCGATGGGAGCAGACGCCGTGGGCATGTCGACCGTCCAAGAGGTCATCGCCGCAAACCACGTGGGCCTGCCCGTCTTGGGGATTAGCCTCATCAGCAATCCTGCTGCAGGCGTCTGCGGGGAGCCACTCAGCATCGAAGACGTCTCGCGTGCTGCAGAGCTGGCAGCGGGCAACATCGGTCGCATCATCATGGCCCTCTTGCCGCGTCTGTAGGCTCGGGGCTGTGCAGTGCGCAACCACCCCCGCGTTTCGCCACGGTAACAATGCAGGTGCCATGGCATGCTAAGGCTATAATCCCCCTTGAATACTAGGTTTTGACAGTGCCGAGGAGGTGCGCGATGGACCTCGAGATGGTTCCCATGACAATCGAATCTCTGGCGCTCGGCTTGATTTCCCAGCCCTCCGTCCTCTCACTGCGTCCCAGCAAGGCCCTTGCCCTTCCGGGCGAGCAGGATGACGAGATCTATGACCGCGTCCTCCCCATCTGGATCGGTCCTGCAGAGGCAGCGGCCATCGCCGCAGCCATCGATCACACGCATGCAGAGCGCCCTCTCACGCACAGCACGATGGCGCAGATCGTCCGCTCCATGGGCGGCACCGTGAGCCGCGCCGTCATCGACCGCGTGAAGGACACCACCTTCTATGCCACGGTGTACCTGCGCTGCCCCAACGGCATGTACACCCGTGTCGATGCTCGGCCCAGCGATGCCATCGCCCTCGTCATCCGCGCAGACGCCCCGCTCTTTGCCTCCAGGGAGGTCCTCGAGGCGGCTGCCCTCCCGCGTTCCTTCAAACCCGGCGCAGACAGGAAGATCGTCATGGAGGAGTTCCACAAGTTCATCGAAGACGTGAAGCCCGAGGACTTCGTCACCGAGGGCAACTAGAGCTACTCTTCGCCCCATTCGAATGCAATAGCGCCCCCACACCGAACGTGGGGGCGCTATCTTTGTCACATGCCTGCAAATAACCTATGAAAGGGGCTTCGATGGCTGATCCCAAGATCAAGCGAGCGATTATCTCCCTCACAGATAAGACTGGCTGCGAGGACTTCGCCCGCACGCTGGTGGATGAGTTCGGCGTTCAAATCATCTCCACTGGCGGTACCGCACGCGTTCTGAAGGAGGCCGGCATCCCGGTTACCATGATCGACGAGGTCACTGGCTTCCCCGAGATGATGGACGGCCGCGTCAAGACCCTGCATCCCAAGGTCCATGGCGGCCTTCTGTGCCGCAGGGACCTCCAGACCCATATGGCAGATGCCGAGGCAAACGGCATCGAGATGATCGACATGATCGTGGTCAATCTCTACGCCTTTGAGGCTACCATCGCCAAGCCCGGCGTGGAGTATGCAGACGCCATCGAGAACATCGACATCGGCGGCCCCTCCATGCTGCGCTCTGCCGCCAAGAACCATGCTAGCGTCACCGTGGTGACCAACCCCGCTTTTTACAGCGCCATCCTTGACGAGATGCGCGCCAACGGCGGTGCCACCACTCTCGAAACCCGCAAGAAGCTGGCCCTCGAAGTCTTCCGCACCACCAGCGCCTATGACAACGCCATCTACAACTGGATGCTCGGGGAGCTTGGCGAGGAGACGGACTTTGCGGATGACAAGCGCATCGTCCTGGAGAAGGAGGCCACCCTCCGCTACGGCGAGAACCCCCATCAGAAGGCTGCCTTCTACAAGCGTCTCAATCCTGGCCGCAAGGGTGGCGAGCCCGCCTCTGCAGCCCACACTCTGGCCAACGCCCAGCAGCTGCAGGGCAAGGAGCTCTCTTACAACAACTACCTCGACACCGATTCCGCGTGGTCTGCATGCCGCGAGTTCGGCACCGAGGTTCCCACCTGCGTCATCATCAAGCATCAGACTCCCTGCGGCATCGCCCAGGCAGCAGACATCGTCAAGGCATACCAGGACGCCTTCGAGTGCGACCCCGTCTCTGCCTTTGGCGGAGTGATGGCTTTCAACCGCCCTGTTACCGAGGCCCTGGCCAAGCAGATCGTCGAGGTGAACAAGCAGTTCTCCGAGGTGCTCATCGCCCCCGACTTCGAAGACGGAGCCGTTGCCGTTTTTGAGCAGAAGCCCAATGTCCGCCTGCTCAAGACCGGTGGCATGAACCCTGCGGGCAACGACGTCGAGGTCCGCATCGTCGAGGGCGGCATGGTCGTCCAGGACCTCGACTCTGTGGCCGAGGATCCCGCTCAGTTCACCGTCCCCACCGAGGCAAAGCCCACTCCCGAGATGATGGAGGAGCTGCTCTTTGCCTGGAAGGTTGCCAAGTCCGTCAAGTCCAACGCAGTCGTCCTGACCAAGGGCACCCGCACCGTGGGCATCGGCGGCGGCCAGCCCAACCGCGTCAATTCCGCCCGCATTGCCGTTGACCAGGCAGGCGAGGACGCCAAGGGCGCGGTGTGCGCGTCCGACGCCTTCCTGCCCTTCCCGGACACCCTCGAGGTCGTGCGCGACGCCGGCGTTGCGGCGCTCATCCAGCCTGGTGGCTCTATCCGCGACGACCTCTCCATCGAGGTTGCAAACGCCGCTGGCATGCCCATGGTCTACACCGGTCACAGGCACTTCCGCCACTAAGCCCGGCACCCAGAGTTCGTGAAGGCGGCGAGGGACAGCTTCCCTCGCCGCTGTCTTTTCCGTTGAATCTTCCCCTTGCGCCGCTTGCCGTTTTTCCGTATGATTTCATGCGCATCAAATGCGGTAGCTCCCCGTCCTTGAGGAACGCGCCTTTAGAGGGAGGACGCCTGCGCTAAGCGGGCGCACAGAGGGAAGGCAGCGAGCAAGGAGAGAGCGGGTTGAGCACGGCATACGGGGCTTGCGTGAACAAGCCTCGACAAAACGGGACGCCGGGAGGGCGTCCTCTTTTGTTTTCCGGCCCCGTTTGCGAGCTAGTGGGGTAAGGCAACACCCGATGTGGCTCTGTGATGTATCATCCCCTCACGCAACAGAGCCTAGGAGGAGTGGCATGAGCCAAGACATACCCCGCAACAAGATCAAGACCGCAGCCAGCGCACCCGTGCGCGACGACGCTGCCCTGGAGGCGGAGTGGCTTGCCAACAACGTGCCTGCTGAGAGACTCGAGCTTCACTGGCGTTATGAGAGCGGCGTGGTGCAGCTTTACGAGCGCCGCCTGCGCAGCCTGGCTGCCTACGGGGTCGGCCCCGCGTTGCGCTCGTACTTGCGCACGCGCTTGGAGTGGTTCTGCGACAACAAGCTCTATGCGCAGCCGAGAGGCATCGTGGTCGTGACGGTGGAGACCAACGGCGATGTTGACATGCAGCTTGGAGACCCCGCCGAGCGTCCGCTCCTGAGCGACTCCGACCTCCTGTGGAACGGAGACGAGCTTTCAGGGGCGCAGCTCGACGGCACGCTCTTTGCACGCTGCGGTGACCGCCTTGCCATCTTGGGATCAGGGCCGCTGAGGGATGCTTGCGAGTGCTTTGCGGCAGATCTGTCGAAAACACTCGCCCATAGCTTGGGTTACCAGCTCTCTCAGCTAGCCGTCACCCGCTCTGAGCTTTCATCATGCGAGCTGCTGCTCGTCAACGAGGAGCTGGGCGAATTGCCTTTCCGGGGTCATGAAGGCCCGTATGTCGAAAAGATGAGGAGCTGCTTCAACAAGCTGTGGAGCACCGGTAAGCAGTAAGGAGCGCATGCCATCGACTACAATGGCTGCCTGATTGAGAATCTGTAGCGAGGGGGTACCCGTGCCTGTCACCACCGACCATGTTGTCGAGACCATCTCGATGGTCACCCAGCAGCACTTGGACATCCGCACCATCACCTTGGGCCTGAGCCTGTACAACTGCGTTGACAACGATGTCAACGCAGTGGCAAAGAAGGTCTACGAGCGCCTCACCACGGCGGCGGAAAACCTGGTGCCCACTGCAGAGCAGCTGCAGAGGGAGTACGGCATCCCCATCATCAACAAGCGCATCTCCGTCACCCCGGTTGCCGCGTTGGCTGCCGCCACAGATGCCGAGGACCTCACCCCCATCGCCCAGGCCATGGACCGCGCCGCCAAGGAGGTCGGCGTGGACTACGTGGGCGGCTTCTCCGCCCTGGTGCAAAAGGGCATGGCAGACGCCGACCGCCGCCTTATCAACAGCATTCCCAAGGCGCTCGCCATCACGGACAGGGTCTGCGCCTCTGTGAACGTTGGCTCCACCAAGGCCGGCATCAACATGGACGCCGTCTTGCGCATGGCAGAGATCATCCGCGAGTGCTCCGAGCTCACGGCAGACCGCCAATGTGTGGGGGCTTCCAAGCTCGTGGTCTTCTGCAACGCCGTCGAGGACAACCCCTTCATGGCCGGTGCCTTCCATGGGGCGGGCGAGCCTGGTGAAGTCGTCAACGTCGGCATCTCCGGCCCCGGCGTTGTGCGCGCTGTCTTGGCAGACATGCCCAAGACCGCATCTATGACAGAGATTGCAGAGGCTATCAAAGCCACCACCTTCAAGATCACCCGCGCGGGAGAGCTCATCGCGCGCGAGGCGTCCAAGCGCCTGGGCTATCAGCGCGGCATTCTCGACCTCAGCCTTGCGCCCACCCCTGCAGAGGGGGACTCTGTGGCAGAGATCCTGGAAGCGATCGGCGTGGGCAAGGTCGGCGCTCCGGGAACCACCGCTGCGCTCGCACTGCTCAACGACGCCGTGAAGAAGGGCGGCGTTATGGCGAGCTCCTCTGTGGGCGGCCTGAGCGGTGCGTTCATCCCCGTTTCCGAGGACGCGGGCATGATTCGCTCTGCAGAGGCAGGCTGCCTCACCCTGGAGAAACTCGAGGCGATGACGGCGGTGTGTTCCGTGGGCCTCGACATGATCGCCATTCCCGGTGACACCTCGGTCGAGACGATTGCGGGTATCATCGCCGACGAGGCGGCCATCGGCCTCATCAACAACAAGACCACCGCGGTGCGCCTCATCCCGGCAATCGGCCAGGCTGTTGGCGGCTGTGTGGATTACGGCGGGCTCTTTGGCAAGGCGCCTGTCATGGCGGTCAACACCAATTCCGGGACGGTGTTCGCGCGTCGCGGAGGCCGCTTCCCCGCGCCTATCAACTCTCTCAAGAACTAGCCCTGCGCTTTGCGGGCACGTGCTGCCGCCCGTCCGGGCTCGAGCCCGGGCGGGCGGTTTTACACGTCAGCTGTGCAGAGTTTGCGCAGGAAGAAGCGGGTGTTGCCAAAGATACACCCTGCTTAGGTACAATCAAGTTCTCTGCATTTGCAGCACGAACATGAGAAAACCATGCGCTCAGCACCAGCTGAGACGCGAGCTCGGAAAGGCTCCTACATGACCATGCTCCCGAACGACGCGCTCCGCATCGGTATCGATGTTGGCTCTACCACGGTCAAGCTCCTGGCCCTTGACCAAGCAGACCAGGTGCGTTTCTCCGTCTACCGCAGGCACCATTCTGATGTCCGCGCCACGGTTATCGAGATTGTCGAGGAAGCCCTCGCCCAGGTGGGCGATGTTCCTGCTGCGGTGACCATCACCGGCAGCGGCGGTCTGCTGCTTGCTGGCTGGCTCGACGTACCCTTCATCCAAGAGGTCATCGCAGACAAGTATGCGGTTGAGTCCCTGATCCCGCAGACAGACGTCGCCATCGAGCTCGGAGGCGAAGACGCCAAGATCATCTACTTTGACGGTGGCATCGAGCAGCGCATGAACGGCACCTGCGCCGGCGGCACCGGCGCCTTCATCGACCAGATGGCAAGCCTGCTCGACACAGACGCCTCCGGCCTCAACGAGCTGGCCAAGAACCACACCATCATCTACCCCATCGCCTCGCGCTGCGGCGTGTTCGCCAAGACCGACGTGCAGCCCCTGCTCAACGAAGGAGCCCGGAAAGAGGATATCGCCGCCTCGATCTTCCAGTCCGTGGTGACGCAGACCATCTCCGGCCTGGCCTGCGGGCGTCCCATCCATGGCAACGTCGCCTTCTTGGGCGGCCCGCTCCACTACCTCAGCGAGCTCAAGGCCCGCTTTGTCGAGACGCTCGAGCTCACGCCAGAGACAACGCTCGAGCCCGCAGACAGCCATCTCTTCGTGGCGCGCGGCGCTGCCATCGCCAGCTCCAAGAACGAGGAGTCGCTCACGCTCAGCGAAGTCGAGCGACGCTTGAAGGCTCTGGGAGACATTCAGGGCAGCGAGGTCGTGCGCCTCGACCCCTTGTTCAAAGACGAGGAGGAGTACCGCGCCTTCAGGGAGCGTCACTCCAAGAATGCGGTGAGGAGGGGCGAGCTCTCCTCGTATCGCGGTGTTGCCTATCTGGGCATCGATGCTGGTTCCACTACGCTCAAGAGCGCGCTCATCGGCCAGGACGGCGAGCTCCTCAAGACCTTCTACGCCTCCAACAAGGGCGATGTGCTGGGCACCTGCCGCCGCATGCTCGGCGAGCTGTGGGATGACATCCCCCGCGACGAGCAGGGCAACCCCCTGGTGAGCATCGGCCATACCACCGTTACCGGCTATGGCGAGGGCTTGCTGCTCCAGGCAGTCAAGGCAGACAGCGGGGAGATCGAGACCGTCGCGCACCTGAGGGGTGCGGAGGAGATGCTCCCCGGCGTCGAGTTCATCCTCGACATCGGCGGCCAGGACATGAAGTGCCTGCGTGTCAAGAACGGCATCATCGAGCACATCATGCTCAACGAGGCCTGCTCCTCTGGCTGCGGCTCGTTCATCGAGGCCTTTGCCAGCAGCCTCAACTACAGCGTGCAGGACTTTGCGGCAGAGGCCATCCATGCCGCCGCACCTGTCGACTTGGGCAGCCGCTGCACCGTGTTCATGAACTCGCGCGTTAAGCAGGCCCAGAAAGAGGGCGCCACTGTTGGCGACATCTCTGCTGGCTTGAGCTACTCCGTCATCAAGAACGCCCTGTTCAAGGTCATCAAGCTGAGGGACGCATCAGAGATGGGGGACAAGGTCATCGTCCAGGGCGGTACCTTCCTCAACGACGCGGTGCTGCGGGCCTTCGAGAACCTCGCCGGCCACGAGGCGGTGCGCCCGGACATCGCTGGCAACATGGGCGCCTACGGTGCTGCCTTGCTGGCGCGAGACCGCGCCACTGGAGCCGGCTCCACCCTGCTCACCCCCGAGCAGATCGACCAGCTCCAGATCAAGCACACCACGGTGCGCTGCAAGAAGTGCGACAACAACTGTCTGCTCACCATCAACGACTTTGGCAAGGATCCGGAAACCGGCAAGCATCACCGCTTCATCACCGGCAATCGCTGCGAGAAGGGCGCCGGCAACGCCGATGCGATGGCCAAGGTTCCCAACCTCTACGAGTTCAAGGAGCACCTGCTCTTCGACCGCGAATGCCTGCCGCGGGCCGAGGCCAAGTACGGCTCTGTGGGCATTCCCCGCGCGCTGAACATGTACGAGAACTACCCCTTCTGGCACAGCTTCTTCACCACGCTGGGCTATCACGTCGAGCTGAGCGACCCCAGCTCGAAGAAGACCTACGAGGCGGGCATCGAGTCCATGCCGTCCGAGAGCGTGTGCTATCCCGCCAAGCTGAGCCACGGCCACATCATGGATCTGCTGCAGCGCGACATCGACTTCATCTGGATGCCCTGCGCGCGCTGGGAGCGCCAGGAGGACGACACCGCCAACAACCACTACAACTGCCCCATCGTCATGAGCTACAGCGAGGCGCTCAAGCTCAATGTAGACGAGCTGCGCGGTTCGAGGATCGATTTCCTCAACCCCTTCCTGCCGTACCACGACAAAGAGGCCCTCAAGCTTCGCCTCTTCGAGCAGCTCAACATCAAGCGCCGCGAACAGCTCGCAGAGCGCGGCGTGCGCGTGGCAGAGGACCTCTTCCCCTCTCGCCAGGAGATCGACGACGCTGTCGAGGTCGCCTGGGGTGTTGACGAGGGATTCAAGGCCGCCATGCGGGCCAAGGGCGAGGAAGTGCTGCGCTGGCTCGAGGAGACCGGCGGGCACGGCATCGTGCTGGCGGGGCGCCCCTACCACAACGACCGAGAGATTAACCATGCCATTCCCGAGCTCATCACCAGCTACGGGCTGGCCGTGCTCACAGAGGACTCGGTAGCCCACTTGGGCCACGTCGAGCGCAACCTGCGCGTCTACGACCAGTGGATGTACCACACCCGCCTCTACCGCGCAGCCAAGGTGGTCACCCAGCGCAACGACCTCGACCTCATCCAGCTCAATAGCTTCGGGTGCGGCTTGGATGCCCTCACCACCGATGAGGTGCAGGAGATCTTGGAGGGCAGCGGCAAGGTGTACACCTGCCTCAAGATCGACGAGGTCTCCAACCTGGGTGCCGCGCGCATCCGCCTGCGCTCGCTGCTCGCCGCCCTGCACCAGCAGACCAGCGCCGCCGGAGGCATCGACGACGAGGCCCTCGACAAGGCCATCTACGACAACCTCAAGGTGTGCGGCTGCAGCCCCACGGGCTGCCTCGACGTGCAGCGCGAGGCCGAGTCAACCGAGTTCCCCCGCGTCGAGTTCACCAAGCAGATGAAAGACGAGGGTTGGACCATCCTCGCGCCCCAGATGTCCCCCATCCATTTCGAGCTGCTCATCCCCGTGTTCAAGCGCTTTGGCTACAACATGGAGCTGCTGCCCGCTGTTGACCCTGGTGCGGTCGAGGCCGGCCTCAAATACGTCAACAACGACATCTGCTACCCCTCCATCTTGGTAACCGGCCAGATTCTCGAGGCTGTCACCAGCGGCCGCTACGACATGAGCCGCACGGCTGTCATGATCAGCCAGACGGGTGGAGGCTGCCGAGCCACCAACTACATCTCGCTCATCCGCAAGGGCCTCAAGGAAGCGGGCTACGGTCATGTGCCTGTGGTCGCTCTTGCCCTGGGGTCTACCAACGAGTCCAACTCCGGCTGGAACCTCACGCCGCCCATGCTCAAGGCTGCCATTCCCGCGCTGCTCATGGGAGACCTCTTGATGATGCTGCTCTACCGTGTGCGCCCCTACGAGGCTGTGCCCGGCAGCGCCAACGCCCTGTTCGAGAAGTGGATGGCGTATCTGAACGAAACCGTGGCCACCATGAAGCTCCGCGAGGCAAAGAAGCTGTACGGCCAGATCGTCCGCGAGTTCGACGAGCTGCCCTGCGTGGACTTTGGCAGCAAACCCCGCGTGGGCGTGGTGGGAGAGATCTTGGTCAAGTTCCACCCCACGGCCAACAACGAGGTCGTCAAGGTCATCGAGGAAGAGGGCTGTGAGGCCAACGTTCCCGGCTTGGTCGACTTCTTCCTCTTCGGCCTTGCCAACCGCGTATTCCGCCACCAGACGCTCGTCCCCAACAAGAAGAACGACGTGGTTTTCCGCAATCTGGTGAACTACCTGGAGCACCTCCGCGAGCCCATCCGCAAGGCCCTGCGCGACTCACAGCGCTTTGAGCCCTTTGGCACTATCTGGGAGACTGCCGAAGGCGCGGGGGAGATCTTGGACCTGTGCAACACCATGGGAGAAGGCTGGCTGCTCACCGGCGAGATGGTCGAGCTCATCAAGGGCGGCACGCCCAATATCGTGTGCGCGCAGCCCTTTGCGTGCCTGCCCAACCACGTGGTGGGCAAGTCTGTCATCAAGGAGCTGCGCCGCCGCTACCCCCAGACCAACATCGTCGCGGTGGACTACGATCCCGGTGCCTCCGAGGTCAACCAGCTCAACCGCATCAAGCTGATGATCGCCGTGGCCTTCAGCAACAAGGAAGAAGCCGAGAGGGAGGCCCAGGGCAAGTAAACTCAGCCCGTTCAAGAGGGGAGCGCCCTGCCGCTGGCTGTAGGCTGGCGAGCGGAGTGCTCCTTGCGTTGCATGTCAAAACGAAGATGCGCCCGCTGCCGTCTGACAGCGGGCGCATCTGCAGCGTTGGGCTGGCGGTGGTTGCCCGGCTTACTCCTGGGGCAGCAGGGCCTGGGCGATGTAGACAGCATTGAGGGCGGCACCGCGCAGGAGCTGGTCTGCCACGACCCACATGGCGATGCCCCTGTTGTCAGCCACGGTGTGGTCCCTGCGGACGCGGCCTACAAAGGTCTCGAAGGAGCCTGCGTGCAGCGCGGGCATGGGGTAGACCTTGTTGGCGGGGTCGTCCTCGAGGGTGACGTGCGTGCCGTTGGCAAGGGCCTCCTTGACGGCCTCCACGCTCACGGGGTGGTCGAACTCGATGTTGATGCTTTCGCTGTGGCAGCGCAGGACGGGCACGCGCACGCAGGTGGGAGCGACCTCGACGCTGTCATCGCCAAAGATCTTCTTGGTCTCGACGACCATCTTCCACTCTTCCTTGGTGTATCCCTCGGGGACGTCGTTGAGGTAGTCGCCATCGACGAAGACGTCGATGTGGGGGATGCAGTTGAAGGCGATCTGATGGGCGAAGGCCTTGGGCTCGAACTCCTCGCCGGCGAGGTACTGACCGGTCTGGACCTGCAGCTCCTCCATGCCCTTGGCGCCCGCGCCCGAAGAGGACTGGTAGCTGCTCACGATGATGCGGTCGATGTGGCCCAGGGCGCGCAGGGGCTCGAGGGCGACGACCATCTGGATGGTGGTGCAGTTGGGGTTTGCGATGACGCCGTTGTGCTCGGCGATGGCAGCGGCGTTGACCTCCGGGACAACCAGGGGCACGTCCGGCTCGACGCGGAATGCAGAGGAGTTGTCGATCATGACGGCGCCGGCATCGACAACGGCCTGGCGGAACTTCTTGGAGATGGACGCTCCTGCCGAGAACAGGGCGATGTCGACACCCTGGAAGGATTCTTCGGTCATCTCCTGGACGGTGAGCTCGCCCGCTGGTACCTGGCCGCAGCCGGCAAAGGGGAGCTTCTGGCCGGCGGAGCGGGCAGAGGCGAGGACACGGACCTCGGAGGCGGGGAAGTCGAGCTGCTCCAGGCACTTGAGCATCTCGCGGCCCACTGCTCCGGTGGCACCCGCCACTGCTACGACGGGATGGGCGGGCATGGGTTTGGTCCAAGCCATGGTGGTTCCTCCTGGTGTGTGGTGGATCAAAGCATGAAAGTGCGTCCATCATAGCGCGGCTTGTTTTCCGCTTGCGGCGCTGAGCGGGGCCAGACGGGGAGCGGCTGCCCATGCCTGGCCTCGTGCGGGGAGAAGCTGCCGGGTCGGCGGGGCGAGCGCGCGCCCGTATGCCCCTATAATGGGCTGCATCCCGTGTTGAAGGAGTTCCATGGAAGTCTATGCAGAGGACATAGTCATTGGCGTGCTTCTGTTCCCGCTGGTGAGCCTCGATTAGCTGCGTCCTGCCCTGCGCTATGCTGCAATAACCAGAAGAGAAACGGGGGGAGATATGCTAGACGTTGCCGTACTGGGTGGAGGCGCCTCTGGCTTGTGTGCAGCCATAGCCGCCGCCGCTGAGGGTGCCTCAGTCACTGTCTTCGAGGCTGCCGAGCGCGTGGGCGCCAAGATCCTCGCAACGGGGAACGGCCGCTGCAACCTCACCAACACAGGGCTCTCCGCTGCTGACTACAACCATCCCTCCTTCGTCGAGCCGGTGCTCAGGCGTTGGGGCCCGCAGGAGCTTCTTGCCTGGTTCGAAGCGCAGGGCCTGCTCACGCTGCCCGAGCGCGAGGGCAGGGTCTATCCGCTTTCCAACAGCGCCAACAGCGTGCTCGACGTGCTGCGGTCCTCGTGTCAGCGGGCGGGCGTTGCCGTTCAGACCAACGCGCGCGCCGAGCGTGTCGTGCCCCTGGGGCAGGGGAGGGGCTTTGAACTCGAGTTCAAGGACGGAGCGTGCGTCAAAGCCCGGCGCGTAGTCGTGGCTGCCTGCGCAGACGGCGCGCGCTTGTTGGGGTTCTGTGGCCACGGGAGCATGTCGCCGCAGCCGGTGTTGGGAGCGCTTGCAACGCAAACCGGCCCCATCCGCGGCTTGAGCGGCGTGCGCGTCAAGTGCCGGCTGAGCCTGCGTGCGGCACAGGACGGCAGCGAGCTCTTCTCTCAGGAAGGCGAGCTGCTCTTCAGGGACTATGGCATCAGCGGCATCGTCGTCTTCAATGCCAGCCGCTTTGCGCAGCCGGGGTGCATAGCGGTGATAGACCTCATGCCCGGGAGCAGCGAGGGCGAGTTCCTGCGGCTGCTGGTAGGGCGCGCGCAGTGGGCTGCCAGCTACGAGGAGCTCATGCAGGGAATCTTCCACAGCCAGGTGAACCGCGCGATGATGAGGACTGCAGGCTGCAAGCCCGGGGCACCCGTACAGGAGGAGGGCTTGCGTGCGCTTGCGGCCGTCGCAAAGGGCTTTCGCCTGCACGTTGTTGGCCCGGGAGACCCAAAGCACGCTCAGGTAACTCGCGGCGGCGCAGAGTTGTCCGGCTTTGATCCCACCGTCCTCGAGTCGCTGCTGCAGCCTGGGCTCTACGCGTGCGGAGAGTGCCTTGATGTCGACGGGCCCTGCGGCGGCTACAACCTCCACTGGGCATGGGCAAGCGGCTTGATTGCCGGCCAGGCAGCTGCGCGGGGGTGCGCGGACTTCTGAGCCATCCGGGCGCTGCCCCTGCGGGGCGACTTTGCATAGATTTGACAGAGGGCTTTCCGTTGCTTGTCGCGACCTCCCTAGCATCTGCTCAGAGAAAGAACAGATGTCACGGGAGAACCTCGTTTATGGAAGCTAGCATTGCCGCCGTTGTGTCCGCTGTGGTGAACGACCCCATCCTGGGTCTCATCATCCTGCTTTGCCTGGGCGCAACCATAGTCAACGGCGCCACGGATGCTCCCAATGCCATCGCAACCGTGGTGGGCACGAGGGCAATGGGTCCCACGGCGGCCATCATCATGGCAGCGGTGTGCAATTTCATAGGTCTTGTCTTGATCACAGCGGTGAGCACGGCAGTGGCCAGCACCATCTTCGGCATGGTCGACTTTGGGGGCGACAATCACGCGGCCCTTGTAGCGCTCGCCGCTGCCATGGTCGCCATCATCGTGTGGGGCGTTGCAGCTTGGGCCTTTGGCATCCCAACCAGCCAGAGCCACTCCCTCATCGCCGGCATCACCGGCGCTGCCATCGCCTTGCAGGGCGGCTTGGGCGGCATCAATGCAGACCAGTGGGTCAAGGTCATCTACGGCTTGGTTATCAGCACCTGCCTGGGCTTTGGCACGGGCTGGCTGTTCACCCGCCTTATTAAGAAGATCTGCGACGGCATGAAGCGCTCGGCAGTCAATTCCTTCTTCAAGTGGGCGCAGATCGCTGCCGGTGCCGGCGTGGCTATCTTGCACGGCGCCCAAGACGGGCAGAAGTTCCTGAGCCTCACCATGCTCGGAGTGATGCTGGGTGTTTATGGCACGGCGGACATGAGCGGCTTCCCCTTGTGGATGGTGGTGCTCGTCAGCCTCACGATGTCGCTGGGCACGGCAGTTGGCGGCCGCAAGATCATCAAGAGCGTTGGCATGAGCATGGTGAAGATGGAGCAGTATCAGGGCTTTGCTGCCTGTCTGTCTGCTTGCTTCTGCATCGGCTTGGCTACGTTCACCGGCATGCCCGTATCGACAACCCACACCAAGACCACGGCCATCATGGGCGTGGGTGCAGAAAAGCGCCTGCGAGCCGTCAAGTGGAACCTCGCCGGCTCCATGGTGCTCACGTGGATTCTCACCTTCCCCGGATGCGGCCTGCTGGCCTTTGTCTTCACGCACGTGTTCCTGCTCGTCCTCTAGGGGGAAGCGATGATCAGCGCATTGAAATACGAGAAAGGATCGGCCATGCAAAAGAGAGACGGCTTTGATTACTTCGACTCCTTCTCAAAGCAAGCAGCCTTTGCCTTGGAGATGGCGTTGAACCTTGAGAGCGCCATTGGCGCCGGAGAGCTGGGGACGCACGAGCTGGTGCAGGCCCTGCACACCATTGAGAACGACGCAGACCAGGTCAACCACGAGATTCAAGCCCACTTGCTCAGCGACTTTGTCGTACCGATGGAGCGCGAGGGCCTGGGGAGCCTGGCGCATGCGCTCGACGATGTCTCGGATGCCATAGAAGAAGTCGCCCTCAAAGCCTACATCTACGGGTTCACAGCCTGCGGAGAGCAGGGCACGCTCATGATCTCCATGCTGTCTGGTGCCTGCAAGACGCTCAAGGTTGCAGCTGATGACCTGGCTGCGTATCAGAAGAAATCCGCAGAGATCAAGAAGCGCCTGGTTCAGGTCCAGACCTATGAGAGCGAGTGCGACGGGATTTATGTCGAAGCCGCTCATGGGCTGTATGCAGACGAATCGCTCGAGGCAGAGCAGCGGCGCATAATGCACAGCATGCTGAAGTCTGTCGAAGACGCCATGGACGCCGTTGAGAATGCGGCCGAGCGCATTGAGTCGATTGTCGCGGAGAATTTCTAGACGCCACGACCCAGGGCCGGGACGCGGGCGCTCGATTTTGCAAATATTTGTCGGAGAGCGTCTGTCGGTCTGTTAGCGGCCGGCCTTACAATGAGCCCATGATCTACTACGTCGAAGATGACACCAACATTCGCGAGCTGGCCCTCTATGCACTGCGCCAAGCAGGGCTTGAGGCAGAGGGCTTTGCAGACGCGCGCTCTTTTAGAGAGGCCTGTGCGCAGCAGCTGCCCGAGCTCGTGCTTCTCGACATCATGCTCCCAGAGACAGACGGGCTGAGCCTCCTGAAAGAGCTGCGGAGCAGTGCCAGGACCAAGGACCTCCCGGTGATGATGCTCACCGCCAAGGGCACCGAGTACGACAAGGTCGTGGGGCTCGATGCTGGAGCCGACGACTACCTGGCAAAGCCCTTTGGGATGATGGAGCTTGTGAGCCGCTGCAATGCCCTGCTGCGGCGCGCTTCTCGCTCGGGTAATTCCGGATCGGCTCATGAAGAGGTGCTCGAGTGCGGCTGCATACGCCTCAACGCGGCAACACGTGACGTGTGGGCCGGCGGGAATCGCCTCGAGCTCACGCTCAAGGAGTTCGAGCTCCTGCGCAAGCTGATGGAGGAGGGCGGTCGCGCCCTGACGCGCGCTCAGCTCCTCGAGGACGTTTGGGAGATAAGCTTCATCGGGGAGACCCGCACTGTCGACACCCATGTGCAAACCCTGCGCCGCAAGCTCAACGAAGCCAGCCCTGGCGCCGGCGAGCTCGTGCAGACCGTGCGCGGTGTGGGTTACCGCATCAAGCCCGCTTCCTAAGGTCAACCCATGGCAGCCCCAGCAGCAGCCGGACCTCACAAGACCCTTGCGGGCAGGATCTTCGCGGTCCTCTTCCTGTTCTCGCTCGTGGTGACCTTTGCCGCCTCTGTTGCGGCAACGGCCCTGAGCTTTACAGTTTATGAGAACGAGGCCGAAGAGCTGCTGCTTTCCCAAGTGTCCAGCTATGCCGAAGGCCTGCGGAGGTTCTCGAGCGAGGAAGACATGGTGCGCGCGCTTGAGGACATCCCCTTTGTGGAAACGCGCTGCACGCTCGTTGCGGCAGACGGCACGGTGCTCTTCGACAACTACGCCGATTCCTCGACTATGGACAACCATGCATCTCGCGAGGAGGTTGTCGCTGCCAAGGAGTCAGGGCAGGTGGCTGTGCTGCGCCGTAGCGACACTATGGGAAGCGACACCCTGTACGCTGCGGCACTGGTTGAGAACGGCATCGTCTTGCGCCTTGCGGAGACCCGCACATCGCTCGGCTCGTTCCTCGGGGGGCTGAGCTGGCAGCTTGGTGCGGCTCTCGTGATCATCTTCCTGCTCTCGTTGTTGGTGGCGCGCAGCCTCACTGTGCTCATCACTCGTCCCCTCCGTGAGCTCGACCTCCAGCATCCGCTCGAAAACGATGCGTATCAGGAGCTCCAGCCCTTGCTGCAGCGCGTTGATGCCCAGCGCAGCGAGCTTGAGGCGCAGAACCAGGAGCTCGAGCGTGCGGTGGCGTTGCGCCGTGAGTTCACGGGCAACGTGAGCCACGAGATGAAGTCCCCTCTGCAGGTGATCGGCGGCTATGCGGAGCTCATCGAGAGCGGTCTGGTGGCGGCTGAGGACATCCCGCGCTTTGCGGGGCTTATCCGCAGCGAGTCGCAGACTATGCGGGAGCTCATCGACGACGTGCTCTCGCTCTCGAGGCTTGACGAACGCGTTCAGGGCAGCTGCGCGTCCGTAGACCTGGCTGCTCTGTGCGACCGCTCTGTCCAGCGGCTCGAGGCGGCGGCATCGGAGCGGGGCGAGAGCATCAAGAAGCTGCTTCAGCCGGGGCTTACCGTGCAGGCGGACCCGGCTATGGCCGAGCAGATGGTCTACAACCTGGTGAGCAATGCCATCAAGTACAACCGCGAGGGCGGCATGGTGTTGGTCCAGCTTGCCAGCGAAGGCGACAACGCCGTGATCTCTGTCTCTGACGAAGGACCGGGGGTGCCCAAGGACCAGCGCGAGCGCGTCTTCGAGCGCTTCTACCGCGTTGATGCCAGCCGCTCAAGGGAGACTGGCGGCACGGGCCTGGGTCTGGCAATCGTCAAGCATGCGGCGGAGTCAATGGGTGGCAGCGTGTACGTCAAGGACTCCAGGCTCGGTGGCGCCGAGTTTGTCGTCATGCTTCCGCTAAAGAGCTAGCGTTCCTTTGAACAGGGGCTTTTCCTCCCCTTTACAAAAGCTTGTCTGCGCTGTGACAGGCACCTTTCACTTCCTTTGCATAGCGGGTCTTGAATTGTCAGTGCGCAAAAACAGCGCGCAAACCGCAAGTTCACCTGTGAAAGGAACGAGATGAAACTCAAGAACGTCCTCAAGGCAACCGTCGGCGTCGCTGCCGCAGCTGCCCTCGCGCTCAGCCTCATCGGCTGCGGCGGCACTTCCAACAACGGCGCCAGCAACGAGCAGAAGCCGGCCGAGCTCAGCGGCACCATCTCCACCAACGGCTCCACCTCCATGGAGAAGGTCATCGGCTCCCTCTCCGAGGAGTTCATGGCCCAGAACAGCGGTGTGACCGTCACCTATGACGCAACCGGTTCTGGCACTGGCATCGAGAGCGCTTCCAACGGTTCTGCCGACATCGGCCTCGCATCCCGCAACCTCAAGGATGAGGAGACCGGCCTCAAGACCGTTACCGTTGCCCTGGACGGCATCGCCGTGATCGTCAACGAGAAGTGTGGCGTCGACGACCTCAGCCTGGAGCAGGTCTCCAAGATCTTCACCGGCAAGATCAAGAACTGGTCTGAGCTGGGCGGTGCCGACAAGGAGATCGCCTGCATCGGCCGCGAGAACGGCTCCGGCACCCGCGACGGCTTCGAGTCCATCACCGGCACCGAGGATGCCTGCAAGCTGGCCCAGGAGCTGACCTCCACCGGCGCTGTCATCACTGCAGTCGCCAGCTCCGAGAACGCCATCGGCTACGCCTCCCTCTCTGCAGTCGAAGGCCAGGCCGGCATCAAGGCCGTCACCATCAACGGCGTTGCCTGCTCCGAGGAGACTGTCCTCGATGGCAGCTACGAGATCCAGCGTCCCTTCAACCTGGTGCTCTCCGAGTCCAACGCCCCCTCTGACCTCGTCCAGGCCTTCATCGACTTCTGCACCAGCGCCGACGCAGCCGAGCTCATCCGCTCTGCGGGTGCAGTGCCCCTGGCTTAACCGCGCACATCCCTCTCCCGCTGGGAGCACCTTCCAAGGTGCTCCCAGCACGTCTTTCTAGGAGCGTTTCCCTATGAACCCAAAGACCAAGCCGGTTGAAGCCGTGTTCCACGGGGTCTTCCTCAGCTGCGGCCTTCTCTCCGTTGCCTTCGTTGTGGGCATCACCGTCTACCTGATTGTGTCTGGCATGCCCGCGATCATGGAGGTGGGACCGGTTGACTTCCTGCTCGGCACGATCTGGAACCCCGGTCAAGACCAGTACGGCATCCTCCCCTTCATCCTGACCAGCGTCTACGGTACCCTGGGCGCCATGGTGCTCGGCCTGCCCCTGGGCTTGCTCACCGCCCTGTTCCTCTCCAAGTACTCCGGCAAGCGATCAGGTCGCCTCATTCGCTCGGCGGTCGAGCTGCTGGCGGGCATCCCCTCGGTCGTCTATGGCTTGGTGGGCATGATCGTCTTGGTTCCTGCGATCCAGCATGCGTTCAGCCTCTCCTCCGGCGCCACCCTCCTGGCGGCGATCCTGGTCCTCACCATCATGATCTTGCCCTACATCGTCAACGTCTCCGCCACTGCGCTCGATGCGGTGCCGAAGGAGTACGAGGAGGGCTCGCTGGCCTTGGGCGCTACAGAGACCGAGACCTATTTCAAGGTCTCCATGCACGCAGCGCGCAGCGGCGTGGCGGCTGCGGTCATCCAGGGCGTAGGCCGCGCTCTGGGCGAGGCCATGGCCATCATCATGGTTGCCGGCAACGTGGCCAACATGCCCGAGCTCTTTGGCTCTGTGCGCTTCCTCACCACCGCCATCGTGAGCGAGATGTCCTATGCGCCCTATGGCAGCCTGCAGCGCGACGCCCTCTTCTCCATCGGCCTGGTCCTCTTCCTGTTCATCATCTTGGTGAACGTCGTCCTCAATCTCATCGCCCGAAGGGAGGAGAAGTAGATGACTGCTCCCAACGCTGACATCCCCATGGAGCCCGTGCTGGGCAACGGCATCCCCGGCTCCGGGGAGCTCCAGCAGGCAGCTGTGAACCTCCAGGCCAAGATGCCCGCCGGCCGCAAGCTCAAGGACAGGGTCCTCAAGGGTCTGGTCTATGCGGCGGGCGCCATCGTGTGCCTCGCCCTGCTCTTCATCATCGGCTACATCTTCTACCGCGGCTTGCCCGGCATCACGCAGGAGTTCCTCACCACCCAGAGCAGCTACGTGCATGACACCATCGGCATCCTGCCCAACATCCTGAACACGCTCTACATCGTGCTCATCGCCATGGCTATCGTCATCCCGCTGGGCGTGTGCGCGGCCGTGTACCTCAACGAGTACGCAACCAACAGGCGCGTGGTAAAGCTCATCAGCTTTGCCGTCGAGACCCTCACGGGCATCCCGTCCGTCATCTTCGGCCTGGTGGGCATGCTGTTCTTCATCCAGATGCTGGGCCTCAAGGCCGGTATCCTGGCAGGCGGCCTTACCCTGGTGGTCATGGTTTTGCCCACCATCATCTCCAACACGCTCGAGAGTCTCAAGACGGTGCCCACTTCCTACCGCGAGGGCTCGCTGGCCCTGGGCAGCGGCAAGTGGCACATGATCCGCACGGTTGTGCTTCCCAACTCCATCGACGGCATCGTCACCGGCTGTATCCTGGCCGTGGGCCGCATCGTCGGCGAGTCCGCTGCGCTGCTCTACACGGCGGGCTTTGGCCTGATCCTCAACAGCTTCATGACTGCGCTGCAGTCTTCCAGCGCCACCTTGACCGTGGCTCTCTACGTGTACGCAACCGAGCGCGGCGAGCTCAACGTGGCCTTCTCTGTCGCCACTATCCTCATGCTGCTCACCCTGCTGCTCAACATCGCTGCCAACCTCTCTGCCACCAAGCTCAACCGCAAGGAGAACTAGATGAACGCAAACGCATTCGAGATAAGCAAGCTCAACCTGTGGTACGGCAGCCACCACGCCCTGCACGATGTCGACATCAAGATTCCCTCGCGCCGCGTCACTGCCCTCATCGGGCCCTCCGGCTGCGGCAAGTCGACCTTCCTCAAGACCCTCAACCGCATGAACGACTTGGTCGAGGGCATCCGCATCGAAGGCGAGCTGCTCTTCGAAGGACAGGACATCTACTCTTCCCAGTGCGATGTGACCGAGCTTCGCAAGAACGTCGGCATGGTCTTCCAGAAGCCCAACCCCTTCCCCATGAGCGTGTACGACAACGTCGCCTATGGGCCCAAGGTGCATGGCGTGCGCAAGAAGGAGGAGCTCGATGCCATCGTCGAGGAGTCTCTGCGCGGCGCCGCCCTGTGGGATGAGGTCAAGGACCGTCTGAAGAAGAGCGCCCTGGGCCTTTCCGGCGGCCAGCAGCAGCGCCTGTGCATCGCCCGCGCGCTGGCGGTGAAGCCCCAGGTGCTTTTGATGGACGAGTCCACGAGCGCGCTCGACCCCATCTCCACTGGCCAGATCGAGGAGCTGGTTGGCGAGCTCAAGCGCGACTACACCGTGGTCATGGTCACCCACAACATGCAGCAGGCGGTGCGCGTCTCTGACTTCGCGGCCTTCTTTCTGCTGGGCGACCTTGTGGAGTTCGCCCCCACAGACCAGCTGTTCAACAATCCCCAGGATTCCCGCACGGCAGACTACGTCTCTGGCCGCTTTGGCTAGGGAGCTGCCCCGCAGGGCGGGTGCATAGGCGGAAAACAAGCAGGCCAGCGGCTCGAAGCCACTGGCCTGTACGTGTTCTTGGTGGGCGATACTGGGTTCGAACCAGTGGCCTTCAGTGTGTAAGACTGCTGCGCTCCCGCTGCGCCAATCGCCCGCAAGCTGCCATTCTACCGCATGGGGCTGCCTGCGATGCGCGAGACGCGCGGCTTGCCCTGCGGCTGCCCTCTGGGCGGGTGGTGGCTGCACTTGGGGACATTGTTGGCATGCGGTTGTCTTGGCGCGGGCGCGAGGGTCGCATAATCGCGGCTCGAGACCAATGGAAAGGCACAGCGCTATGAAAAACCAGATGGACCTGCTCATCGAGTTCACCAAAGACGAGGACCCGCGCACCCGCGCCACTGCCATCGCCGGTTTGGCGAAGGTGGCTGATCCCCGCGGCTTTGCTCCTGTCCTGGTGGCTCTCTTCGATCCTGTCGACGAGGTCCGCGTCACTGCGGCTACCGCTTTGGGTGTGTTTCGCGACCCTCGGGCGCTGGAGCCCTTGGGCGCCTGTCTGGACGATCCCTGCGAGCAGGTTGCCGTCAACTGCGTGTGGGCTCTGGGACAGATCGGTGGGAAGGGCGGCATCGAGCGCCTGGTGGCCTTGCTCGCCGGGCAGGACGCTTCCAACGCGCTGCGCACAGCTGCCGCCACGGCAATCGGTGAGCGCGCAGCTTCCCAAGACCCCCAGCTCGCCGCCGACTTCCTTGGGGAGCCCCAGCTTGTCGATGCCGCCCGCAGCGCGCTGTTGCAACAGCTTGCCAGCGAAGAGGGCGAGCTGCGCGCTACTGCTGTATGGGCGTTGGGGCACATGCCTCACAGCGTCGCGGTGGTCGATGCCCTCATCGGAGTGCTTCAGGACCCCTACGAGTGGGCGGTACGCTATGCGATTGAGGCCCTGGGCAATGCGGGCGACCAGCGAGCAACAGGCCCTCTGCAGGCTCTGCTCGCAGACGAGCGGCAGGAGCTGGCAGATTTGGCAAGGCAGGCGTTGGCACTGTTGGACGAGTGCTAGACTTACACGATTAGACCCCTGTTCAACGCCCATCATGCCGCGATCACGCCGTGATGCGGATAACCGAGGAGCCCGTTTGTTAGACAACGCTACAAACGCATGCTGCGAAGAACCGGCTGCAAGCGCCCCTGCCGGCGAGCAGCAGCTTGAGACCTCTTGCGCCGATGTCCCTCCTGCTGCAGGGGAGTCGCCCGTCGTTATCGAGTTCAAGCACGTCTCGAAGAACTACCGCCTCTATTCCAGCGACCGCAAGCGCCTCTTTGGCATGTTCTGCAAGAAGGTGCCCTTCAAGCACGTCAACGCCAGCAACGACCTGAGCTTTGTCATCCGCAAAGGCGAGCGTGTGGCGCTCTTTGGCGCCAACGGCGCAGGCAAGTCGACCGTCCTCAAGATGATCACCGGTGTCTCCGCCCCCTCTTCCGGCGAGATCTTCATCGACGGCAGGGTGAGCGCCCTGCTCGAGCTCAAAGCCGGTTTCGACCGCAACCTCACTGGCCGCGAGAACATTCGCTTGCGCGGCCAGATCATGGGCCTCAGCAAGGAGGAGATTCGCAAGCTCGAGCCCAAGGTGGTCAAGTTCGCCGCCCTGGGCGACTACATCGACCAACCCATGCGCACCTACTCGAGTGGCATGAAGTCGCGCCTTGGCTTTGCCTTTGCCAGCAGCGTCGACCCAGACATCCTCATCGTAGACGAGGCGCTCTCTGTGGGTGACCGCCGCTTCCGCGCAAAGTGCCGCCGCCGCGTCACCCGCATGGCGGCAGACTCGGGCACCACGCTGCTCTTTGTCACGCACTCCACTTCCTCCGCGCGCAAGTTCTGCGAGCGCGCGATTGTGCTCGAGAAGGGCTCCATAGTCTTTGACGGCCCCATCGACGACGCCATTGCCTTCTACGAAGGAGACGAGGAGGCCAAGGAGGCGGTGGATGCCGCAGAGGAGGCTGCCGCCGCTGTTGCGGCCGCGCAGCAGGTCCAGTCCCCCGCACCCGAGCCACTGTCCCCTTCAGAGCTCAATGCGCCTCAGGAGGTGAGCTAGCCCATGGCATATGCAGACGAGCTCAAGCTCACCCTCGCAGAGCTTGCCCAAGGCTTCACGGCCTGGAGGACACAGGTTGTTGCACTGGCTAAAAACGAGCTGGGCAAGAGCACGAAGAAGACGGCCCTGGGCTGGTTCTGGCTGTTCTTCCAGCCCGCGGTGTACATCTTCTGCTTCTGGTTTGCCCTCTATGTGGGCATCAAGAGCGCAAAGGCCGGCCTTGACGGCGTTGACTACCTCCTGTGGCTTGCCTCGGGCGTTATCCCGTGGTGGTTCATGAGGCAGTCGCTCAATTCCGCGCCCGGCGTGTTTACCGCGCATGCCTTCCTGGTGAACAAGCTCAAGTTCCCCGTGGCGCTGATCCCGGTCTTCTCGGAGCTGGCCCCCTTCATCTTGCACTTGATGCTTATGGCCTGCCTGATTGCGGGCTACTTCCTCAACGGGGGAGCGCTCACCGTCTACTTCTTGCAGCTGCCGCTGCTCATGCTGCTCATGCTCGTGTTCTTCACGGGTTACTCCATGCTGGTGGGCGCGCTGTGCGCCTTCAGCAAGGACTTGGCCCAGCTGCTCAAGGCGCTGACCACGCCCATTTTCTGGCTGAGCGGCATCATCTTCGATGTCACCAGCATCGACAACAGCTTCGTCCAGACGGCGCTGCTCTTCGACCCGGTCTCGTTTTTCACGGTGGGATTCCGCAAGGTGCTCTCTGGAGTTGATCCCGGGTGGATCTGGGAAGACCCGCTGTTCTTTGGAATCGGAATCGCAATCATCGCGCTCACCTGCACGCTGGGAGTGCTGGTCTTTGCAAAGCTGAGAAGGGATTTGCCGGATGTCCTCTGACGAGCAGCAACGCGACCGAAACGGTGCCACGGGAGAGGCGGCCCCTCTGGGTCAGCGCATCGACATGGCAGCCTTTGCCTCTATGGAGACCTCTCAGTTCGTGGCCGTGGCGATGAGCTCTGCTTCTGGCGAAGAGCGCAGCCCGCGTGACCCCTTGGAGCCCCTGCCGGTTGAAGCATACAAGACGGCCGAGCCTGCAGCTGCCGAGCATCTGGCGGCCATCGCAGAGCAGGCTGCACCCGTCGAGCCCGAGCCCTGGGACGATGCGAGCAGCAGTGCCGAGGAGGTCGCTCCGGTGACGACGTCCCCTCAGGCAGACGTCTGCTTGGCTGCAGTTGGGGGGTGCGGGGAAGACGATGCAACCCACGCAGCCGCCGAGCCTGCGGCAGAGGCTGCTGAGGGCGCTGCGCCCTATTCTCGCGAGAGCGCAAGCTACCAGCACCGTCGCGGCTGGGCCGGGTTTTCCACTGGCAAGAAGGTCGCGGTTGTGGTGACGGTTGTCCTGGCGCTCGCGCTCTGCATCGGCGGCGCAGCGCTCGCGCTGTTCTGGAACAACACCAGGCAGGCGGCCTTGGTGGACAACTCGATCCAAGATGCCCTAACCCCTGTCGATGAGGTCGACCCCTACTGGGTCCTGGTTTTGGGCAGCGACTCCAGGGCAGAGAGCACGGACAGGGCGCGCAGCGACGTCTTGATGATGGCTCGCGTCGATCCCAACACCCCCGCCATCACGCTCGTGAGCATCCCGCGCGACACCAAGGTCCATATCGAGGGCTACGGAACCCAGAAGATCAACGCGGCCTACGCCTTGGGTGGGGCAGAGCTTGCCATCAGCACCGTTGAGGACTACGCAGGCATCAAGATCTCCCACTATGCAGAGATCTACTTCAGCGGGCTCACGGCGCTGGTCGACCAGCTGGGTGGGGTGACGGTGAACGTTCCCGAGTACTGCAGCTACAAGGGGGTGACGCTCTACCCTGGTGAGCAGGAGCTCGACGGCAAGCAGGCCCTGACCTTCGCGCGCTGCCGCAAGACCTACTCCATGGGTGACTTCACCCGCACCCAGTGCCAGCGCATCCTGTTGCAGGCGCTGGTCGAGAAGGTGCTCTCCCAGCCGGTGAGCGCCCTTCCCGGCGTTATAGAGAGCGCTGCCAAGTGCTTCAGCACGGACATCCCCCTCGAAGACCTCGTTTCTCTGGCGATGCAGCTGCAGAGCAAGGGCGGGGCGGCGTTCTACAGCGCCATGTGTCCCAGCACCACGGGAATGGTCGACGGCGTGAGCTACACCTTCACCTACATCAATCAGTGGAAGCTCCTCATGCAGCGCGCCAGCGCGGGCGAGAACCCCAAGCTCGCCAAGAAGGAGCAGGAGATCTGCGGCTACACCTCTACCAGCTACGAGGAACTCGACATGAGCGAGCCCCTCCCCGAGGAGGTCCAGGTGCAGCTGCAGGAGTACTGGGACAAGAAGGCCGCAAAAGAGGCGGCAAAGCAGCAAGGGGAGCTCGAGGCACAGGTCTCTGCCCAGGGCGACGATGCTGGGCCTGGCACCGACCAATCGTTGGAATCGGCTCAAAGCTGAGAAAAATCTCTTGACCGCAGTTTGAGGCATGGTACTATAGCCTCCGCTGCTTCACGCAGACCCGGTCGAGTAGCTCAGTCGGTAGAGCAGGGGATTGAAAATCCCTGTGTCGGGGGTTCAAGTCCCTCTTCGACCACCATCGCATGCAAAGCCCCTCTGCGGAGGGGCTTTTTCACATTCGTGTTCTGCAGATGCGGGCATCGTGCTCATCCTGTGGAGCCGGGGCGTTCTGACAAGCGGAGCGCTACACTACTCGCATCCAAAACGAACCCTGCCCTCAGAGGAGGACCCCATGGATATGAGCACAGAAACCCGTCGCATCCTGCTGGTTGAAGACGAGACCGCGATCAGGGACGCAGTGGCGGCGTATCTCGAGCGCGAGAACTACTGGGTCACCGGCGTGGGAGACGGCACCACCGCCGTCGAGGAGTTCGAGAAGCACCACTTCGACCTCGTCATCCTCGACCTCATGCTTCCCGGCATCCCGGGCGAGCAGGTCTGCCGCATCATCCGCGACTCAAGCGATATCCCCATCATCATGCTCACCGCAAAGGGGGAAGTCGAGGATCGCATCATCGGCTTGGAGCTGGGTGCAGACGACTACCTCGTCAAGCCCTTCTCCCCGCGCGAGCTCGTCGCCCGCGTCAGGGCGCTCCTGCGCCGCGTGCACATAGACAGCGAGCCGCAGCGCGAGGTCCTGAGCTTTGGCGACCTCGAGATCGACCTCGCCGGGCACAAGTGCCTGGTGAAGGGCGAGGAGGTCGACCTCACCGCCAGCGAGTTCAAGCTGCTCACCACTCTCAGCCGCTATCCGGGCCGCGTCTACACCCGCATGGAGCTGGTTGAGAAGGTCCTGGGATACGACTTCGAAGGCTACGAGCGCACTATCGACAGCCACGTCAAGAACCTCAGGGCCAAGATCGGCGATGACCCCCGCAACCCAACCTGGCTCTACACGGTGCACGGGGTGGGGTATCGCTTCGAGGCACCCAAGGAGTAGGGGGCGCGCATGGGAGAAGAGCCGGGCAAGGGCACCCAGTCGACCATCACCCAGGAGAACAAGACCAAGTCCTTTGCCTTCCAGGTAACGGTCGCGTTCATCCTCACGGCTGCCATGACCGCCGTCCTCATGGCGGGCGTGGCCTTCTTGGTGTGGAACGCCGGCAGGGGGCGCTTCTTCGGGGAGCAGGACCTTTACACGGCCATGCTCATCGCGGCCTTCATCAGCGTGCTCGTTGCCGTCATCGTGGGCGTTTACTTTGCCAACGGCATCGTGGCCCCTGTGCAGCGCATCTCCAACACGGTCCAAGCCATCAAGGACGGCGACTACTCTGCCCGCACCCGACTCAACAGCGATGACGAGATCGGCCGCCTGGGCCAAGCCTTCGACGAGATGGCAGATGCGATGGAAAGGGACCGCGAGCTCGAGCGCCAGCTCATCGGCGACGTTGCACACGAGCTGCGCACGCCCCTCATGGCGGTGCAGGCGACGGTCGAGGCCATTCAAGACGGGGTCTTCCCCGCAGACGAGATACGCCTTTCCACCATCAACGCAGAGACGCGGCGCCTGGGCCGCTTGGTAGATGCCCTGCTACATCTCAACCGCCTCGAGAACGGCACTATCGTGGCGAAGATCGCCCCTATGAACCTGAGCGACGTCTTGGCCGACCTCGCCTTGAACCACCAGGCCCTCATCGAGAGCGCCGAGCTTTCCTTCGACGCCAAGATCGACCCAGAGATCCGCATCGGCGGAGACCGCGACCTCATCAGCCAGGCTACGGCAAACCTGCTGTCCAATGCGGTGCGCTACACCCCGGAAGGGGGCAGCGTCACCCTCATCGTCACCCGCAACCACGGCAACGCCTGCATTTCTGTACGGGACACGGGCATCGGCATCTCCGAGGAAGACCAGCGCAAGGTCTTCAACCGCTTCTGGCGCGCAGACGCCGCACGAGAGAGAACGAGCGGCGGCTTGGGCATCGGCCTCGCGATGGTCAAGGAGGTTGCAGACCAGCACCATGGAAAGGTGACGTTGGAGAGCGAGCTAGGTGTGGGCAGCACCTTCACCATCCAAATCCCCCTGGCATCCGATGACCCGGTGGTCCTGGCCAGCATGGATAAGAACGACCTGCGCCGCCTGGAGCGTGCAGCGCGCAAGGAGGCCGAGCGCCAGCGCAAGGAGGCCGAGCGCCAGCGCCGCGCCGCGAGCAAGGGCTCCGGCAAGATGCCGACCGGCCAGCTCAAGATCACATGGCCCGTCATCCAGACTCCCAAGAAGAAGGGCAGGGACAAGCAGGGCCAGGGGTAGGCAGGGCCCGCTGTCTGCGCGTCTTCGTCCTTCGGGCTTGCACCATGTTGCCATTCGGAAAACATGCTGCGAGCAGGGGCTGCAAGGCAATACAATTGCGATATCTGTACGCGTCAACACCAAGGAGCGTTCCCCATGGCAGAAATGGCACTGCGTCCGGACTCTCAGGGCAAGGTCCGCGACCTCTACGATCTTGGAGACCAGCTGCTCATCGTGGCTTCTGACCGCATCTCCGCCTTCGATTACATCCTCGAGGACGAGATTCCCTACAAGGGCGAGGTCCTCACCCGCATCTCTTTGTTCTGGTTCGACCTGCTTGAGAAGGCGGGCATCGAAAACCACCTTGTCTCTGCTGACGTCAAGGACCTCCCCGAGCAGTTCCAGCCCTATGCAGAGTACCTGGCGGGCCGCTTCATGCTGGTCAAGAAGGCCCAGATGTTTCCGGCTGAGTGCATTGTGCGCGGCTACTTGGCAGGCTCCGGCCTCAAGGAGTACAACGCCCAGGGGACTGTCTGCGGCATCGAGCTGCCCAAGGGCCTCGTGAACTCCTCCAAGCTCCCCGAGCCCATCTACACCCCCTCCACCAAGGCAGAGATCGGCGATCACGACGAGAACGTCTCGTTCGAGCGCACCTGTGAGATCATGGGCGTGGAGGATGCGACCGCCCTGCGCGATGCCTCCATCAAGGTCTACACCACCGCAGCGGACTACGCTGCCACCAAGGGCATCATCATCGCAGACACCAAGTTCGAGTGGGGCAGCGTCAACGGCAAGCTCATCCTGGCCGACGAGGTCCTGACCCCGGACTCATCACGTTTCTGGCCTGCAGACGAGTACGAGCCCGGCCGCAGCCAGGCAAGTTTCGACAAGCAGTTCGTTCGCGATTGGCTCGATGCCAACTGGGACCGCACCGGCAACCCGCCGCGCCTTCCCCAGGAAATCATTGACGCCACCAGCGCCAAGTACATCCAGGCGTACGAGCTCATCACGGGGGAGAAGTTCGTTCCCGCGGGCAAGTAGGCCTGCCACAGAGCCGTCCCGGCGTGCCCGGGGCGGCTGCTCGAGGTCGCGTCTTGACGAGCTGCCCTTGCTCACCAGACGCGGCCCCTTTGTCTGAGGAGAAGTGATATATGACCACACGCAGCCAAAACAACGCCCGCTACAAGGATGGCGGAAAGAGGAACGTCACCAGGGCATCTGCCAGCAGCGCCAAGCCCAAGTCCGCGGCAGCATCCTCTGTCTACGTGAAGACCAAGGACGCAAAGGCCAAGCGCAAGGAAGAGGAGGCCCGCGCCCAGGAAAAGGCCAACAAGGAGAAAGCCCGCGCTGCCGGCAAGGCCAGCGGCAAGGACGCGGAGGTTATCTCCAAGGGCGTCAAGGCCATGGCAGACTACCAGCACTTCCGCCGCAACTGGATTGTCTTGATTGTCATCGCCATCGTCGGCGTGGTTGTGAGCTTTGCCGCTCCAAGGGTGATGTGCGAGGGCGGCGCGCTCGAGAGCCTGGCCAGCTACCGCTATGTCACCCAGGTTGTGGGCTTGGTGGCAGGCTATGCAGGCCTCATCGCGGCCTTCGTCTTGGACTGGCGCAAGATGCGTCCCATCCGCAAGGCCCAAAAGCTCATGACCGGCACCGCCAAGGAGAGCAAGAAGGAACGCGCCCACCGCGAGAGGGCAGAGGCCAACAAAGCTGCCAAGAAGGCCGAGCGCAAGCTCCCCTTCTTCGGTGGCAAGGACAAGTAGGAGGCTGCCATGCTGCTTACCGCCAAATACGTGATGCCCATCACCGGTCCCTTCATCGAAAACGGCGCCGTTGTGGTGCAGGGCGACAGGATCGCCGCTGTTGGAACCGCCGCCAAGCTCAAGGCGGATTACCCCGATGAAGAAGTCAGGGACTTTGGCATGGCGGCGCTGTGTCCGGGCTTTGTGGACCTGCACACCCACATGCGCTACACCGCCCTGAGGGGCCTCTTCGAAGACATGCCCTATGCAGACTGGAAGAGGGCCGTGTTGCGCTGCGAGCCCTTCCTCTCCCATGAGGACTGGGAGAACTCGGCGCGCCTGGGTGCCCTCGAGGCCATCGCATCGGGCATCACCACCTTGGCAGACATCACCATCCCCGGCTCTCCGGTGAAGGCTATCCACGAGTCCGGCTTGCGCGGCGTGGTCTACAGGGAAGTGATCACCATGCGCCCGGAGAACGTGGACGATGCCATGGCAGACGCCCTGGCAGACATCGAGCGCTGGAAGAGTCTCACGTCAGAGACAGACCGCATCACCTACGGTCTGGCGGGCGGCCCTGTCTACTCCACTCACCCCAAGGTCTACAAAGCCATCGCAGAGTACGTGGGCAGCTCCCAGATGCCCGTTGCAATGCACCTGGCGGGCAGCCGCGAAGAAGCCGAGTTCATTCGCTACGGCAGCTCGTCGTTCTCGATCCATGCCAGCCAGGGATCGAATTTCGACATGGAGATGCCGCCGTGGCTTCCTGCGGGCGTGAGCTCTGTGCGCTACGTCTACAACTGGGACATCCTCGACGTACCCAACATGCTCGTGGTGCATGCCGTGCAGGTTGACGAGACCGACATCAAGATCCTGGCCCAGCAAAACGTCGCCGTAGCGCACTGCCCGCGCATCAACGCCAAGCTGGGCATGGGCTTTGCGCCGGTCAACTGCATGCTCGAAGCCGGGATCACCGTAGGCATTGGAACGGACAGCCCCGCTGCCGTCGACACCACGGATATGCTCGACGAGATGCGCGTGGGCCTGATGATCAACCGCGCTGTCAACGCTGGCAAGCACCGCGGCATGACGGGCGACAAGATGCTGCGCATGGGCACCATCGACGCCGCCAAGGCGCTGCGCATGGAGCACCTCATCGGCAGCTTGGAGCCCGGCAAGAAGGCGGACATCATCGCCGTCGACCTGCACAACAGCCACCAGAACCCCACCAGCGACCCGGCCTCTGCTGTCATCTACACGGCCAACCAGGACAACGTCATGTGGACCATGGTCGACGGAAAGGTCCTGTACGACAACTTCGTGCACGTCAGCGGCCTGCCGCGTGACGAGATCGTCCAGTCTGCCCGTGACATCCGCAGTCGCATCCGTCATGGCATGAACGACGAGACCCTGTACCGCCAGATCCTCAAGCGCCTTGAAGAAGACGCTTCAGACCGCCTCAAGAGATAAGGAGCGCCCATGGGTGCAAAGGTCATCAACGAGAAGCACCGCAAAGAGAAGGAAGAGCGCGAGCTCGAGGAGTTCGTCATCGCCCAGCGAGAGAAGCGCAAGGCCATGGTCAAGGGCGCGCTGGTCGTCATCGTCTGCCTGGGGCTGGTCGTGGCCTTCTGCCTTCCCAGCATCGGCCTGCTCTTCTAGCAAGCTGCGCTCTCATCGGCAGCTGCGGCCCGTGTCACACCCCTGGGATATCCTTGTCCCATGAGTGCTGACACGGGCCGTACATACATCTGCATCGACCTCAAGTCCTTCTACGCCAGCGTCGAGTGCGCTGAGAGGGGCCTCGACCCGTTTACCACCAACCTCGTGGTGGCAGACCCAGAGCGCACGGACAAGACCATCTGCCTGGCCATCACGCCTGCCATGAAGGAGCTGGGCATACGCAACCGCTGCAGGGTCTTCGAGATACCAGATGACCTGGACTACCTCATCATCAAACCGCGCATGCGGCACTACATGGAGGTCAGCGCCCAGATCTACAGCATCTACCTGCGCTTCATTGCGCCAGAGGACATCCACGTCTACTCGATTGACGAGTGTTTCATCGATGCCACCCCCTATCTCGAGCTCTACGGCATGCAGGCTCGCGATCTGGCGCGCATGCTCATGGACGAGGTCTTTGCAGAGACGCGTATCACGGCCACAGCGGGCATCGGCACCAACCTCTTCCTGTGCAAGCTGGCGCTCGACATCACAGCCAAGCACGTGGAAGACGGCATCGGCTTTCTGGACGACGCGGAGTTTCACCGCAGCATCTGGAACCACCGACCCATCACAGACATCTGGAACATAGGCCCCGGTATAGCAAACCGCCTGCTCAAATACGGGGTCAAGGACCTCGAGGGCGTGGCCAAGCTGCCGCCTTCGGTGCTCTACGCGGAGTTTGGGGTCAACGCGGAGTTTCTCATCGACCACGCCCACGGCATCGAGCCCTGCACCATCGCAGACATCCACGCCTACGAGCCCCAGGGCTCGAGCCTTACCAACGGCCAGGTGCTCATGTGCGACTACAGCTTTGAGGAAGGGCTCATGGTGCTGCGCGAGATGACGGAGGCCAGCGTGCTCGAGCTGGTGGAGAAGCGCTTGGTGACAGATCACATCTCGCTTTACGTGGGTTATGCGCGCAACAGCGCCGGCCTGGGTCAGGGGGAGCAGGGCCGCTGGTTCGAAGGCGGGCACGGCAGGCGTCAGGTTGGGCCGGGGAGAAACGGAGACCACGGCGGGGGCTCGCGCCGCATCCAGGAGAGGACCAACTCCTTTGCCAAGCTCTGGCCGCGCATGGAAGAGCTCTACCGCCAGACGGTGGACCCCTCGAGGCTCCTGCGCCGGGTGAACATGGGCTTTGGCAACCTGCTCGACGAGGACTGCGCCACGCTCGACCTCTTCACCAGCCAAGAGGAGCTGGAGCGCGAGCGCTCGCTGGCACAGGCGCAGATCGCCATCAAGGAAAAATACGGGAAGAACGCCGTGTTCAAGGCCTCGAGCCTGCAGGAAAAAGCTACTGGCAGACAACGGAACGAGCAAGTGGGCGGTCACAGCGCGTAGTATGTACGCCAACACCGTAGAGAAGGAGCAACCGTGGCAATTGACGAAGAGACCCTCCGCGCGCATTTGGACGACCCCCAGGTGCGCCGTGCCTGGAACATCCCCGCAGCCAACCGCTATGCCAAGATCTGCGCCGTGGTGCACATCGTGGCACTCGTTGCCATGGTGGTCGGTCTGATCGCCTACTTCGCCTTGGCAGACCGCGCCTTCGTGGCCAACCGCCCCTCTGGCATGATCATCGTGGTCGTGCTGGCCTTTGCGGTGAGCATCATGCGCTTCCCCCAGCTCAGGGCAGAGATCCGCGACTTGGCGGACTTCAAGATCGGTTTGGCCAAGGTACTCAACGGCCAGGACGCCCACGATGTAGAGGCTCAGATGAACTACGAGGCGAGCTACCTGTGGCCCTCGCGCCATTACAGCGTCATCGCCAAGATGGCGGGCGTCACTGCCTTCATCGTCTTGATCATCAACACCTACCAGGTTGCCAACCTCGACCTCTTCCGCACTATTGTCTTCGACCTCGCCATCGTGTCCTACCTGGCCGGTGCCCTGTGGAACAACTTCGCCTTCAAGGCAGAGCTGCTCGAAGCCGAGCTCGAGG
This sequence comes from Coriobacteriales bacterium, assembly GCA_051876075.1. Taxonomy (GTDB): domain Bacteria; phylum Actinomycetota; class Coriobacteriia; order Coriobacteriales; family QAMH01; genus W2P13-069. The sequence goes on from JBJEHM010000096.1 coordinate 76,709, forward strand.
TCCGCATGCGCGCATCGCTGGAGTACCGCGAGCGCGACCCCGAGGGCTATGACGCCCAGTACAACGAGCCGGATGGCTACACAGACGCGGACATCGACTACTCCGCCGCCCCGCGCGATCCCCGCAGCGGGCAGGACGAGCGCTAGGCACCCGTGTCTGCGCAGCGCGACATCGGCTTTGCCCCCGCCGTGCCTCGCGCAGAGCGGGCGCGGCAGTTCATGCCCTTCATGGCGCTCAAGGGCTACTACGAGCTCTGCCGCCAGAAGGAGCGCTGCCCTTCTCCTCGCCGGGAGCTTACGGAGGAGGAGGCGCTCGGGCTTTCCCAAGTGGTGGCCTCGCTCTCGAAGGGGGACATGGTGCAGGTCACCTTCTACGACCATGACGCCTATGTCATCCGCCAGGGGGTTCTGGCAGAGCTTGTTCCCGAGCTGCACTACTTGCGCTTGGTGCGCCAGCGCATAGACTTTGACGACATCTTGGCCATCGAGCCGGTGGGGGAGGACCCGCATCGTCTGCGCTAGCGTGTTGAACGTTGGCAAAATAATTGAAAAAAACTGCTTGCAGGACCTTGGACAGACGTATACTCAGGCCTTGTACGCAGATCTGCGTTGATGGGTACCGGTGGGAGCCAATCCGTTGCTACGCCATTCGCGGCAACGGACGATCCGCATCAAGCCCGGAGCAGTCTGGTTGGGGCTAGCCCCGCAGGCGGACGATCTCCGCTGTGTAGGCTGGCCGGATGCCGGATCGGTTGGGTAACCGCAATCTGTCGCGTGCATGCACCTGATGCTCATGCGGCTCATCCTTACTCGCCTTCCGGCTTGAGAGAAAGGATGGGCTTTTTTAATGAGAAGCGACCAGATTAAGAAAGGCCTGGCCCGCGCACCGCATCGCAGCCTGCTCAAGGCAGACGGCCTCACTGACGAGGAGCTCGAGCGCCCCCTCGTGGCGATCATCAGCTCTGCCAACGACATCATCCCCGGCCACCTTCACCTGCAACGCATCGTCGACGATGTGAAGGCAGGCATCCGCATGGCCGGCGGCACGCCCTTCTGCATGACCACCATCGGCGTGTGCGACGGCATCGCCATGAACCACGAGGGCATGCACTATTCGCTCACCAGCCGCGAGGTCATCGCCGACTCCGTTGAGTGCGCGGTGCAGGGCCACGCCTTCGACGCGGTGGTGCTCGTCCCCGCCTGCGACAAGATCGTCCCCGGCATGATCATGGGCGCCCTGCGCCTCAACCTCCCCACGGTGCTCGTCTCTGGCGGCCCCATGCTGGCCGGCCACTCCCGCGACCGCAAGCATCAGACGGACCTCAACTCCCTCTTCGACGCCGTGGGCCAGGTTACCGCCGGCACCATGACCGAGGAGGAGTGCAAGTGGATCGAGGAGACCGCCTGCCCCACCTGCGGTAGCTGCTCGGGCATGTTCACCGCAAACTCCATCTGCTGCCTTTCCGAGGCGCTGGGCATCGCCCTGCCGGGCAACGGCACCATCCCCGCTGTCTACTCCGCGCGCGACCGCCTGGCCAAGGAGGCCGGCATGAAGGTCATGGAGCTCATCGAGAAGGACATCCGCATCAAGGACGTCATCACCCCGGCGGCCATCCGCAACGGCATGGCGCTCGACATGGCCTTTGGCGGTTCCACCAACACCATGCTGCACCTCACTGCCATCGCGGCTACCGCTGGCTGCCCTGTCACCCTCGAGACCTGGGACGAGGTCTGCGCGGCCACGCCCAACATCACCCGCATCGCGCCTGCCGGCCCGCTGCACATCGAGGACCTCAACGCCGTGGGCGGTGTCTCTGCGATCATCGGCGAGCTGGGCCGCAACGGTGTGCTCGACCGCAGCGCCCTCACCATCCACGGCACCATGGGCGAGTGGATCGACTCCTGCCCGCCTGTCGACGGAGAGATCGTCCGCAGCTGTGCGGATGCGTACTCGCCTGACGGTGGCCTCAAGGTCATGCGCGGCAACCTCGCCCCAGACGGCGCCGTCGTGAAGAAGTCCGCCGTTGCCCCGGAGATGATGCAGTTCACGGGCACTGCCCGCGTCTTCGAGTGCGAGCAGGACGCCTGCGAGGCCATCTTGGGAGGCCAGATCAAGCCCGGCAACGTCATCGTGATCCGCTACGAGGGGCCTGCCGGCGGCCCCGGCATGCGCGAGATGCTCGCGCCCACCAGCCATGTGTGCGGCATGGGCTTGGACAAGTCCGTCGCGCTGATCACCGACGGGCGCTTCTCCGGCGCCACCAAGGGTCCCGCCATCGGCCACGTGTCGCCGGAAGCCGCTGCGGGCGGCACCATCGCGCTCGTCAAAGAGGGCGACCGCATCGTCATCGACATCGAGAAGGGCGAGCTCAGCTTGGATGTTCCCGAAGACGAGCTGGAAGCTCGCCGCGCGGCTTGGGTCAAGCCCGAGCCCCGCTACACCACAGGCGTGCTCGGCCGCTATGCCAAGCTCGTCACGTCTGCTGATAAGGGGGCGATTCTTCAGTGAGTGAGCACAACGGACAGATGATGCAGGGCAACCGCGCCCTCATCACCGCGCTGGAAGACACCGGCGTTGACACGATCTTCGGGTATCCCGGCGGCCAGGCCATCCTTATCTACGATGCCCTCTATGACAGCACCAAGCTGCACCACATCCTGGTGCGCCATGAGCAGGGCGCCACCCATGCGGCAGACGGCTACGCGCGCTCTACCGGAAAGACCGGCACCGTCATCGTGACCTCCGGCCCCGGCGCCACCAACACCGTCACCGGCATCGCCACCGCCTACATGGACTCCGTCCCCATGGTGGTCATCTGCGGGCAGGTGCCCCTGAGCGCCCTGGGCAGCGACGCCTTCCAGGAAAGCGACATCACCGGCATCACCATGCCCATCGTCAAGCACAGCTACCTCATCCGCAAGGCAGAGGACATCCCCCGCGTGGTGGCGGAGGCCTACCATATCGCCAGCACCGGCCGCCCCGGCCCCGTGGTCATCGACATGCCCAGTAACCTGCTGCGAGAGACCATCGAGTACCAGTACCCGGACGAGGTCAAGCTCCCCAGCTACAAGCCCACCTACAAGGGCAACAACAAGCAGGTCAAGCAGGCCGTCAAGTCCCTGCTGGATGCAGAGCGCCCCGTCATCTACTGCGGCGGCGGCGTCCTGTGGAGCCATGCGTGCCAAGACATCATGAAGCTCTCTGACACCCTGCAGATCCCGGCTGTCGTGAGCCTCATGGGCAAGGGCGTCTTCCACGAAGACAAGGAGCTGTGCCTGGGGCTGCCCGGCATGCACGGCTCTAAGGCGGCGAACATGGCCCTCTACGAGAGCGACCTCATCTTCGCCGTGGGCACGCGCTTTGCAGACCGCGTCACGGGCGCCCTGGACAAGTTCGCTCCCAACGCCTCTGTGGTCCACATCGACATCGACCCGGCAGAGATCGGCAAGAACCGCAACGCGGACATCCCCATCGTGGGCGATGCCAAGATCGTCTTGAGCGCCATCAACGAGGAGCTCGACAAGCTCGCTCCCGAGCCCCGCACCGCCGCATGGGTCGAGAGGGTCCTGCAGTGGAAGCGCGAGAGCCCCTTCTACTACGAGCCGCGCGAGGACGCCATCCTGCCCGAGCAGGTGCTCGACATGCTCAACACCATGGCCAAGGACCGCGACACCATCTTTGCCACTGAGGTGGGTCAGCACCAGATGTGGGCCGCCCAGTATCTCAAGTGCACGCGCAGCCGCACCTTCCTCAGCAGCGGCGGAGCGGGCACCATGGGCTTTGGCCTGCCGGCGGCGATGGGTGCGCAGGCCGGCAAACCGGACAGTCGCGTGGTGTGCATCGCCGGAGACGGCTCCGTTCAGATGAACATCCAGGAGCTCGCCACCATGCGCGAGAACAACCTCCCGGTCAAGTTGCTCATTCTCAACAACAACTGCCTGGGCATGGTGCACCAGTGGCAGCAGCTGCTGTACAACCAGCGCTACTCCAACACCATCTTCAGTGCCAACCCAGACTTTGTGAAGCTGGCCGAGGCCTACGGCTGGGAGGGTGCGCGCGTCACCAAGCCCCACGAGCTCGAGGCCGCCATGCGCGCCTGGCTCGACAGCGATCAACCGTCCTTGCTCGAGGTCAAGATCCCCGCGTCAGAGAACGTCTATCCCATGATCCCTGCCGGCAAGGCCGTCACAGACATGATCGGTGTTGTGACGCTGGACGAGAACGGCAACAAGATCGAGAAGGGGGAGTAAGCATGTCACGCACGCTTTCCATCCTTGTGGACAACGAGCCCGGTGTGCTGACTCGCGTTGCCGGTCTGGTCGCCCGCCGCGGCTTCAACATCGACAGCCTGGCCGTGGGGCGCACCGAGGATCCCACCCGCTCGCGCATCACGCTGGTGGTCGATGCCGACGAGACTGCCGTCGAGCAGGTCACCAAGCAGCTGCACAAGCTGGTGAACGTCTACAAGATCAACGACCTCACTGAAGAGGCCCACATCGACCGAGAGCTCGTGCTCTTCAAGGTCAACGTCGATCCAGCCCGACGCCATGAGGTCATAGAGATCTGCAACGTCTTCCGCGCGAACATCGTCGACGTGGCGTCGACCAGTCTCACGGTCGAGGCGACCGGCACAGACGACAAGCTCGTTGCAATGGAAGACATGTTCCGAGCCTACGGCATCAAGGAGATCGTCCGCACGGGCAAGATCGCCCTCAGCCGCGGCAACTAGGGCCGTGAAGGGAAGGAGGCACTGGGCGCTCTCCTTCCTTGCAACCCTTGACAGGTGAGCTCAGGGAAAAGCTGGGAACAACGCCTGTTGAGAAGCGTACAATAGCGCCCATTACCGTTGAGCAGACCTCCTGGCACAGGGCCGGGAGCGCTGATAGATGAAAGGAAGCTTCGTAATGGCAATCACGATCCTTTACGAACAGGATGTCAATCCCGAGGTCATCAAGGGCAAGAAGGTGGCCATCATCGGCTACGGCTCTCAGGGCCATGCACATGCACTCAACCTGCACGACTCTGGCGTCGACGTGCGCGTCGGCCTGCGCGAGGGCTCCAAGAACTGGGCTGTCGCCGAGGAAGCCGGCCTCAAGGTCATGACCATGGACGATGCTGCCGAGGAAGCAGACGTCATCATGATGCTCGTCCCTGACGAGATGCAGCCCAAGGTGTACAAGGAGCACATCGAGGCCCATCTGCACGAGGGCGACACCCTGGCATTCGGCCACGGCTTCAACATCCACTACGGCTATATCAAGGCCCCCGAGAACGTCAACGTCATCATGTGCGCCCCCAAGGGTCCCGGCCACATCGTCCGCCGTCAGTTCACCGAGGGCTCCGGCGTGCCCGACCTCATCTGCGTGTACCAGGACGCCACCGGTGACGCCTGGGAGATTGCCCGCTCCTACGCCTGGGGCGTTGGCGGTGCCCGTACCGGCATCATGGAGGGCACCTTCGCCCAGGAGACCGAAGAGGACCTTTTCGGCGAGCAGGCCGTTCTCTGCGGCGGCTGCGTCGAGCTGGTCAAGGCCGGTTTCGACACCCTGGTCAACTACGGCGGCTACCCGCCCGAACTCGCCTACTTCGAGGTCTACCACGAGCTCAAGATGATCGTGGACCTGATGTACGAGAAGGGCATCGGCTTCATGAACTACTCCATCTCCAACACCGCTGAGTACGGCGAGTACTATGCCGGACCCAAGGTCATCAACGAGCAGTCCCGCGAGGCCATGAAGCTCATTCTCGACCGCATCAAGAATGGCGAGTTTGCCAAGGAGTTTGTGGCGGACTGCGAGAACGACCACAAGTGGCTGCTCGAGCAGCGCGCAGCTTGCGACGACCTGCTGATCGAGAAGACCGGCAAGGAAGTCCGCAAGATGTTCTCCTGGCTCTAGGCTGCGGCTTAGTGCTGAGTTAGCGCAACTGGGGGAGTCCCGGGCGGCGAGCCCGGGACCCTCTGTTGGGAGCGGGCTGGAGCAAGCCCCCTCCCAACAGAGCAGCAACAGCTCTGCGGAAGATGAAGTGAGCGGCTCCGGCCGCGAGCAAGCCTGCGTGCAAGTAGTTCCGACCAACGCCCAGGCAAGCCCATTGACTGAAAGGAAGTTGCGCTATGAAGGTTCTCATCCCAGAGAAGCTCGCCAAGGAGGGCATCGCCGTACTGGAGGATGCCGGTTGCCAGGTCACGTTCAAGCCTGACACCACGCCGGAGGAGCTCGTCGAGCTCATCCCCGACTACGACGGCCTCATCGTTCGCTCTGCGACCACGGTCACCCGCGAGGTGATCGAGGCTGGCACCAAGCTCAAGGTTATCGGCCGTGCCGGCGTGGGCGTCGACAACATCGATTCCGATGCTGCAACCGAGCGCGGCATCATCGTCTGCAACGCCCCTACCTCCAACGTGGTCTCTGCAGCAGAGCAGACCATGGCCCTGATGCTGGCGGTGGCTCGCAAGACGGCTATCGCAGACGCCTCCATGAAGGCGGGTAACTGGAACCGCTCCAAGTTCACCGGTGTCGAGCTCCAGGACAAGACCCTCGCCGTCTTCGGCTTGGGCCGTGTTGGCATGCTCGTCGCCGAGCGCGCCAAGGCCTTTGGCATGAAGATCGCCGGCTACGACCCCTATGTCACCCCCGAGCGCGCCGCATCCATGGGCGTCGAGCTCTACACGGATGTCAACGAGCTCTGCAAGGTGGGCGACTTCATCACCGTCCACATGCCCAAGACCAAGGAGACCACGGGCATGTTCGGCGCAGACCAGTACGCGCTCATGAAGGACGGCGTCATCCTCGTCAACTGCGCTCGCGGCGGCATCATGGACATCGAGGCCATGGCCGGCTTCCTCGAGAGCGGCAAGATCGGCGGTGCGGGCATCGACGTCTGGGAGCACGAACCCGTGTCTGACAGCCCCATCCACGGCTTTGACAACGTCGTTCTCACCCCGCACCTGGGCGCTTCTACCAAGGAAGCCCAGATTCGCGCGGCAACGCAGATCGCCGAGTACGTCATCGCCGGCATGCAGGGCAAGGCGGTTCCCACGGTTGTCAACTCCGCCCGCATCCCTGAGCAGGTCATGGAGCACCTGCGTCCCTATATCGGAGCTGCCCAGACCGCTGCGGACATGGCGGCCCAGATCTCCAGCGCAGCCATCTCCGGCGTTTCTGTCAAGGCTTGCGGGCGCATCGCCTCCGAGGACCCGAGCGTCCTTGGCACCGCGGCGCTGGCCGGTGTGGTGCAGTTTGGCTCCGAGGTCCCCGTCAACGTCATCAACGCGCGCTACCTGGCCGAGCAGCGCGGTATCAGCGTCGAGACCGCTGTCGAGCCGGTTTCCGAGAGCTACCCCTCGTATGTGGAGGTCACGACCCGCTCCGCAGAGGGCGAAGTCATGATCACCGCTGCGACTGCCCCGGCAGACAAGGTGCGCATCACCTCCATCCTGGGCTATGACGTCGACTTCATCCCCGGCAAGAACGTCATCATCCTGCAGTATGTTGACGGCCCCGGCCGCATGGGCAAGCTCGGCACCGTCTTGGGCAACGCCGGCGTCAACATCGAGACCATGCAGATCTCCGTCCGCCCAGACAGCAACATCGCCACGGTTCTCTTCAATGTGGACCGCGCCGTCTCTGGCCGCATCCAGACCGACCTCAAGAACGTGGTCGATGCCAAGAGCGCCTGGTTCCTCGAGCTCTAGGAGCATAGAGCGCGCCGTAAGGGGGCAGGGCCGGGAGCGCATCCCAGCCCCGCCCTTTGCTTTGTAGGGGCCTTTGGGAGCCGTCACCGGGATTTTACGGAGAATGTGCCGCCAAAAGCCGCTGCTCTGGTTGTTGCGGCCCCCTTTTCCTCTATTCTGCATAGCGCAGTTTGAAACGAACTCGAAACCATCGAGCAACGGAGGAATCCCATGGGCGGCTTTTTCGGTGCAGCTTCCAACCGCGATGTCTGCGTGGACGTGTACTTTGGCGTGGACTTCCACTCCCACCTGGGAACAAAGCGCGCGGGCATGATTGCCCACCACCCAGAAGCTGGCTTCCAGAGGGAGATCCACTCCATCGAGAGCACCCCGTTCCGCACCAAGTTCGAGCCCTTCCTGGACAAGGCCAAGGGCACCACGGTGATCGGCTGCATCTCCGATGCTGACCCCCAGCCCCTGATGGTCAAGTCGCACCTGGGGCTCTTCGCCCTCACCACCGTGGGCGTCATCAACAACGCGGATGAGATCATCGAGAAGTACATGGCGGATTGCGGACAGCAGTTCATGGCCATGAGCAACGGCTCTGTGAACCAGACAGAGCTCGTTGCCGCTGTCATCAACAAGGAAGACAGCCTCGTTGACGGCCTGCGCCATGCCCAAGACATCATCGAGGGCTCGATGACCATGCTCCTCATGACAGACGCGGGAGAGATTTACGCGGCGCGTGACAAATTCGGCCGCCTTCCCGTGATCATCGGCAAGGATGCAGACGGCTACTGTGTGACCTTCGAGAGCTTTGTCTATGACAAGCTCGGGTATGAAGACGAATACGAGCTGGGCCCCAAGGAGATCGTGCGCATCACCAAGGACGGATACGAGACGGTCTCCGAGGCAGGCGGGGAGATGAAGATCTGCGCCTTCCTCTGGACCTACTACGGTTACCCCAACTCGACCTACGAGGGCACCAACGTCGAGGTCATGCGCTACCGTAATGGAGAGATCATGGCACGCGACGAGTTGGAGGATGGCACCCTTCCCGACGTCGACTATGTGGCAGGCATCCCCGATAGCGGCCTTCCCCATGCGATCGGCTACTCCACGGCCAGCGGCAAGCCCTTTGCCCGCCCCTTCGTCAAGTACACACCCACATGGAGCCGCAGCTTCATGCCGAGCAACCAGGCGGTGCGCAACCACGTTGCGAAGATGAAGCAGGTCCCCGTTCCCCAGCTCATCGAAGGCAAAAAGCTCCTCTTCGTCGACGACTCCATCGTCCGCGGCACCCAGATGCGAGAAACCGTTGACTTCCTCTACGAGGCAGGAGCCAAAGAGGTCCACATGCGTTCTGCCTGCCCGCCCATCATGTACGGCTGCAAGTACCTCAACTTCTCCTCGAGCAAGAGCGAGATGGAGCTCATCGCCCGCAAGAAGATCGACGAGCTGGAAGGTGAGGTGGGCCTGGAGCATATCGACGAGTACGCCGATGCTCGCACCGAGCGCGGCCAGTGTCTGCTCAAGAGCATCTGTGAGGAGATGGGCTTCGACAGCCTGCGCTACCAGAGCCTTGAAGGCCACCTGCAGGCCATCGGCATCGACCCCTCCAAGGTCTGCACCTACTGCTGGAACGGCAAGGAGTAAGCGCGGGGAGCTCACTCGAGGGAAAGCCGCAGGGTCCGGCCGCAACCGCGGGCCAGGAGCTCCACGGTTTCGAGCGTGGGGTTGCCCTTGCCGCCCTCGATGCGGCTGATAACCGCCTGCTGCACGCCGCAGCGCTCTGCAAGCTGCGCTTGCGTGAGCCCGGCTGCCCTGCGTGCGCGGCTCAGCTGGACTCCCAAGTCCGAAGGCGAGTCCAGGTCCTCGCTGAGCTTGCAGTTGCGGTAACCCTCCTCGGCAACCTCCTCGAGAAGGAAGTCGTCGCAGCTGCTGCGTCCCCTTGTCGCCCTGAGCAGGGTGGGGATGTAGTATTCCTCGATGCCGTTGGCGCTCAGCACCTGTCCTATGTTGTGACGGCTTGCAGGCGGCACCCGGCTTTCTACCCAACGGCGTGCAGTGGACCCGGTGATGATGCGCTCATCGCGCTGAGCAGCCAAAGCCAGCGCAAGGGGGAGCTCGTCAAAGCCTGCCCACTCTGCCAGCTCGATGCTGAAGCTATCCTGTCCAGGTTCGTATTTGACCCAGGCACAGGCACGTCGCTTGCGCACCAGCGGGTTATAGACGGCAAAGACGCGCATACTCCTGCCACCTCCTCCAGATGATGTGCCAGCTGCCCTCTTGGAAGTCTGCAGCTTTCGGAGCAACGGCATCGAGTCCCTTCAGGAGCGTGCGCTTTGAAGCAGTCGAGAGAGGCTTGGGCGCAAAGCCCGCAGGGAGAAGAGAGAGGTTCTCACGCAGGGACGTGCTGCCCAGGTAGTTGCAGGTGGGGAGGTCTGCGAGGGGGTCGAGTCTCCAGAGCTGGCGCGGAAACGCCGAGCCAAGGCTGAAGCTGCCCCCCGTGAGAGGGGAGAGGCGATACCTTCCCCCTGCCGAGCGCAGCACCTCGAAGCTCGAGGTATCGCGCCCCCTGTTGGCGGTGAGGTAGTCGAGCACAATGACCTGGGCGACCTGCTCGCCCCACCCCATGCGCAGGCAGAGCTCGAGTGGCCCTTCGCCGGGGAGGCCGGCAAGCTCGCAGAATTCCTGCAAGGAGAGCGACGTTTCACCTGTGCGCCGATAGCTCTTCGAGCGCAGCACCCAGGTCTCGATCTCTGCATCGCCAATGCGCACCAGGGCGCGCAGCAAGCGGCAGTCAGAGGCAGGGAAGCCGAGCTCTTGTGCCAGACGTGTGCAGACCAGCTGGTTGGCAAGCTCCCATCCGTACACGCCGCTTTTCTCGCTGAATGAGGAGAGCTTGTAATAGACGGCATTCGCCCCCGTCCCCTCGCGCGCCTTGAGCTTGGGGCCGCCCAGGCCGCTCGGCTGCGAGGACTCGTCCCAACAGAGATAGCGGAGGTCTTGAACGCTGTGCGTGATGTCGTATGCGCGCATGTCTGCGGCTCCAAACTCAGTATGTCAGTTGACTCAAGTATATGACTTATAAGTCATGTCATATAAGAGCCATTTGGAGGCGGGAGCCCAAAAGGCTCCTATACTTCTTGTTGAGCACCACACCACGAACGTGGCGTTGTCATCTCAAACCCCCGCAAGCTGCTTTCACAAGAGGCGGCGGCGCGGCCTTCCCATAAGGATGGCCTGGCGCTTGGGCCCAGCAGGTCCAAGCTGGCACGGCTCCCAACATGAGCACGGCCGGGGCGGGTTGGGTGACAACGCCACGTCTGTTAGCGAGAGGGGATCTCCTATGACACGCAAGATCCAGATTTTCGACACCACCCTGCGCGATGGCGAGCAAAGCCCTGGCGCATCCATGAACACTCAGGAGAAGCTTGTCGTCGCGCGCCAGCTGCTGCGCTTGGGCGTCGACGTGATCGAGGCGGGCTTTCCCGTTTCGAGCCCTGGCGACTTCAAATCAGTTCAGCAGATCGCCGAGGTCGTGGGAGACAAGGCTGTCGTCTGCGGTTTGACCCGCGCTGTTGAGAAGGACATCGACGTCTGCGCAGATGCCCTCAAGGACTGCGCTCGCCCGCGCATCCACACGGGCATTGGCGTCAGCCCCGAGCACCTCAAGTACAAGTTCCGCGGCATGAGTCTCGACGAGGCCATTGAGCGCGGTGTCCATGCTGTCAAGCATGCCCGCAGCTACGTCGAAGACGTCGAGTTCTACGCAGAGGATGCGGGGCGTGCTTCCTTCGAGGACCTCGCGCGCATGATCGAGGCGGTCATCGCCGCCGGCGCGACGGTCGTCAACATTCCAGACACCACTGGCTACAACATGCCCTGGCACTTTGGCGAGCGCATCAAGTACCTCTGCGACCACGTCAAGGGCATCGAGGACGTCACCATCTCCGTGCACTGCCACAACGATCTCGGCATGGCCACCGCCCTCGCCATGGAAGGTGTGCGCAACGGGGCAACGCAGATCGAGTGCACCATCAACGGCCTCGGCGAGCGCGCGGGCAACACCGCCATGGAAGAAGTCGTCATGGCCATCGCCATGCACGAGGAGGAGCTCGATGCCCACACGGACATCAACACCTCCGAGTTCCTGCAGGCCTCCCGCCTGGTTTCGAGCATCACCGGCTTCCCCGTCCAACCCAACAAAGCGATCGTGGGCGCCAACGCCTTCGCTCACAGCTCCGGCATTCACCAGGACGGCGTCATCAAGGAGCGCTCCACGTACGAGATCATCGACCCGAGTGCTGTTGGCGCTGCAGGCTCAAGCATCGTTCTCACCGCCCGTTCCGGCCATGCGGCGCTGCGCATGCGCCTCGAGCAGCTCGGCTACCAGGTCGATGACGGCGAGGAGTTCGAGAAGATCCACAAGGCCTTCCTTGAGCTGGCAGACCGCAAGAAGGAGGTTATGGACGAGGACCTGCACTCCCTGATGGGCGAGCGCGCGCGCGAGGAATCCGCCCTCTACACCCTCAAATCCACCCAGATCAGCTGCGGACAGCCCCTCACTCCCACTGCAACCGTCACCTTGGTCGATCCCTACGGCAACGAGCGCACGGCTTGCGACTTTGGCACCGGCCCCGTCGATGCCCTGTGCAAGGCCATCGACAAGATCATCCAAGCAGACTGCGACCTCACCGAGTTCTCCGTTCAGTCTGTGACGCGCGGTATCGATGCCCTGGGAGAGGTCACCATTCGCATCACGGCTGCAGACGGTACGGTCTATTCCGGCCGCGGCTCTGAGTGCGACATCACGGTCTCGAGCGCAAAGGCCTATGTCAACGCCCTCAACCGCATGCTGCAAAAGCAGTCCTAGCGCTGCTCTGGGCTAAGCGATAACCAAGCTGACAGCGGGGTGCGAGACTCGTTCTCGTGCCCCGCCGTGTTTCTGCTACTCTTGCAGCTGATGATTCTGCGTGTTCGGAAAGGCTCTCATGGCCCGCAAGACGGTGTTTCCCCATCTTCACATCATCCTCCAGTGCGAGGATTACGGCGCGCGCCTGTGGCCTATCGCCCGCGAGCAGGAGCCCGCTTGCGCGGCGCCTGTGGAGCCCGGCTCGCAAGAGACGCTCCTGGAAGACACCCTCAAACGCTTCGCACCCTTCACAGACGCGCCGGTTCACGTCGTCACCACCCCCTCCCTCGCTCCCGTGGTTGAACAGCTCCTCTCGGAACGCTGTGCTCTGAAGGCGGGCGACTACGAGCTCTTGGTGCAGCCAGTAGGGTGCGGCAGCGCCTTTGCTGTTGCGCTCGCGGCGGCGCGCATTCGCAGGCTTGACCCACAGGCCGTGGTGCTCGTGTCCCGTACAGACCAGCGCGTCGAGCTTGATGACCGCTGGGAGCACGTTGTCTTCACCGCTTACCAAGTCGCCCTGCAAGACCAGATCGCTGTGCTCGGCGGAGTGCAGGAAACCAAGTGCGCGGCCTGGACCTACATACGCAAGGGAAAGCCCTTTCCCGGCGTGGCGGACACGTTTCAGGTGAGGCTCTTCACCGCGGACCAGAACCCGGGTGTTGCCAAGCGCGTGTGCGGGCAGGGGGCGTACTGGTACACTGGCATCCTCGTGGCACGCGCCGCCTTGCTGTTGGGGGACTTCAAGAATGCTGGAGCCCGTGCGCAAACCAAGGAGAGCTCGGAGTCGCACAGGATCGCAGAGACCGCCAACTTCCTCGCTCAGATCGAGCCCGAGCATTGGCTCGACAAAGCCGCCCAGGGTCTCGTCGAATCCCTGCCCTCGGTCAGCCTCGAGAAGGCGCTGCTCGAGGTGAGCGGGCGCCTTGTGCTCGTTCCCACGGGGGTTCGCTTCGATGCGCTCTCGTCTCTGGAAGACATCGACTCCTTGGCCGAGCCAACGAGGGAGGGCAACCGCGTGGTGGGGGAGTCTGTGCTCACTCGCTGCCGCAACACCACGGTCTATTCGAAGGGCTCTCAGCGCAAGGTCGTCACCTTGGGCCTCAAGGACGTGATGGTTGTCGAGCTCGAGGATATGACCTTGGTGGTTTCCAAAGACCAGCTCGACAACATGGACGACGCCCGCAGCGATTTCGACACGCTCTGGGGCCAGTAGGGAGCACGCTGTTCCACAAAAAACCTGCCAATCCGTGGATTTGTGGATGAGTGTTCGTTTCCGCAGGTCAAAGCTTTGTTTTGTTTAACAGGAGAAGGGGACGAGCGCTCTGAGGCCGCCGCCGGCGCTTCTCTTGCGATACCCTTTTGCCTTGAACCGCCCGCAGGAAGAGGGATCTATGCCACAGAACAGCCGCCAGCAGCGCAGCACCTATCACTATCAGGACGAGTCCCAGCTCGCTCCAAAAGACAGCTTCGAACGCGTCATGCCCCAGAACATCGACGCAGAGAAAGCCGTGCTTGCCGCCATGATGCTTTCTCAAGACATCGCAGAGGAAGCGCTGCTCAAGCTTTCTGCAGAAGAGTTCTACCGTCCCTCCCACCAGAAGATCTTCCAGGCCATGGACGACCTCTACAGCCGCTCGTGCCCCATCGACCAGCTCTCTCTTGCAGACAGGCTCAAGTCGCGCGGCGAACTCGAGGCCGTGGGCGGCCGCGCCTATATCATCGAGCTCGGCAACAACAGCCTCGCCATCTCCAACTGGTCACACCATGCAGACATCGTCCACCGCGAGGCCATGCTGCGCCAGCTCATCAACGCCTCGGTGCGCATCACCGCCCTTGGCTATGATGCCCCAGATGACCTCGACGCGGTGGTTGAGGAGTCGGAGAAGCTTCTCTTCAACGTCACCAACAAGCGCGTTGCCACCAACTTCAAGAAGATAGACACCCTTGTGGTCGAGACCTTCAACGAGCTCCAGGAGCTTGCGCGCAACCAGAACCGATACAACGGCGTCCTCACGGGTTTCAAGGACGTCGACGACATCTTCGGCGGCTTTCGTCCGGGAGACCTCATCATCCTCGCCGCGCGCCCTGCCGTGGGCAAGACCTCGTTTGCCCTCAACATCGCCAGCAGGGCAGCCCAGCTGGGGACCGCAGTCGCCTTCTTCAGCTTGGAGATGAGTTCCAGCCAGCTCATCCAGCGCATCCTCTCCACAGAAGCCAAGGTAGAGAGCAAGAAGATGAGAACCGGAGGTCTGAACGCCCAGGATTGGCAGCGCCTGGTCACTGCCAGCGATACCCTCTCCAAGCTCGACCTCTGGATAGACGACACCCCCAGTGCCAACATCCTCGAGGTTCGGGCCAAGGCTCGCCGTCAGCTGAGGCACGTCGAGCCCGGCCACGGCCTCATTGTGGTCGACTACCTCCAGCTCATGCAGCCCCAGCATTCTAGGAGCGAGTCTCGCCAGGTGGAGGTCGCGGAGATTTCCCGCGGTCTCAAGATCCTGGCCAAGGAAATGCAGATGCCCGTCATCGCACTCTCCCAGCTGTCCCGCGCGGTGGAGTCGAGGCAGGGCAAGCGCCCCATGCTCTCCGACCTCCGCGAGTCCGGCTCCATCGAGCAGGACGCGGACATTGTCATGTTCATCGATCGCTCCACAAGCGAGCGGGAGGCAGAGGAAGAAGACCGCCCCCCTCTCGGCACTGCAGACATCATCGTGGCAAAGCACCGCAACGGCGGCACGGGCGTGGCGCACCTGGCCTTCCAGCCGGACTTCACCCGCTTTGACAACCTGGCCTACTCAAAGGACGACTACCGCTAGGCCCATACAACGGCGTTCCCAAAGTTACATCATCTTATGGATTGCCTCCTTGTTGCAAGACCGCAGTTCCACCGTGAGCTGCGGTTTTCTTATTGGGGCGGACGCACATCCAGATATCGCTCTGTGGAAAGTAGGCAATCTGTTCTGAATCTGCTCTGAAACAGCTCGTACTTTGCTCGTACTTTGCTCGTGTTTTGCTCGTGTTTTGGTCTGACAGTTGGATAGATTTGCCTGCAATCATGTGTGCCGTTGGAATCCCGTGGCTAGAGCGAGGAGGATCCATATGCATGCTGGCAAGGATGGCATCGAGGCTGCCCCAGCTGCCGCCGCCTGCAAAGGCGCCGGGCCCCGATCCAGGCACGCGGTGCTTGGCAAGGTGGCTGTTGCGGCATCCCTTGTTTGCTTTGCGATTTGCCCTCCCTCCTTCGTGTGTGACTCACCTGTCCTCGGCTTCGCTTGCGCAGCAACATGGCCGCTCGGCTCGCCACGGGATTCCCTGATGCTCGACTACCAGACTGCGTATTCGTATCAGGGC
The DNA here is from genome assembly GCA_051876075.1 of Coriobacteriales bacterium. GTDB lineage: Bacteria > Actinomycetota > Coriobacteriia > Coriobacteriales > QAMH01 > W2P13-069. The sequence continues at coordinate 92,650 of JBJEHM010000096.1, forward strand.
CGCATCTGCACTCACCGAGGCATCGATATCGCCGCTGCTGCTGGCTCGACTGTCTGCGCCCCGTGCAACGGCAGCATCGTTTTCTGCGGGGATGTCCCCGCTGCTCAGGTTGATGGCGGAGGAGACGACGGCACCACGATGACGGCCGTGTCCATCGAGCTTGAGGATGGGCGTCGCCTGACGCTCATGCCCTTTGCCGCCGTTGCCGTGTCCCCTGGGGAGCTTGTCTCAGAGGGACAGAGCCTTGGCTCGCTTGCCGCGGGTGGAGACCGCTCCTCCCAGAAAACCCACCTGCACATGGGGCTCAAGCGTCAAGGGGTTTACTGCAACCCGCTCCTCCTTTTCGACGCTGTGCCTGCTGGAGGAGCTGTTGCTCAACAGAGCGAGAGCTCCAGTGCGGGGGCAAGCGGCGCCTCTCCTCTCCCGTCCACGCCTCTCGAGGCTCCTGTGCAGGAGCTTCAGCCAGTTCAGGCTCAGCCAGCGCAAAGTGCCCCGGTGTTCGGGACGGTGAGTTCTGGGCAGCTCGAGTATCGCCCTGAAGGCCAGGAAGAGGCTCCTCTCCCGATTGCAGCGCTCTCAGCTGCTGCCGGGCCCGTTGCCGCAGCTTGTAGTGCGCAGATGCAGGGCCTCGTGCAGGGCTTGCAGGAGCTTTCCGCTGTGAGCGGCATCCCCTTCTTCGCACTTGTCTTCGCAAGCACTGCGCTGGTCGTGGGCGTGCTTGCCGCCACCGCCCTCCACATCATGCACCTCCGCGAGGAGCGCGCCTCCTCGTTGAATGGGAAGTCGATTGAAAACGCACCCTTGTGCGTGCGTGTTGGGGGTGATAACATGCACAAGTTATTTCCTGCTCCGGGCACATCCTTCATAACCCGGGGCCGTTCAGCCCAGAGGAGGTGACCTATGAAGGCTTACGAACTGCTGTTCTTTGTCGATCCGTCCATCGATGACGAGACTCGCCTGGCTGCCATGAAGCGCATCGACACCACCATCACTGCGCAAGGTGGCAAGGTTGACAACGTTGAGGAGTGGGGCAAGAAGAAGCTTGCCTACGAGATCAACGGACTCACGGACGGTGACTACACCCTCATCGATTTCCAGACCGAGCCCGAGGCAATCGCCGAGCTCGACCGCGTGCTGCACATCATGGATGCCGTCGTGCGTTACATGATCGTTCGTCGCGATGACCGCCTGGATTCCGTTGAGAACGCCTAATGGACTATTCCATTTAACGTCCACCGGAAGGAACCCACTATGAGCATCAACAAGGTAATGATCAGCGGCAACACCACCCGTGACGCAGAGCTTCGCGCAACGGCTGGTGGCACTCCCGTCCTCGCTTTCGGCGTCGCGGTCAACGAGCGCAGGCGCAACATGAACAACGAGTGGGAGGACTATGCCAACTTCGTCGACTGCCAGCTGTTCGGTCGCCGTGCAGAGGCCCTGGCCCAGTACCTGACCAAGGGAACCAAGGTCGCAATCGAGGGCCGTCTTCATTACAGCTCTTGGGAAGACCGAAACGGTGGCGGCCGTCGCTCCAAGCTGGATGTCTACGTTGACGAGCTGGAGTTCCTCTCTGCTCGTAACAGCAACGGGGGTTCCCAGTCCTACGGCGGTGGTCAGTCTCGCAATTCAGGCCAGCCTTATGGCGGGGGCCAGGCATACGCCAACAACGGCGGCCAGGCCTATGCCAATGGCGGCGCTGGCGCAGACAGCCAGCGAGCACAGTACATTTCAGAGGCGCCGGCACCGGCTGCCTACAACGACGAGGACATCCCCTTCTAGGGGTCCTCACCCGAGTTAACAGTTAGGAGGAAGCAATGGCCGAATACGCTCGTCAGCCTCGACGCAAGCAGTGCCCGTTCTGCAAGGACGAGGTCGCTTACATCGACTACAAGGACGCCCAGATGCTTCGTCGCTACATCACCGATCGCGGCAAGATCAAGTCTCGCCGCGTCACCGGCGTGTGCACCCAGCACCAGCACCGTCTCTCCACCGCTATCAAGCGTGCACGCGAGATGGCTCTTCTGCCGTACACCGTCAAGATCGTTAGCGGCAACGGTGGTCGCCGCAACCGCTAGGGTCTTTCCCACAGCTTGTCCTTCTCGCTGAGGGTTGGGCGAGCTGCCTGTGCAGGCGGTTGCTGCACCAGACAGCTCCGGGCAGAGGCTCGGAAGCTGCCCTCCGGTGGCTTGTCCACCGAGTAGGCGCGTACATATATGTAAGCGGCCCTGCGCCATAGCGGGGCATTGTGAAAGGTTAGTATCATGAAGGTTATCCTGACCAAGGAGCTCAAGGGCAAGGGCGGCGAGGGCGACGTTGTCGACGTTGCGCAGGGTTTCGCCGTCAACTACCTGATCCCCAATCACCTGGCTATCGCTGCCACCAAGGGAGAGCTCAAGCAGCTCGAGCAGCGTCGCCACAACATTGCCAAGCGCGAGCTTGCTCGCACCACCGATGCCACCACCCTCAAGGAGGCTCTGGACGGCAAGGCCATCAAGGTGCTCGCAAAGGTCGGCGAGGAGGGCCAGCTCTTTGGCTCCGTCACCTCTGCAAAGGTTTCCGAGGCAATCGCAGAGCAGATCGGCTGCACCATCGACCGAAAGCAGATCGAGCTGGGCAAGGCCATCAAGATGGTTGGCGAGCACAAGGTCACCATCTCCATCTACCGCGATATCAAGGCTGTTGTCACCGTCAACGTCGTTGACGAGGCTGCCGCCATCGAAATCGTCGAGGAGCCCGCTGCCGAGGAGGCAGTCGAGGCCCCCGAGGAGATCGCAGCTGAGGAGGAGACCGAGGAGGCAGCCGAGTAACTTTCGGCACCCGGTAACTCAAGGTTGCAGCACAGGGGAGGTTGGCGCTTCGTCAGCCTCCCTTTTTCGTCATGTTCGGGAATGCTCAGGAGGAACAGTGCAGCTGTGCAGCATGAGGCCCAGCGCCATCATATTCGACTTTGATGGAACCTTGGCGGATTCCATGTGGGTGTGGGATGAGGTCGATACCGAATTCGCCCGCCGCCGAGGCCTGCCGTTTGAGAAAGATGACGCCGAGAAGATCGCCGCGCTGGGCTTTGAGGGAACTGCTCAGTGGATGATCGAGCGCTACGGCCTTACGGAGTCTGTTGAGGAGCTGATGGACGAGTGGTATGAGCTCGCAGCGGAGAGCTACGCGCACGACGTCCGCCTCAAGCCTGGGGCAGAGGCCTTTGTCCGTCAGGTCAGGGAGCAGGGCATCCCCGTTGCAATCACCACCTCGCTGTCGCGTGCCATGCTCGAGCCCGCCTTGGAGAACAACGCGGTCAGGGAGCTCTTCGACCTGCTGGTGGTGTGCGAGGAGGTCTGTGACGGCGGCAAGTCGACTCCGGCGGCGTATCTCGAGACAGCAAAGCTCTTGGGCGTGGGACTCGAGAACTGCGTGGTGTTCGAGGATGTTGCGCTCGCGGCTCGCTCCGCCAAACAAGGCGGAGCGTATGTGGTTGGCGTTCGCGATGACCATGCGCAGCAGATCAGGTCGGAACTGCTGGAGGCTGCCGACCTGTTTATACAGGGGTACGGGGAGCTGCTTCGCTGAGTGCGAGGGCGCGATTGGGCCAATCAGGAGATGCGGCAAAAAAGACCTAGATTCTCATTGACAAGCAATATGCAGATGGTATTATAGACAGGCTTTCGCGGCATTAGCTCAGCTGGATAGAGCGTTTGACTACGAATCAAAAGGTCGGGGGTTCGAATCCCTCATGCCGCACCAGTTACCACACCAAGCACCCACAAGGGTGCTTTTTTATTTCTCCTCAATCCGCCCGACTGGCTCCTCGTTTTCCGATGCCCGCTGGGCAACTTGTCCGTTTGACAACTGGGCTGCGTTTTGTAGTGGTAGGCTGCTCACGTGTCACCAAACCAATCAAGGAGCGAATGCCATGTGCACAAACGGAGTCAACACACAACAGCTCAAGGATACTGTCGAGATGATCGATGCCCAGATCGCCCTTTCACGCCGCTGGACTCACAAGATGTATCACCTTGCAGAGAACGGCGCCATGGAGGCCTCTGCCAAGAAACTCAAGGCTATCCAGGCCATGCTCGATGACGTGCGTTCTGAGTTCGAGGAGCTGCAAGACGTTATCGACCGCGATGACAGCAACTCTGGCGTCCAGGTGGAGCTGGTCTAGCTCTGACGGCGGGAGCCCCTGTGGAGATCGACGGTCCTAGTGACGCAACACTGCTCGTGCTGTGCGCCTTTCCGCCGGAAGAGCGCGTGCGCAGCGCGCTCGCGGCCTCTGCGCAACGCTTGGGGCACAAGCTGTCCCCTGCCTTTGCCGTTACAGAACACGCGAGCCCAGCCGCGCTCCGTCTTCTGGTCTTCGAGCGCGATCCATGGGCCGTTGTGGCCCTCGATGACGCCTCGATCGGGCTGTTGCGCGCGGCCTTTGCGGACGAAGCCGGGGGTTTTGGCCCCGATGCGCCCGTAGAGGCATGCGGCTACACGCTCGTTGCCGTGCCGTGCTTTGCCAACTGTTTTGAAAGCCAAGAGCTCAAACGCGTTTCATGGGGGAGGCTCAAGGCTGCAGAACACCCTGCCTTGCTCTGACCGAAGGAGCGGGGAGGTGGGGCTTCTCCTATAATGATGCTCGGTTATCTGATGTGAGACATGAGAGGGAAAGGGTCTGCCGTGGTCATCTCAACGAAGGGGCGATACGCTCTTCGCCTGATGCTTGACATTGCGATGCAGGAGGGCTCGTCTCCCGTGCCCCTGCACGACATCGCCGATCGCCAGGGCGTTTCTTTCAAGTACCTCGAGCAAATCGTTCCGCCTCTGTCAAAAGCGGGGTTTCTCAAGAGCGTGCGCGGTGCCAACGGCGGTTACCTGCTGACCAAAGACCCCTCAGAGATCACCACGGGAGACATTCTGCGTGCAGGCGAGGGCAATCTGGCCCCTGTGGCGTGCCTTGCAAGCGACGAGATCGACTGCCCGCGCGCCGACCTATGTGTGACCTTGCCGTTCTGGAAAGGCCTCGACGAAGCCATCACCGCTTATATCGACAGCGTCACCTTGGCCGATCTGGTCCAGGACCGCGCCGTCTGATTCCCGTTCTTGGCGCGAGCTGCCTGCTTGTGAGAGGAGAGCCATATGTCTCAGGTTTCTGAAGAGCTCGATGCCCTGACCTGCGATCTCATCGGGGAGGCGATCAACATCCTCGAGATGGAGGGCAGCCTCCCAGTCCTGCTGTTGACAGATGCCGACGAAGACCTCTATGCCTTCGAGGAGGATGACCCCGATGGCTGCTACCGCGCAGCCTGCCAGCAGGTTCAGGACCTCGGTGGATCGTGCAACCGTTACGCCATTGCGTATGAGGGCGTCGTGCAGAGCGACGAGGCGTCATCGGGAGACGCCGCCATCGTCTTCGAGTTCGCCGAGCGAGGAACAGGGGAGGCCTGGAGCGGCTTTATGCTGTTCCGCAGGACGGAGGACGGCGCGCTCGAAGTGAGCGACCCTCAGCCGGCCGGCGCAGAGCTGCCGTTGTTTTCTTAACTCATGGCAATTCATGCTTGCCTAGCTCGAGAGCAAGAGGTATCATTTCAGCGTTTGTTTAGCTTACCCGCTACCAAAGACAGCCGGTGACCTTGCATAAGGTTCTAAGGGAGCGAGAGCTCCGCCCGCCGAGGTGGTTGATTACGCAGCTTAAGAGGCATGTGCACTCGACCCCCACTGTCAAGCGGGGGTCGATTTTGTTTGAAAGGAGGTGCACATGCCCACTCAGAAGAAGGCTGATCAGATCCAGGAGATCGCCGAGAAGATCCAGAACGCAGCTGCAGTCTGGTACATCGACGCTCGTGGTCTGACCGTTAAGGAGACCCAGCAGCTTCGCCGCAACGTCACTGCTGCAGGTGGCGAGATGAAGGTGTACAAGAACACCCTCGCCGTCCGCGCGCTGGCTCAGCTGGAGCTTCCCACGTGCGAGGACATCCTCGCTGGCCCCACCGCTTTCATCTTCGCTGGTGAAGACGTGGCCGCTCCCGCCAAGGCTGCAAACGATGTTGCCAAGGCAAACAAGAACCTTGAGATCAAGGGTGGCCTGATGGATGGCGCTGTCATGAGCGCAGAGGAAGTGACCCGCATCGCTTCTCTCCCCTCTCGCGACCAGCTCATCGGTCAGATCGCTTGCTCTCTCACTGCAGTCGCTTCTCAGCTCGCCATTGCGTTCGGCGAGATGTCCGAGAAGGAAGCTGCATAGTGTTGCGCCGCCAAACAGCGGCATGACAGACCGTTTTGTATGTAACGTCGCCTGACAAAGGTGCGGGCGACCCCTGAAAGGAAGAACAACATGGCTCTTACCAACGAAGAGATCATTGCTGCTCTGGGCGAGAAGACCCTGCTCGAGCTGGCTGAGCTCCGCGACATGATCTGCGAGGAGTTCGGCGTGTCCGCTACCGCCGCTGTTGCCGCTGCCCCTGCCGAGGCTGGCGCTGCCGAGGAGAAGACCTCCTTCGACGTCGTCCTCGAGGGCTTTGGCGACAACAAGATCGCCGTCATCAAGGTTGTCCGCGAGCTCACCGGCCTGGGCCTCAAGGAGGCCAAGGCTGCCGTCGAGGGTGCTCCCGCAACCCTGCTCGAGGGCCAGAAGAAGGAAGAGGCCGAGGCTGCCAAGGCCAAGCTCGAGGAGGCCGGCGCTGCTGTCACTCTGAAGTAATCAACTTCAAAGACACGGTTTCTCTGAAGGGAGGGTGCAAACGCGCCCTCCCTTTTTCAATTGCACGACTTCTTGACGCGCTCGAAGCTGATGTTGATGCGTATCTCCTCATTGAGGGAGGTTTCTATCGAGGCAACAGAAACCCCCTGTGCGCTTTCGAGGAGCTTGATGTCAGCGAGCGGTTCTCCAAGGAGGTCGAGCACATCGCACCTGACATTGGGACGCTCAAGAAGGCGCGACAGCTCGCTGCTGATGTGCGGGCCCTTGCCATCGTAGATGATGTCGTAGATCCCGCAGTAGGTTGCCAGATATCTCAGGAGGGGGTCACCTGCTTTTCTGCGCGGGCACGAGACGATGATCCTGAGCCCCCTCCTTCCCCATGCAGGTTCGTTCAGGAAGGAATGAAGCCCCGCGACCATCGCGTTTGACGAGAGGCAGTGGTTCTCATCGATAACGACGATGGTCCCCCTGCCAATCGCGAGATTGGCGAGGAAATCCTTCAGGGGCTCCGTCTCTGTCAGCTCAAAGCGGTAGTCTGCGTCGTCTCCCAAGACGCTTTTGTAGTAGTCGGCTTCCTCCGGGGTTGTGAGTACTGTCACTGAACGTCTGTCGAACATGTCTCCTCCTTTCGTCCCTCCTTTCCTTATAATACGATTCGTTTAGCGCTTCTTTATTAAGTTAAAGCGGTAATGTAAAAGAGTTTCTAGTTTTCGAGCAAAAATAAAGAGTATCCTCTCTGGTATTCCACATTCATGTGCAGGATGTTCGAATCGACGGATTGGGGCGCGCATGGGTACGGCAGGGCACACAGCCCGAAAGAGGCCTTGGGACGCAAAACTGTGCATCGAGCGTTCCTTGCGGGACGGTGTCGCGTCAATAGCAAAAAGCGCCGGCTGCGGGTTTGCCGAATGCGTTGACGCGCTCTTGGTGCTCACAGAAGCGCAGTATCTGCACTCGGTTGGGGACAGCTTGGTCTACCAGCTTCTAGAGCTCAAGGGAAGGCGCATCCTCGACCTGAAGAACATCAGGGTCAAACCTGAACGCGTCCTATGCCACGTCAAGCTCTCGATCCAAGCACGCGAGTTCGCTACCCTGCTCTGCCACCGATACCCTCCTGTGTTCGATAACGCTAACGAGGCGATAACCCTGTGCCTGATGCATTGGCAGCGCTGCTGTGAGTCTAAGGAACACTTGGAATACGTGGCCCGCCGCCTGCGATGCGCCCTGGACGGACATCTTGAGTGAGGAGCTATCTGCGCGTGTCGTGTGACGACAGCGCTCTTTCGAGGACTGAATGCCGCCCTCTGGGCGTGTATGGGAATTTGGATTCACAGGGGAACTCAAATTCCCACGCGCTTTTTGACGAGCGAGGCTCTGGGACGATCAAGACGCGGAATACCCTTGCATCCTTGACCCGCCACCGTCTATTGGAGGAGAGATGGCACTCAACATTCCCCCTTCTCCGGGCCCTGGGGAAGCCCCGCTTTTCGAGAAGCGGATGGGAGAGCTGAGAGATCAGCTTGAACAGAGGAGAGGACCGCGCCAGCGCAAGAGAGAGCACGCCGCTTCGCTCGAGGAATGCGGTGGGGCGGAGCTGTCTGCAGCGGGGGAGGACCTGGCCACGTCGTCAAGGCATGCGAGCTCCGACTTCCCACCCTGCATGCAGGAGGAGCCCGCCCAGAGCCCAGCCTGTGAAACCGTTCAGCCCGAGCCTTGGGAAGAGCCCTACGTTCGTCCGCCGCGCAAGCGCCCAAAGAGGCGCAAGCCAGAGAGAGATCCCGTTGCCGTGCCCTTGGGAGGATCGCGTCTGGTGATCTTGTGCTCTGCGGTGTCTGCCCTAGTCTCAGCAGGGGTGTGTCTTGCGCTTGGTGCCGGAGACGCCTCTGCCTTGGGTACTGCCCTTTCGGCGGCGGGGTGGTCGCTGTGACGGCCCCAGGTGCCGCCGTTGGACCTGCTGGCTTTGTGTTGGCGCGCTTTGCTGGCGCAACGGTGATGAACAGGGACCGCCTCATTTCGATGATGCTGCAAGATCGCGGGGTGCTGCGCCTCATCTCTGCACCCCATGGGTACGGGAAGAGCTTCCTCGCGTACGAGTATGCCCAGCGCCTGTTTGCCCGAGCCCAGGTCGTATGGATTGACGGCTCCTCTCCGGAGTTTCTCCAAGCGCTCGACAGCGGCGATATCCTCCCCCTGGGTATGCCCCAGGTTGAGACGGGCGGTCTGCTTGTAATCGACGAGCTCCCGGCATTAGATGAAAAGCGCATGGAGACCTGCTCTGACGGCATAGACAGGCTTCTCTACCAGGGGGTGGAGGTTGTCGTGACGACCCTGCCCTCCTGTGACTTCCTGCGCAACGCCCAACCCGACCGCGTGCTGATTGCGGCGGGCGACCTGCTGGTGACGGAGCGCGATGTGCGTACCTGCTCCATGGGTGCGAGCGAGGAAGAGAGGCTCGCTGCGGTGGAGTGCTGGCATGCTGCATCGGAAAGCCTCTTTGGCAGCGCCCCCTGCTCGATTTGGCCAGAAGGGGCTGGCTTTTCGGCAGACTTCCTTGCGGGGTTTTTCGAGGAGAAGCTACCGCTTGAGCTGATCGAGGCTGCGTTTGCGATGCTGTTGCTTGGGAAGGGGAGCTTTGGAGACCTGGAGCGCTTGGATGTTGCGCTTCGGCCGGAATACGAGCTCATGGTGGCCAAGGACTACGTCTTCCTCGGTGTCGACCCGGTGCTGAGGGAGTTCTCTGTGGGCAGCGTGCCTTTCGAGGAGCTGCAGATGGCAGTTGTGAGAGCCGGTCGTGCCGATGCGCTTTTCAGGTGCAGCTGCCCGATTCACGAGAAGGTCCTGGGCTTACTCCTGGAGAGAGCCGAGGCGGACCGGGCAGGCAAGATAATGGACGTGTTCTGTGCAGACGACCACTGCGAGTCGTGGCTGAGGGACTGCGGCTGGGAGCTCCTCGATCGTGGGGAGATGCGTTTGCTCGAGGAGTTGTTCAGACGCTGCCGCGAAGGCACGCTTGATCGCGATCCCAAGCTCATGGCTGTGCGCTCGTGGATGAGCGGGTTGCTCGGCGATGGCCGCGAGTCTGCCTACTATGCGCGGCGCGCTATGGGGGCGTTCGACGCGGTGTGTTGCGATGAAGAAGAGCATGCGAACGGTGCCCGGCTCATGGCCTATCTCGCCCTTGTAGCGTTTTCTCAGGGAGCGCCATTGGTATGTGCAAAGGGCAGGTTCGCCCCCGAAGAGCTCGGGGCTCCGGTTGACTTTCTCGCCGCCGTGGTGGATATCTGCGAGGAAGACGAGCTGATGCGCGCGTTTGGCGTACTCGAAGGTAACCTGGCTCCCGCCTCCAAGCCGAGACGCTCTGAGCGGGTCTCTTCCCCCAGTCCTCAGCGCGAAGACGAGCTCGAGGCCCTGCTCACCGGCAGTTGCGAGCGCTTCAGCGGCTCTCCGGCGTTTCGCCTGGCCCTTCACCTGGCTGCCTGCATCGACAGCGTTCGTGTCAAGGGCGTCGTTCACGAGCTGGGCTGCGGGATGCTCATCTCCATGCGCAAGCACGGGATCAACTGCTTCACGCAGAGCGTCCTTGTCAGCGACCTGTGGAGAAGCGGCTTCTTTGGGGTAAACACACGCAGCGCAGACGCCCGAGATGCCAAGCTCATGAACACGGCGGGGTCGTTTCTCATGAAGCTGACCATGCTCTCGGGAGGCGAACCAGCCTCTATCCCGTGGGAGGCCGGAGCTCCATCGCTGTCCTCCACGGCCCTTCCCAAGAAGCCCGCCTCAAAGAGGAAGAGCTCGGGGAAATCCGCTGCAGAACGGGTTCCCATCGTCAACGTGAGCCTCTTTGGAGGGCTCGAGGTGATCATCGGCGAGCGCTACATCCCTGAAACCAAGTGGAGTCACAGGGCGCTGCAGCTCTTCTCCATCCTCATCCTCTATCAGGGCAGGGATGTCTCGAGGGAGACGATCTTTGCGCAGCTGTGGCCGCAGCTGCCGCGCAAGCGTGCGCTGGACAACTTCTACAACGCATGGAGCCGCATACAAGCCCTGCTGGGAGAAGGCCCCTATCTCAGCCGGCGCGGTGAGTTCTGCTGCATCAACAGCCGCTTTGTCCATTCGGATGTCGCCGAGTTCGACCAGCTTTCTCGCCGTCTGCTCACAGAGCGGGACGAGACCTCCACGCTCCTGGACATCTACGCGCGCATGGAGGCGATCTATCGCGGGGGGTTGCTGCCCAGCGAGCAGGGCAACGAGTTCATCGACGTCCAGCGGGAGCGCTACCGCGCGATGTACGTCGACAGCATGATCACCGCCAGCCAGCGCAGCCTCGAGATCAAGGACTCGCGCTTGGCCCTATGGTTTGCTCGCAAGGCGATAGAAGAGGACCAGCGCAGGGAGGATGTGTACGTAGCGCTCGTCAAAGCTCAGGTTGCGGCGGGGCAGCGCTGTTCGGCGATACGCACGTTTTTCCAGTGCCAGTCCTTTCTGCGCGATGAGCTCGGGCTGGACCCGAGCATGGAGCTGCAGGGGCTTTACAGGCAGCTCATAGCCTCTGATCCCTCGCTGCTCAAGCTCAACCCCGGAACCTTCTCGCTGTGAGCGCTGAACTGCTGTCGAATGCGAAGGGCGAGGACGTGAGGGCCGAGCCCTTCGCAGGAGCGCTTCCGACAGCGCCAGTACAGGGGGCGCGGCGCCTTGCAGCGGAGCCTCAAGCGTTCAACGCCGCTGCAGAGGGCTGACGCCCTCCCTGTGCCCTTGGAAACAACCTGCGATACCGAATCGTTAGGGCTGCTGTGATAAAGTGTTGGGACTTCTGTACTTATCAGGAAAGAATGGACTATGGCAAACTTCTTCACCAAGCTTCTGTCCCTCGGTTCGGATCGCCAGCTCAAAGAGCTCAAATCCCAGGTCAACATCATCAACTACCTCGAAGACGAGATGAAGGCGCTTTCGGACGAGCAGCTCAGGGCCAAGACGGACGAGTTCCGCCAGCGCTACGATAACGGCGAGACTCTCGACGAGCTCCTTCCAGAGGCCTTTGCCGTGGTCCGCGAGGCCTCGGTTCGCACCACTGGCATGCGCCACTTCGACGTGCAGCTCATCGGCGGCATGGTTCTTCACAGGGGTCAGATCGCTGAGATGCGCACCGGCGAGGGCAAGACCCTCGTCTCCACACTGGCCGTCTACCTCAACGCCCTGCCGGGCGAGGGCGTCCACGTGGTCACGGTCAACGACTACCTCGCAAAGCGCGACTCCGAGTGGATGGGCCGCATCTACAAGTTCTTGGGCCTCACTGTGGGCCTTTTGCAGAACAGCACCCCTGCTCCCCTGCGCAAGGCTGCTTACGATGCCGACGTCACCTATGGCACCAACACCGAGTTCGGCTTCGACTACCTGCGCGACAACATGGTCACCTCAGCAGACAAGCGCGTTCAGCGCGGCCACAACTACTGCATCATCGACGAGGTCGACTCCATCCTCATCGACGAGGCGCGCACCCCGCTCATCATCTCCGGCCAGGCGTCCAAGGCAAACGATCTCTACATCTCCTTTGCAAAGGCCGTGCGCAAGCTCAAGGTCGACGAGGACTTCGACATGGACGAGGCGAAGCGCACCATCTCTGCAAATGAGCAGGGCTTGGCCAAGGTCGAGTCCTTCCTCCACATCGACGACCTCTACGCAGACCTCTCCGGCCAGCTCTCCAACCATCTGCAGCAGGCTCTCAAGGCCCAGTTCCTCTTCAAGAAGGGCGTCGACTACATCGTGGTTGACGGCGAGGTCAAGATCGTCGACGAGTTCACCGGCCGCATCATGGAGGGTCGCCGCTACAGCGAGGGCCTGCACCAGGCCATCGAGGCCAAGGAAGGCGTGCTCATCAGGGCGGAAAACCAGACCATGGCAACCATCACCCTGCAGAACTACTTCCGCCTCTACAACAAGCTCTCCGGCATGACCGGTACCGCCAAGACCGAGGACGCGGAGTTCCGCGACATCTACAAGCTCGAGGTTCAGATCGTGCCGCCCAACCGCCCGGTCATGCGCGAGGACCTTCCCGACCTGGTCTACCGCACGGTCGATGCCAAGTTCAACGCTGTGGTCGAAGACGTGCTCGAGCGCCATGGCCGCCAGCAGCCCTGCCTGGTGGGCACCGTCTCCATCGAGAACTCCGAGAAGCTCTCTGCCCTCTTCAAGAAGCGCGGCATCCCCCATGAGGTGCTCAACGCCAAGCAGCACGAGCGCGAGGCCAAGATCGTCGCCCAGGCTGGTCGCGCCGGTGCCGTCACCATCGCAACCAACATGGCGGGTCGCGGTACCGACATCCTGCTCGGCGGCAATCCCGAGTTCCTCGCGGAGGACATCCTCCTCGAGAAGGGCGTCAACCCAGAAGAGGCCACCGAGCTCCAGCGCGCCGATGCCCTCGAGCAGGCAAAGGCGATCTGCGCCCAGGAGGCAGAGATCGTGCGTGCGGCAGGCGGTCTTGCCGTTATCGGCACCGAGCGCCACGAGTCCCGCCGCATCGACAACCAGCTCCGCGGCCGCTCTGCGCGCCAGGGCGATCCCGGCTCCGCTCAGTTCTACCTCTCGCTTGAAGACGATCTCATGCGCCTCTTTGGCGGCGACCGCATGGACAAGATCGGCACCATGATGCTCAAGACCGAGCTCGGAGACGACATGCCCATCCAGGCCAAGATGGTCACCAAGGGCATCGAGGGTGCACAGCGCCAGGTTGAGTCCATGCATGCCAGCGCACGCAAACACGTGCTCGAGTACGACGACGTCATGAACCGCCAGCGCTCTGCCATCTACGAAGAGCGCAACTCCATCCTCGACGGCAAGGAGTACGGCGAGCGCGTTCCCGCCCTCATCGAGCAGGTTGTCAACGAGCGCGTCGCCGAGTTCTGCGCTGCCAAGGCAGCTGACGAATGGGATATGGACAGCCTCCAGAACTGGCTCGACAACCTCTGCGGCGCCGACGTCATCGCAGCTGCCGAGCTCAGCTGCAACGAGGACGCCCTCCAGCTCTCCGAGCTCCTGATCAAGGCGCTTGAGGGGGCCTATGCCGCCAAGAAGGAGAACATGCCCGAAGACGCTTTTGCCAAGGCGGAGAACTTCGTCATGCTCCGCGTCATCGACACCCGCTGGATGGCCCACCTCTCCGAAATGGACTACCTCAAGGCCGGCATCGGCCTGCGCGCCGTTGGCCAGCGCGACCCCCTGGTCGAGTACAAGGAAGAGGCGTTCAACGCCTTCGGCCTGCTGGTGAGCAACATCTACGAGGACTTCCTGCGCACCATGTTCCACCTCCAGATCAACGTTGAGGTCCGTGCCGAGGACAACGAGTCCGAGGCAGAGAAGCAGGTCATGGGAGAAGGCGCCAAGGGCAGCCGCAACAGCGTCTTCTACTCCGCTGCCAGCCAGGACGAGGCTGCTATGGCCGCCATGGCGCGCGCCAAGGCCAAAAACGACGCTCTCAAGGCCCAGCGCATGCTCAAGGAGGACAAGCTCGCCGAGGCAACGAACGATGTTGCCGGCAAAAAGCTCGAGGAGTCTGCAAGCACCAAGGGGCAGACCTACGTGAAGGACAAGAGCGACCCCTTCGCCACTGCTGGCCGCAACGACCCCTGCCCCTGTGGCAGTGGCAAGAAGTTCAAGAACTGTTGCGGCAAGAAGAACTGAAGCTAGCTCACAGAGCGAGGGGGCGGGCACGGTGACGAGTGTCCGCCCCCTCGCGTACTTTTTCCCTGCCCAAGCAACCGCATCAAGGAACGCCATGATAGAGAACCACGAACAAGAGCTCGCTGCCCTGCGCCAACGCATCGAAACCATCGGGACCTACCTCCACATCGATGACAAGCGCCTCCACCTCGAAGAGCTCGAGGCCGTCTCTGCCCAGCCCGGCTTCTGGGACAACCAACAGCGTGCCCAATCCGTCATGAGTGAGGCCGCCGTTCTTCGAGACGAGATATCCGAATACGACAAGGCTGTCGCCTCGCTCGAAGATGCCGAGCTTGCCAACGAGCTCTCCCTCGAGGAAGACGACGAGGATATGGCTGCCGAGGTCGTCTCCTCCATCGCCTCGCTCGCACAGACGGCAGACAGCATGGAGCTCTCGAGCTGGTTTGATGGCGAGTTTGACCACGGAGATGCCGTCGTCAGCATCAACCCCGGCCAAGGCGGGCTTGAAGCCCAGGACTGGACCGAGATGCTCTTCCGCATGCTCACCCGCTACTGCGAGCGCAAGAAGTGGAAGGTCACCCTCAATGACGTCGTCCCCGGAGAAGGCATCGGCCTCGACCGCGCCACCTTCACCGTCTCCGGACGCAACGCCTACGGCATGCTCCGCAGCGAGATGGGTGTTCACCGCCTTGTGCGCATCAGCCCCACAGACCAGCAGAAACGCCGGCAGACCACCTTCGGCGGCGTAGAAGTCATGCCCGTTCTCCCCGACGACGTCGAAGTCGACATCCGCCAAGAAGACCTCCGCATCGATGTTTACCGCTCCAGCGGTCCCGGCGGCCAATGCGTCAACACCACCGATTCCGCCGTCCGCATCACCCACATCCCCACCGGCACCGTCGTCACCTGCCAAAACGAAAAGTCTCAGATCCAAAACCGCGAGACCGCCATGAAGATCCTTCGTGCCCGCCTCTACCAGATCGAGCTCCAAAAACGCCAAGAGCAAGTCGACGAGCTTCGCGGTCCCAAACACGAGATCGGCTTTGGACACCAGATCCGCAACTACGTCCTCTATCCCTACCAGCTCGTCAAGGACCTCCGCAGCGGCATCGAGACCGGCAACGTCGACGCTGTGCTTGACGGGGATATCGAGGAGTTTGTCGTCGGCTACCACCGTTGGCGCGTCGGAGGGGCCTGAGAGGCCCTGCTAGCGGCTCCGGCCTCCAGTCACGGCGCGTCTAGGCCGCTCCTTCCGGCCGTCACCACTATCAGGGCCTCTCAGGCCCCTCCGAGGGCGGCATGAAGCTCGAATGCCCTGCTAGCGGCTCCGGCCTACACAATTTGAAACTCGTGTCTGCTCTGCTTTGGGGCTGCGCGTACAATGGCGTGGACTACCTTCGAGAGAGAGGACTCGTCGTGACAGCCAGTCCCGCCGAAATCCAGGCGCGCGCGACCAACATGCGCGTCAACATCATCAAGATGCTGCATGAAGCAGGCAGCGGCCATCCCGGCGGCAGCCTTTCCGCGGCAGACATCGTCGCCACCCTCTACTTTGGCGGCGTCATGAACGTCAACCCCGAGGACCCGGCAGACCCTGCCAGGGACCGCTTCATCCTCTGCAAGGGCCATGCTGCGCCGGTCCTCTATGCCGCGTTAGCAGAGCTCGGCTACATCCCCGATGAAGAGCTCATGACCCTGCGCAAGCTCCACAGCCGCCTGCAGGGACATCCGGACAGCAAGAAGCTCCCCGGTGTCGAGGTCTGCACCGGCTCTCTGGGCCAGGGCCTCTCCATCGCCGCCGGGCTCGCCCTCGGCCTGCGTCTCAATGCGGACCAGGAGGCTCCCCAGCGCGTCTTCGCCTTGATGGGCGACGGAGAAATCGAAGAGGGACAGGTCTGGGAGGCAGCGATGTTTGCCGCCCATTACGGCCTGGACAACCTCATTGCCGTGGTCGATAACAACAACCTGCAGATCGACGGCGATGTGCGCCAGGTCGTGGGCCTGAGCGCTATCCCGGACAAGTTCCGTGCGTTTGGCTGGGAGGTCATCGAGGTCGACGGCCATGACGTCCCCGCCCTCCTCCAGGCATTCAAAACCGCACAGGGCGTTGAGGGCAAGCCTGTCTGCCTCGTGGCCTCCACGGTCAAGGGCAAGGGCGTCAGCTTCATGGAAAACCAGGCGGGCTGGCATGGAAAGGCACCCAACGCCGAGCAAGCCCAGCAGGCAATCGCAGAGCTGAAGGGAGAGTAATCCATGGCAGCAGAAGCAACCCGCGCCGGTTACGGTGAGACTCTGGTCGAGCTTGTCCAGGAGGGCGTCGACGTTATGGCGGTCGAGGCCGACCTCTCTGGCTCCACCACCACCAGCAAGCTGGGTAAGGCATTCCCCGAGCGTCTTGTCAACGTCGGCATCGCCGAGCAGAACATGATCGACGTCGCCGCGGGCCTGGCGCTTGCGGGAAAGACCGTCTTCACCGGCTCGTTTGCCGCCTTTGGCACCGGCCGCTGCTACGACCAGATCCGCAACACCGTCTGCTACGGCGAGCTCGACGTGAAGGTGGCTCCCACCCATGCCGGTGTTACCGTCGGCCCTGACGGCGGCTCCCACCAAATGCTCGAGGACGTGAGCCTCATGAGGGGACTGCCCGGCATGAGGGTCCTCGTCCCGGCAGACTACGCCGCTGCCAAGCAGGCCATCCGCATTGCAGCCCAGACCCCCGGCCCCTTCTATGTCCGTCTTGGCCGCGCCAAGGTTCCGCAGGTCTACGAGGAGGGCTTCAAGCTCGAGCTCGGGCGCGCGTACGTCCTGCGCGAAGGCTCGGACGTGACTCTCGTGGCAAACGGCGTCGAGGTGGCCCAGGCGCTTAGGGCAGCAGAGCTGCTGTCTGAGCAGGGCATCTCTGCGGAGGTCGTCGACGCATTCAGCGTGAAGCCCTTCGACAAGGAGACCCTGCTTGCCAGTGTCCGAAAGACCGGCTGCGTGGTTACCTGTGAAGAGCACTCCACTGTGGGCGGCCTGGGCTCTGCCGTCGCAGACATCATCGGCGAGAACTGCCCCGTTCCCCTGGAGCGCGTGGGGGTGCGCGATATGTTCGGCACCTCCGGAGAACCCGACGAGCTGCTCGCAGAGTACGGCCTGGATGCCGCTGGTATCGTCGAGAAGGCGAAGAAGGCGGTTTCGAGGAAGTAACTCGGGGGCAAAATAACGGCGCAGAAGGAAAAAACCCCGCAGGGGACGGGAGCATGCCGTCCCCTGCGCTATCATCCTGGGACCATGGCAAACATCATCTTCAAACAATTCCTCGAGGACCGTTCGGCGGATATCGAAGCGCATCTGCGCACGTACTTCCATGAGGGCTCTCACCCAGACATGGACCGCTACCTCTACGGCCCCCTCTCGGCGTATTCGGAAAACGGCGGCAAGCGCCACCGTCCGCTGATCACCATGCTCGCCTGCAAGGCGGTGGGCGGCGATGAGGAGCGCGCTCTGCGCTCTGGTGCGGCAATCGAGCACTTCCACACAGCGGCTCTCATCCACGATGACATCGCCGATGAGTCCCAGCTGCGTCGTGGAGAACCCTGCATGCACATCACCATGGGGGAGGGGCTTGCCATCAACGCGGGTGACCTCGCCCTCTCGCTCGTCACGGGTACCGTCCTCGATGACGACTGCCTTGAGGACGACGTCAAGATCAGGGTCCTCAAGGAGCTGGTGAACATGACCACCCGCACCATCGAGGGCCAGGCCATGGACATCGGCTGGGCGCGCGACGGCCGCTTTGACATCACGGTCGAGGATTACCTCTGCATGGCCCAGCACAAGACCGCCTTCTATTCTGGAGCTGTTCCCCTGGCGATCGGTGCCATAGTGGGCGGCGGCACCGAAGAGCAGATCGAGGTCCTGCGCGCATACGGCATGTCCACTGGGCTCGCCTTCCAGCTCCAAGACGACCTGCTCAACCTCGTGGGGGGCAAAGAAGCTGCAACCAAGGACTTCCGTAGCGATATCACCGAGGGAAAGCGCACGATGATCGCTGTGCACGCCCTGTCGCACACCGAAGGTCCCCAGCACGAGGAACTCCTCACCCTGCTGTCTTCTAAGGAGACGGACCCAAAGCGCTTGGAGCGCGCAGTAGAGATCATGCAGGATGCAGGCTCGATCGACTACGTGCGCGATTATGCCGTGAGCCTTGCACACCAGGGGCAGGGCGAGCTCAAGCGAGTCCTGCCCCCGAGCATCTCCCGCCAGCTCCTCATATCGATGGGCGAGTTCTTTGTCAGCCGTTTGAATTAGGCGGCCCTCATGAAGACTATCCAGCGCAACAGCAAGGGCCCTGCTGTCGAAGACGTGCAGAAGCGTCTCCGCGTGCTCGGCTACAGCCTCAATGTTGACGGCGTCTACCTCGATCGCACGCAGATGGCGGTGAGCGAGTTCAGGCGCCGCGAGGGGCTTCCTGCCGGCGACTTTGTTGACGAGGCCGCGTGGACGGCTCTGGTCGACGCAACCTTCATGCTCGGCGACCGCATGCTCTACCTGCGCATGCCCTACTTCCACGGCAGGGATGTGAAGTGCCTCCAAGACATCCTCAACGCGCTCGGCTTCATCGTTGGCAAGGCAGACGGGATCTTCGGCGCCCATACCGAGCACGCGCTGAGAGATTTCCAGGCGAGCATCGGCTTGGTTGACGACGGCGTCGCCGGCGCCACGACCTTTGACGCTATCCAGAGACTGCGACATGCCTGGGAGGGAAAGAGCGCGGTTGCCCCCGCAGAGGCAGAGACGCACATGGGCTTTGCGCGTGCGGCGAGCGTTCTTGAAGACGTTGAGATCGTCTTCTTCGGCATGGACGAGCTTGGGCGCGAGGTGGCGCGCCGCGCTGCAAACCTCGCCCAGGCCTCTGCGCCGTTTTCCGGCATCACCAGCGCGGACCGCCTCAGTGTGACCCCTTCTGCGGAGACCCTCATGGTGGGACTTGGCGCAAAGGGAAGCCTCCCCACCAAAGACAGCCACGTGCTTGCCTTTGGCGAGGACTACTCGTTTGCCACGCGTGTCGAGACCGCGGTTGAGATGGCAGATCAGAAGCCGCGCCGCATCTTCATCGAGCTCGGCGGCGAGCTGCCCGAGCAGTATCGCGACGCCGACCCGGCCCGCTGGGCGCAGCACCTTGCGGTGGCCATCTTGGATGCGCTCTGCAGCGCGCTTGGTTAGCACGGCGCAAATCCACGGTTTGCCAACAAGGTTTGTGGCGGTTGTGTGCAGGTTTGACGCTGCTTGCTGCAAGGTGTTATTTTCATACGAACGTACGCACTGCTCTGACCTGTTCCGTTCGGAGGTTTTGGATGTCAATGAAGCTTAATCGCAGAGCATTCCTGGGAACAGCCCTCACATTCGGCGCCCTTTGCGCGGCAAGCCCCAGCACGGCTGTGGGCATCACGGCTGCGCAGAAGAAGCAGGAGGTTCAGGCGATCAAGGCCAAGCTCGATGCCATGCTCGACGAGCTCGACCAAGCTGTCGACCAGTACAACGCCGCTCAAGACGCATACGAGAAGGCAACGAACAAGGTCGAGGCCGCCCGCAAGCAGATCAAAGAGGCCCAGAACAAGATCGACACCCTCCAAGGCCATCTTGCGACCCGAGCCACGTCCATGTACCGCAACGGCTCCATGTCGTATCTCGACGTGCTGCTCGGCGTGGGCTCGTTCGACGATTTTGCAACCGTCTGGGACACCCTCAACACCCTCAACGAAGACGACGCCGACCTCGTCACCGAGACAAAGCAGGCCAAGGCCAAGCTCGAGGCCGCTAAGAAGGAGCTCGACGACCAGCAGGCAGAGGCGGCCAACCAGCTTGCAACCGCCAAGTCCTACCACAAGAACATCGAGGCGATGACCAGCAAGTATGAATCCGAGTACAACAGCCTCTCCTCCGAGTACCGCAAGCTCCTGCGCGAAGAGGAGGAGGCCGAGCGCCGCCGTCAGCAGGAGGCCGCGAACGCCTACACGCCCAGCACCGGCGGCGGTGGTTCTGGTGGAAGCTCGGGTGGCGGCTCCAACGGGGGCAACTCCGGTGGGGGATCCAGCATTCCCACCAACGGCAGCGTCGTCGACTATGCACGCTCCCGCATCGGCTGCCCCTATGTCTGGGGTGCCGAAGGCCCCAACTCCTTCGATTGCTCCGGCCTCACCAAGTGGTGCTATGCCCAGATCGGCATCGGGATGTCGCATTACACAGAGAGCCAGTATGCAGAGGCAAAGGCCCGCATGAGCGTCAACTCCGCTGCGGCGGGAGACATCCTCTACCGTCCCGGCCACGTCGGCATCTACTCCGGTGGCAATTCCTACATTCACTCGCCGCATACAGGCGCCTATGTATGCGAAGTTAGCGGCATTGGCAGTTTCTCGGCGGCTCTGAGGTTCTAGTCTGCTAGAATCTCTCTTCGCGTCATCGGGATGTGGCTCAGCTTGGTAGAGCGCTCGCTTCGGGAGTGAGAGGTCGCAGGTTCGAATCCTGTCATCCCGACCACCGCAAAAAAACGGCACCCGCAAGGGTGCCTTTTTTGTGGTGGTCGGGATGACGCGCGCCAAAGGCGCGTGTGCGCTGCGAAGCAGCGTGCGGGA
>JBJEHM010000097.1:0-36982 GCA_051876075.1 Coriobacteriales bacterium
GCCCCAGCAAGAGAAGATGCGCGAGGAGCACCGGTGCAACATCCCCTGGGCCATCTTGCTCGACCCCACCAGCGCCTGCAACCTGCGCTGCACGGGCTGCTGGGCCGCCGAGTACGGACATAACCTGAGCATGAGCTACGAAACCATCAACAGCATCGTCGAGCAGGGCCTGGAGCTGGGAACGCACATCTACATCTACACCGGCGGAGAGCCCCTCATGCGTAAGCGCGACCTCATCCGCCTGTGCGAGGAGCACCCGGACTGCGCGTTCCTGTGCTTCACCAACGCAACCCTCATCGACGAGGCCTTCTGCCAGGAGCTGCTGCGGGTGGGCAACTTCGTCCCCGCCATCAGCGCTGAGGGCTCGCGCGAGACCACCGACTCCCGCCGCGGCCAGGGAACCTATGACAAGGTGGCGGAGGCCATGAGGCTCCTCAAGGCGCACGGCCTACCCTTCGGCGTCTCCACCTGCGTCACCAGCGCCAACGCCTCGACAGTCGGCAGCGAGGGCTTCGTCGACTGGATGATCGAGCAGGGAGCGCTGTTCTGCTGGATGTTCACCTACATGCCCGTGGGCGCGGGTGCTCCCACAGACCTGATGCTCGACGTCGACCAGCGCCTGAGGCTCTACGACTTCGTGCGCAGCATGCGCGAGGAGAAGCCCCTCCTCATCCTAGACTTTCAAAACGACGGCGAGTTCGTGGGCGGTTGCATCGCCGGCGGGCGCCGCTACCTGCACATCAACGCCGCGGGAGACGTGGAGCCCTGCGTCTTCATCCACTACTCCAACGCCAACATTCACGACAAGAGCCTGCTGGAGTGCCTGAAGAGCCCCATCTTCATGAAGTACTACGAGTACCAGCCCTTCAACGCCAACATGCTGCGCCCCTGCCCCATGCTCGAGAACCCCGACGCCCTGGAGCGCATGGTGAGCGAGAGCGGCGCCCACTGCACCGACCTGCAGGAAGAGGAGAGCGCCGCTCAGCTCTGCGACAAATGCCGCCCCTTCGCCGGTGAGTGGGCGCCTGTGGCGCAGGAGCTGTGGGAGAACCCCTCCGACCCGCGCCACCCGTACCGCGTAGACATCACCGCCAACATGGCAGAGACAGACAAGTCCAAGTTCAGAAGGCTGGGCCGCAAGCTCGAGGGAGTCGCCGGCTAGAAGTTCCGTATTGCCCCCGGCGGCAGCTTGTGTAAGCTGTACAGGACGAGGAATTGCCAGGGCAGCTGAGAGGAATCACCATGCAGTGTGAAGTCGAGTTCGACAACGGCCAGCAGAGCAGCTTCGAGGAGCTCAAAGCGGCCATGCTTACCCAGCAGTACTGGCTGCGCTTCTTTGTGCGGCCCTGCTGCCCTGCCCCCGGCATGTCAGAGGCCCGCAAGCGCATCGAGCACCTCAAGTCGGACATCGACGCCCGCGGGGACATGACGCCGCAGCAGCGCGCCGAGCTCAAGGGCCTCGCAGACGAGCACCTCGAGTGGTACAGCACGCTCAACGTGCGTCACGGCAAGTAGGCTGAGCCTCCCCCTAAGACATCGCCACGCAGAGAACCACAAACGCTATCGTCAAAAGCGTGAAACCGCCGACGAGCACCCAAGCTGCAGGGCGGGCAAAGTTGCAGGTCCACCCTATGCCAAAACGCTGAGGGAGGAAGACCGCCGGGTCATCGCGGTTGAAATAGAAGATGCCCAGCTTCCAGAAGGCGTCGTCATCGCAGAGCAGCTCCTCTTGGTCTTGCATCCGCCTGAAGAGCCTTGAGCCGGCCTGCCCGTACACCACACTCAGCACGATGCTGCCGATGATGATGGGAACGGTGCACAGCAGGATGATGATGCAAGCCATCACCAAATTGATCGTGCCAAAGTCAGCCAGCAAGAAGCATGCCGTCATGGCAGTGCACATGAGCAGGCCGCACGCCAGCAAGAAGATGCTCTGCGCACGGGCGAACATCCCGTATGCGTACTCGCTTGTGCGCGGAGAACCCGGCTCGTTGGCTTTCTTGGAAAACTTCATCGTCACATGGCAGATGGTGAAGACCGCGGCCATGAATGTATCCATAAACGCCGGGAACAAGACAGCGAGCAGATTCTTCTCTGCATAGGAGTCGACCTGACCGTTGAAGCCCGCATGCATGGGCAGCATGTCCGGCAGCTCCTGGTACAACGCGAGGGGGATCGCCGCCGCGATGACGATGACAGGGACGTACAGAAGGTTCCACCACAGCGAGATGGCCTGCGGTGCCGCTGCCTCTTCCTCACCGATGATGGCGCTTCTCAGCTGGACGCTCTTGGGGGCAACCCAGCTCTCCTCGAACTTGAGCTCCTGCACCTTTCTCCTGAACACGAGCATGAGAGCGAAGCCCGCTGCCTCCGGGACAATAACTGCAATCAGGTACAGGAACACGAAGAGGCCGGTGTTCGACCCAACCAAGCCGATACTCCCCCCAGCCAGCAGCGTGCACAGCACGGTCAAAGCGCACATGAGCATGAAGTAGCTCTTCTTCATGCGCTTCAAACGCGGGTCGCGTTGGGCTGATTCTGGCACGGTAACCGCAAAGCACTCGCTCTTGCGCATGAGCCACGGTGTGATGGCCATCAGCAGGCCGCATACCGGAACAAGCGCAACCATAAAGCAGAGCAGGAACAGGCTCCAGCCTATCGGCGTGACTCCCATGACTAGCACTCCCCTTCTCCCTCATCGCTGCCTCCAAAAACCGTTGCGGAGGCGCTGGCGCATTGCCTCATGAAGAGCTCCCGGCATCCACCCGCAGCCTTGTGCTCTTGGGCCAAGCGGACAAGCTCCTCCCCTATGCGGGAACAGGTCCCGTTGAGCTCTGCATCCTCGCGCTGCGCGTCAAGCTCCCCCCTTGAAGCCACAACAGCACCGGTGCGCGTGCTCATGTTCACAAAGCCCTCGTCCCGCAGGACTGCATAGGCCTTGTTCACTGTATGCATGTTGACACCGAGCTCGGATGCGAGCTGGCGCACGGAGGGCAGCTTGTACCCCGCCTGCAGCTCGCCTGAGGCAATAGCGGCGATGAGCTGCTGGCGTATCTGCAAGTAGATGGGGACATCGCCAGCAAGGTTGACAGTGAGCAGCATCGGTCCTCCTCTCTTTGTTCTAATAATGCTAGAACAGATAGAACACTAAGGCAAGGGAAGCTGCTCTCAGACACCCGATTCTGCCTACCTCAAACCCGGCAATTTCAAGCCTTATGGCGCACTGTTACCCTCCTGAGCTGGGAGAACCCTTGTTGGCGGATATACTTCATGTTATGGGAGAACTGAGGGACGAAATAAAGCGCACGAACCAGGAGAAGGCCGTGCCTTCCCCCTTGATCAGCGTTATCATCCCCATGCACAACTCCTCCTCCACTATCGGCTGCCTCATCGAAAGCCTCAAGAATCAGACGCTGAACAACTTCGAGGCAGTGCTCGTGGATGACGGCTCGCGCGATGCGACGCTGCGCACAGCCCAGAGCCTCACAGAGGACGACTCCCGCTTTCTCATCATCGAGAAAGCCTCCTCTGGCGTCTCCGAGACGCGCAACCTGGGCGTTGCCGAGTCCCACGGGCGCTGGATCGCCTTTGCAGACTCGGACGACTGGCTTGCGCCCTATGCCCTGGAGAGGCTCTGCAAGGGGGCAGAGCAGGGGGCCGACTTCTGCATCGCAGACTTCTACCGCGTCAAGGACGGCCGCTACTCGGTCAAGGGCGTTGGCGTCAACGCTCTCTTGAGCTTCGACGAATTCATGCGCCAGATGTCGCTGGCCCCGGCCAACTACTACTACGGTTCTCTGTGGAACAAGCTCTTCTGCCGCTCGATCATCGACGAGCACGGCCTGCGCTTCAAGACCAGCCTGGACTTTGGCGAAGACCACGTCTTCGTGCTCGAGTACCTGCAGTATGCAGAGAGCATAGCCGTCATCGGCAAGCCCATCTACTACTACATCGACACCCCCGGCAGCCTCGTGCACCGCGCGATGAACCCCATCGGCGTGGCAAAGAACAAGAACGAGGTCATGAACGTCTACGAGAAGCTCTGCACCAAGGCGGGTATCAACAACACGCTTGCCGGAGAGGCCACTGTCATGAGCTTCCTCATCACGCCGGCAACGGACGGCATGGTCTCCCCCTTCGACGAGAAGCTGGGCATCGCGCAGGTTCCCCCGCAGGCCGCAGAGAACGACGCCCGCTTCAAGGGGCTCTTCCATCGCTCATCCAAGCGCTGAGTCTGCCTTGAGCAGCCGCCCAGCCTGCTTGAGGCGGGTTATCAGCTGATCAACGGCGGGTCTTGCTGCTTGGCAAAGACCTTGCCGGCCCTGCCCGTGAAGTTGATGCACACGGCACCGATGGCAAAAGGCACCCAGAAGATCAGGCCGCGGTAGCACAGGGCCATGGCCGCTGCCACGGCAGGCGCAGCTCCGTAAGCCGCAAGCAGCAGCGCAATCAAGACTTCTACTGCACCGATGGTCTGCAGGATGAAGGTCGCGATGATGAAGCCAGCCACATAGCCGGCGATGAGGAACGGAATCTGAGTGAAGCCGAAGGCAAAGCCCGTGGCGATGAAGCAGCAGCAGTCGAAGGCGTGCGCCAGCACAAAGCGTGCAAACGTCGCCACTGCGGGCAGAGGTCTGCCGGCAACCATGACGGCAGCCTCGTGGAACGAGGCCGTCACGCGTGGCGCCCAGGGCTCGAGCTCCCTGCGTTTGAAGAGGGCGAGCAGCCTGTTCACAACGCCAGAGACCCACTCCATGAAGTACAGCAGCGTGCTCTGGCTGCGATATCCCAAGACGAGCACTGCCAACACAAAGGCGATCATAAGGGCCATGACAGCGGCTCCGGCAACCAGGTACATGCGCATCTGACCACTCGCAACGAGAATGCTCACACCGGCAAGCATCACAACGGCAAAGCCGCCGAAGTAGCCCAGCTTTTCCAAGAAGACAACGCTCACAGACTTGCCACCCGCCATGCCTTGCTTGCAGCACCAGCCCGCGATGAGCACGGAGCCGGCGGTGCCGGCGGTGGGCGCGCAGTCGTTGGCAAAGGTCACGCTGAACACGAGAGGCACCACGTGGGTGTAGGGAACCTCCTCGTCAACCAGCCTGAAGAGGCCTTTATAGGCCCAAGCATGGGTGAAGTAGCGGCCGAAGAGGCAGGCGAAGGCGATGAGGAAGGGCAGCAGCTGCACAGAGCGCACGGTGTCGATGAACGTGCTCAAGTCGCCGCGCTTGAGGTAGACGACAACCGCAACCACACAAAGGACCACAAGGGGCAATATCAGATTCCAGCGCTTTGCCACAGCCTGAATGGTCCTTCCTGAAACGACAGTTTCAGAACAGTCTATACGCGCCGAGCTGCAGCTTTCTTTCAAAAGCGCAAGTCAGGACACCAACTGCACGTTTCGAAAGCCCAATGGCAGCCAGATTATGGGCAGCGTCTGAGCAGAGCAAACCCTCCGGACTGCCATCTGGGCCAAGCGTCAGCAAAAAGCGACTAGAATAGGGCCGTTGCAAGAGGGGCAGAGGAAAGGCAGCCATCATGCCGGACATCAGCATTCAACGCCAGCTCAAGGGCACCCTGCGCCTGCTGCAGGTGCAGCTGGCACGCGCCGGAGAGACCTTCAAGGTAGAGCAGGCCCTTGCCAACTGCTTGGAAAGCGGCAAGATCACCCAGGCAGACGCAGAATACATACGCTCCGCCCTCGCGCTCCAAGACGAGCCGGGGCGCATGGAGGCGCTGCCCCCCGCAGAAGCCGAGCAGCTCATCAAACACGTTCACAAGCTGACGTCCTGCAACCTCAACATGGGAGACAGCGCCTAAGAGCCCCTCCTCTACAGAAGATCGGCGATCTCCAGGATAAGGCGCTCGGACTTATCCCAACCAAGGCAGGCGTCCGTGATGGACTTGCCGTACACCCCACCGCCGGGCTTCTGGTTGCCGTCTTCGATATAGCTCTCCACCATGAAGCCCTTGATGAGGCCCTTGAGCTCGCTGTTGTAGTTGCAGTAGTTGAGGACCTCCTTGATGATGCGGGGCTGCTGGAAGGGATCCTTGTGCGAATTCGAGTGGTTGCTGTCGATGACCACCGCGGGGTTCTTGAGCTCGGGCTTGGCATCATAGAGGCTCTTGACCTTGACGATGTTCTCGTAGTGGTAGTTGGCGTAGACGCCGCCCTGCTCGTCTGTGTAGCCGCGCATGATGGCATGGGTGAAGGGGTTGCCGTAGGACTGGACAGACCAGCCGCGGTAGATGAAGTCGTGCTGGCTCTGGCCGGCGGTGATGGAGTTCATCATGACGCTCAGGTCGCCAGAAGTGGGGTTCTTCATGCCCACGGGGACCTCGATGCCGCTTGCCACCAGGCGGTGCTCCTGGTTCTCGACAGAGCGGGCGCCCACTGCCACATAGCCCAGGATGTCGTCGAGGTACTTGTAGTTCTGCGGGTAGAGCATCTCGTCTGCACAGGTGAACTCGGTCTCGTCTATGGCTCGCATGTGGAGCTGGCGCGTGGCGATGATGCCGTTGAACGCGTCTGGGTTGCCAGTTGGGTCCGGCTGGTGAACCAGGCCCTTGTAGCCCTGGCCCGTGGTGCGCGGCTTGTTGGTGTAGATGCGCGGCACGATCATGATCTTGTCCTTGACCTGCTGCTGCACCTCTGCCAAGCGCGAGATGTAATCCATCACGGAGTCCTCGTTGTCTGCAGAGCAGGGGCCGATGATGAGGACGATGCGGTCGTCGTTGCCAGAGAAGATCTTCTCCATCTCGATGCGGCGGCGGTCCACAAGTGCGGCTCCCTTTGCAGAGAGCGGGTACATCTCCTTGACCTCCATGGGGATTGGCAGCTTGCGCTCAAAGTTCATGTTCATAACGCTCTCCCAGTGATTGCTAGTTTTGTTATAAGCCTATGCCAAAGTGTTATATGGCATTCTAGCCGTACCGCATCTGCGGTCAAGCCCCAAGCCGGGCTGCGTTGGCAACTGGGCCAGTGCATAAGATGACAAAGCGGCAGCGGCAGCTACAGGGCGTTGACGGGAGCGCACACCGCATCCGCCCCAACGTACAATGGCATCGGGTGGCAGGACCGCTGCCGCTCTCCAATGGCAACGCAAACAGAGGAGGCAGCCATGTGCACGGCAATCCGCTTCAACGCACGCTCTGGGGGGATGTACTTCGGGCGCAACCTCGACTGGGAGTGCGGCTACGGCGAGCACCCCGTCATCGCCCCGCGCGGCTGGGAGCACAGCTGGGAGTTCGATGACACGCCAGACGGCCACAAGGCCGTGATCGGCATCGGCATCACCGCGCAGGACACGCCGCTCTACTTCGACTGCATGAACGAAGACGGCCTGGGCTGCGCGGGGCTCTTCTTCGCCGGCTTTGCCTCCTATGAGGACGCCCCTGTCCAAGGCAAGGTCAACCTCGCCTCTTACGAGCTGCCCCTGTGGGTGTGCCGCAACTTCTCCACAGTCAAGCAGGCCCGTGCAGCCCTCGAGAACGCCACGGTTGTGGGAGTGAAGATCGCAGGCATGGAGCCTTCCGCCCTGCATTGGATCATCGCAGACGCTGCCGAGAGCATCGTGGTCGAGTACACGGCAAGCGGCATGCACATCTACAGCGATCCCGTGGACACCCTGGCAAACCAGCCTGCCTTCGACTGGCACCTGGAGAACCTGCGCTCCTATTACATGGTGAGCCCCCAGGTGCCCCAGGCAACGAGCTGGGGCAGCGCCGAGCTTGAAGCGTACGGGACAGGCGGCGGCATGCGCGCCCTGCCGGGCGACTACTACTCGACGTCACGCTTTGTGCGCGCAGCCTATCTCAACGCGCACTACCCTCAGCAAGAGGGCGATGACAGCAACAAGATCAGGCTCTTCCGCAGCCTGCAGGGCGTTGCGATGGTAGAGGGCGCCTCTCTCATGAAGACCGGCAACACAGAGCGCACCATCTACACCTCCGGCTACAGCGCTCAGAGCAAGACGCTTTTCCACTCCACCTACGAGGACCCGGCCATCAGCAGCTGGAGCCTCGACGACTACGACCTGAGCTCAGGGGAGCTCATGAGCATCAAATAGCGCCAGTAAGCTGCTATGCAGTTGCCGCCACCGAACAAGCGCGGCGCGAGGAAGCCGAGCTCCCTTGCGCCGCGTATCGTTAACTCAGATGAGGGATAGTGCCAGAAGCGAAAAAGGGAGCGTCTCCGGATCCATTCCGTTCAAACAGCGCCAAAATCAGGAAATGCGAACATTCCGCAGCTCGAACACGGGGGTCAGCATGCAAGAGCTAAAGATCAAGGCCATCTACCGCCACTTCAAGGGCGATCTCTACCTTGTAGAAGATGTGGCGCGCTGTTCTGAGGACGACGTCGAGTACGTGGTGTATCGCAAGCTCTACGGCGACTGCTCGCTCTGGGTGCGCCCAAAGGAGATGTTCCTGAGCGAAGTCGACCGCGAGAAGTACCCGCAGGCAACGCAGCGCTACCGCTTTGAGCTGCAGGAGATCCCCAGCGTCGCCCACCCGGAGCAGGCTGTTGAGCCACTACAGGGCTGAGCCTCCCCTCCCCTGAAAGCCCAGGGGAGTGAGCTTCCTTCAAAGAGGGCCACTTGAGCAAAAAACGAAGGCCAGCGGTCCCTTAATTCCTAGTTTTCCGCTAGGATTAATTTTTGGACTGTTAATTTGGCCCCATTGAGACTATCGTATCTAACATTATGTTCTCGAAGACGAAAGGAACCCCAATGACCACACCCGCTGCCTCTGCAGAGCGCATCAAGCTCAACCGCGAGCTGGCACAGATGCTCAAGGGCGGCGTCATCATGGACGTCACCACCCCCGAGCAAGCCCGCATCGCCCAGGATGCCGGTGCCTGCGCCGTCATGGCGCTTGAGCGCATCCCGGCAGACATCCGCGCTGCCGGCGGCGTCTCCCGCATGAGCGACCCGGCCATGATCCGCGGCATCCAGGAAGCCGTCTCCATCCCCGTCATGGCAAAGGTGCGCATCGGCCACTTCGTCGAGGCCCAGATCCTCCAGGCCATCGACATCGACTACATCGACGAGTCCGAGGTCCTCTCGCCTGCAGACGACGTCTACCACATCGACAAGACCCAGTTCGCCGTGCCCTTCGTCTGCGGTGCCCGCGACCTGGGCGAGGCCCTGCGCCGCGTTGCTGAGGGCGCGACTATGATCCGCACCAAGGGCGAGCCCGGCACGGGCGACGTCGTCCAGGCAGTGAGCCACATGCGCCTCATCAACTCCCAGATCCGCCATGTGGTGAGCCTGCGAGAGGACGAGCTCTTCGAGGAGGCCAAGCGGCTGCAGGTCCCCGTCGAGCTGCTGCGCCAGGTGCACGAGACCGGCAAGCTCCCCGTCGTGAACTTTGCCGCAGGCGGCATCGCCACCCCTGCAGACGCAGCGCTCATGATGCAGCTGGGTGCCGAGGGCGTCTTTGTGGGCAGCGGCATCTTTAAGTCCGGAGACCCAGCCAAGCGCGCACGCGCCATTGTGGGCGCCACCACCAGCTACAACGACCCCGAGCTCATCGCCCACCTCTCCGAGGGCCTGGGCGAGGCCATGGTGGGCATCAACAAGGATGAGATCGAGCTGCTCATGGCCGAGAGGGGCAAGTAGTGGCAACCGCCGTCTTGGCCCTGCAGGGAGCCTTCATCGAGCACGAGCACCGCTTGGCGGAGCTGGGCGAGGAGGTCTTCGAGCTGCGTGACCTGCCAGACCTGAGCCGCCCCTTCGACCGCTTGGTGCTACCGGGCGGCGAGAGCACGGTGCAGGCCAAGCTCCTGCGCGAGCGCGAGATGCTGGAGCCGCTCAGAGAGCGCATCGCAGCCGGCATGCCCGTGCTGGGCACCTGTGCCGGCGCCATCTTGCTGGCGCGCCAGCTGGAGGGCGGCGAGCCCGCCTTCGGGACCTTCCCCGCGCTGGTCAAGCGCAATGCCTACGGCCGCCAGCTGGGCAGCTTTGTCACAAGCGCCCCCTTCCAGGGCCTGGGAGATGTGCCGATGACCTTCATCCGCGCTCCCTACTTCGCGGAGCTCTACGAAGGGGCTGCAGAGCTCGCACGTGTGGACGGGCGCATCGTCGCCGCCCAAAGCGGCGCGCAGCTTGCAGTCGCCTTCCACCCAGAGCTCGACCAAGACACACGCATACACGAGCTCTTCCTCAAGCTCTAACGCACAAGCGCGCCCAACCGGGCGCGCTTTCTTGTTATGTATACCCACAATGATGAATTCTTCACGTCACCGGACAGGCGACTGAGGGCGCCTCTCTACGCGTCATTTCGACCATGCGACTGAGAGCGCCCCTCAACATGTCATTTCGACCAAGCGAACGCAGTGAGCGCGTGGAGAAATCTCGGGTGGAGCCAGGAGACCGATACTCAAAACACGGACTTGCAGCTCACCCCAAGTTTTCTCCACTATGGAACGTCGTGCCTCCGGTCGAAATGACAGTCCGGGAGGTGCTTCGCTAGCGCCAGTATGGGTTAACGCAAAGACCTAGCAGCTTAGGGGGAGGATCTCGTCGGCGCAGGTGAGGATGCACTCTGCGAGCTCGCCAGCCTTGATGCCGTTGCCGCCTTCTGGGATCACGCAGAGGCAGTTGCACTTCTGCAGGGCGCCGTAGAGGGCGGAAGACTGCTTCTTCAGGGGCATGACCTCCAGCTCGCCGTCTGCATTCTGGCTGAGAATCGCGCGCTCGAGCATCATGCGGCCGTCGCTGCGCCTCTTCACATCGCAGCCGATCTTCGCTTTGACGCTGGGGCGGTCCAGGGCGGTGAAGCCCTCCATGATGCGCAGGGCCAGGCGGCCGTAGAGCTCGAAGCCCACAGATGAGGCTGCCGGGTTGCCGCTGAGAACGAAGACGGGCGTGCTGCCGATGAAGCCGAAGGGCTGCGACTTGCCGGGCTTGACGTTGACGCGCTCGAAGAGCATGGTGCCCAACTCGCGCAGGATGCCGGGGGTGAGGTCGAAATCGCCCAGGCAGGCACCGCCGGTGGAGAACACGATGTCGCACTCCTGCGCTGCCTGCGCATAGACTGCGCGGATCTCTTCCACATCGTCAGAGACGGTCGGGTACACCTTGGGCACCGCGCCTGCGGCAACGACGTTGGCCTGCATGGCCCAGATGTTGGAGTTGCGGATCATGCCCGGGCCGGGGACGGCGCTGGCATCGACGAGCTCGCTGCCGATGGAGATGAGGCCGGCAACGGGGCGCTTGTAGACGCTGACCTCGAGGTTGCCGCACGCGGCGAACAGCCCGGCACCGGCAGGGGTGACGTACTCCCCTGCCTCGCAGATCTTGTCGCCCACCTTGGCCTCCTCGCCGGCATGGCGGATGTTCATGCCCAGCTTGACGGGCTCGCTGAAGGCTATCGCGTCGCCAATGCTGCCTTCTCCCTCGAAGGCGACCTTCTCGATCTGGACCACGGCGTCTGCGCCCGCAGGCACGGGAGCGCCGGTCATGATGCGGGCACACTCGCCGCGTTGGAGCTCCTGCTCGTAGACAGAGCCGGCACCGATGTGCGCCACGCAGCGCAGCTGCACCGGGCTCTCTGCGCTGGCGTCTTCGAGGTCTGCGGCAACGATGGCAAAGCCATCCATGCCGCTGTCGTCAAAGGGGCAGACGTCGATGTCGCTGAAAACGTCCTCTGCAAGCACGCGGCCCACGGCCTCGAGCACGGGAACGCGCTCTGAGCCCAGCGGCTTGACGTGTTCCTTGACGATTGCGCGCGCCTCTTCGACGCTGATAGGTGCAGGTACGTTCATCGGTAATCCCTCCCAGGAGTGTTTATCTCTCAAAGCTAGTATAGCCCTCTGGGAACAATTGGCGGCTGTCGAATAGCGAGCCGGGCGCTGTCCGCCACCCCCATGTGCCTAGCGCATCTTGGCGAGGAAGGCCTTGTAGCCCTTGTAGGCCTCGTAGATATCCGCCTTGCTCGTAACCTCCCAGGGGGCGTGCATGGAGAGCACAGACACGCCGCTGTCGATGACGTCCATGTCGTACTTGGCGGGGATGTAGGCAATGGTTCCACCGCCGCCGGCGTCGACTTTGCCCAGCTCGGCGGTCTGGAAGAAGACCCCGCCCTCATCCATCACGCGGCGCACCTCGGCCACGTACTCGGCGCTGGCATCGTTGCTGCCGCTCTTGCCGCGAGCACCCGTGTACTTGTTGAAGACGAGCCCGCGCCCCAGCCATGCGGCGTTCTTGGGCTCGAAGACGCTCGCGTAGGCGGGGTCGATGCCGGCGGAGACGTCGCTGGAGAGCATCTTGCTGGCAGCAAGGCAGCGGCGCAGCTTGAGCTCCCCGCCCTCGCCGGCCAGCTCGAGCAGCTCTGCCATGGTGTTCTCGAAGAACTGCGACTCCATGCCCGTGGCACCCACAGAGCCGATCTCCTCCTTGTCAACCAGGATGCACACAGCCGTGCGCGCGGGCTGCTCGATCTCCAGCTGTGCAAGGAGGCTGGTGTAGGCGCAGACGCGGTCGTCTTGGCCGTAGCCAAGCACCATGCTGCGGTCAAAGCCCATCTCGCGGGCACGGCCGGCGGGCACCACCTCGATCTCTGCAGAGAGGAAGTCCTCTTCCTCGATGCCGTACTTCTCCTTCAGCAGCTTGCAGACCATGGCCTTGACGGGGGCCTTCTTGGCTTCCTTGTCCTCATCAGAGAGCTCGTCGTCCTCGCCCTTGAACACGAGCGGGGCATGACCCACGAGCACGTCGAGGTCCTCGCCGCGTACGATCTTGGAGGGCTCGCGCTTCATCTGCTCGGCACCCAGGTGGGGCAGGATGTCTGTGATGCAGAAGACCGGGTCTGCCGGGTCCTCGCCCACCACCACGTCGACGAGG
Source organism: Coriobacteriales bacterium (assembly GCA_051876075.1). GTDB lineage: Bacteria > Actinomycetota > Coriobacteriia > Coriobacteriales > QAMH01 > W2P13-069. Next base: position 12,852 of record JBJEHM010000097.1, read on the forward strand.
CTGCCGTCCTTGAGGGCGACCACGCCGTGCAGGGCCAGCGGGATGGTAACCCACTGGTACATCTTGATGCCGCCGTAGTAGTGGGTGTCGAGCAGCGCGAGGTCGTGGCTTTCGTAGAGCGGGTTCTGCTTGAGGTCCAGGCGCGGGGAGTCGATGTGGGCGCCCAGGATGTTGAGGCCCTTCTCCAGGGGCTCGGTGCCCAGGCAGACGAGTATGAGGGCCTTGCCGTGGGTGTGCGCCCACACCTTGTCGCCGGCCTTGAGAGCGCGGCCCTCGGCGATGCAGCGCTCCAGGGGCAGGTAGCCCGCAGCCTCGGCCTGCTTGATGGCGGCAGCTGCGCACTCGCGCTCGGTCTTGTTGTCGCTGATGAAGTCGATGTAGCCGGCTGCGAGCTTTTCGAGCTCTGCCAGCTGCTCTTCCGTGTATTCCTTCCATGCGTTCTTGCGTTCCATACGCGCCTCCTTCTGCTTGGGGTCCCTGTTGATTAAAGCAGAAGGGGCGGGCTTGTTTGCCCACCCCTTCGTTACGTTTGGGTCAAGCGGCCAGCACAGGGCTTACTGCTGCTTTGCCGCCTCGTACTCGGCGACGAGCTTGTCCTGAACCTCCTTGGGCGCCTGCTCGTAGCCGTCCATCGCAAGTGTGTAGGAGCCGGTGCCGCGAGTCATGGAGCGCAGGTCCTTGTTGTACTCGACGACCTCTGCATACGGAACGCGGGCCTTGATGATGGTCATGCCAAAGTCATCGGAGTCCGTGCCGAAGATGCGGCCGCGGCGGGTTGCGATGTCGCCCATGATGGTGCCTGCGAACTCCTCGCCCACGGTGATGTCCAGGCGGGCGATGGGCTCGAGGATGACGGGCTGGGCCTGGGCCACAGCTGCCTTGAAGCCGATGCGAGCGGCCGTCTTGAAGGCCATCTCGTTGGAGTCGACGGAGTGGTAGGAGCCGTCGTAGACAGCGCACTTGATGTCCTGCATGGGGTAGCCTGCCACGACGCCGTCGCGCATGGTCTCCTGGACGCCCTTGTCCACAGCGGGGATCAGGCCGCCGGGGATGACGCCGCCCTTGGTCTCGTCCACGAACTCGTAGCCTGCGCCGGGGTTGGGCTCGAGGCGCAGCCAGCAGTCGCCGAACTGGCCGGCTCCGCCGGTCTGCTTCTTGTGGCGGCCCTGGGCAGAGGCTGTCTTGCGAATGGTCTCGCGGTACGGGATGCGCACAGGCACCCTGTTGACCTCGATGCCAGCGGCCTTGGCGCGGCCGAGCACCAGGTCGAGCTGGGTGTCTCCCATGGTGTAGAGGACGGTCTGGCGGGTCTCCTCGTTTTGGACCAGGCGGATGGTGGGGTCGTTCTCGATGGCGCGGGCCAGGAAGGCGGCGAGCTTGTCTTCGGACTTGCGGTCTGCGGCCTCGATGGCAACGGGGTACTGGGGCTCGGGCATGTCCAGGGGAACAATGGAGATCTCGCCGGTCTCAGAGAGGGTGTCGCCCGTCTCTGTCTCTGCAAGCTTGGGGATGACGACGATGTCGCCGGCCTTGGCGCTCTTAACGGCGGTGAGCTCCTTGCCCATCATGATGTTGATGCTGCCCAAGCGCTCCTTCTTGCCGGTGCGGGAGTTGACGAGCTCCATGCCGGGCTCAAGCACACCGGCGATGACCTTGACGTAGCTCAGGCGGCCGACGAAGGGGTCCGCCACGGTCTTGAAGACGAAGGCGCCGGGGCGCTTGGACTCGTCCACGCGAATGGTGTCTCCGCTGGCCAGCAGGAAGCGGCCATGAGACTGCGGCGTGGGGAAGTAAGCCGTGATGTCCTCCATGAGGGCGGAGATGCCCTGCTCGATGATGGTGGAGCCAACGAACACGGGGATGATCAGCTCCTGGGCGATGGCCTTGTCGAGCAGGTCCTCGATCTCCTGCTGGGTGAGCTCCTCGCCTTCGAGGTACTTCTCCATGAGCTCGTCGTCGGCCTCTGCCACGAGGTCGCAGAGCTTCTCGCGGTTCTCCACGGCACCGGGCATGTACTCTTCGGGGATGTCGATGTACTTCTTCTGACCGCCTTCGTGGATGCGGGCCTTCATGCGGATGATGTCGATGACACCGCAGAAGTCCTCGCCGTTGCCCATGGGGGTGGTGACGGCCATCACGCGCGAGCCAAAGCGCGCATGCAGCTGGGCCATGGCCAGAGCGAAGTTGGCGCCCTCGCGGTCGATGTGGTTGATGAAGATGGCGCGGGAGAGGCGCATGGTCTCTGCTTCTCTCCACAGGCGGCTGGTCATAGACTGCGGGCCGTCGACGGCGTCGACCACGAAGAGGGCCATCTCGGCGGCCTGCATGGTGGAAAGCGTGTCGCCAATGAAGTCCGGGTGTCCGGAGGTGTCGAGCACGTTGATCTTGAAGTCCTTGTACGGGACGGGAGCGACAGACGTGGAGATGGTGAAGCGGCGCTTGATCTCTTCCTCGTCGTAGTCGAGGTAAGACTTGCCGTCATGGGTGGTGCCCATGCGCGGGGTCTTGCCGGAGACATAGAGCATCGCCTCTGCCAAAGAGGTCTTGCCGGACCCGTCCTGGCCTACAAGGACGATGTTGCGGACCTGCTCTGTGTTGGGGGCTGCCATAGCGCACTCACCTAACCTTTCCATAAGAAGGACCAGGCTGCGCATTCCATGCGGCCTGACCCGTCCGGAATTACATTGTCATCAGTATGGCTTTATTTACTTGTTAGTAATGACTTGATTTTTGACGAATTTGTGGGGTTGAGGAAAAAAGCCCGGGTCCACAGGGCTTTCACAGCGCTTTGGACTGGTAGAGGCCGCATTCCGCATAGCCCCGCGCTGCGTAGTAGGGCCGGGTGCCCACGGCGCTGATCACGTTGATCCGGGTGAAGCCAGCCCCACGCGCGATGCGCTCCGCCTCCTTTATGAGCTTGGTCCCCAGGCCCAGGTGCTGGGCAGAGCCGCTGGCGGCATGCAGGGCGGCGGCCTTGCCGTAAACATGGACCTCGCGGATCATGGCACAGCCCAGAGGCTGCGGCAGGGGGCCGCAGGCCTCGATCGCTTGGGCCTTGGGCAGCGAGAGACGCAGAAAGCCCGCAATGCGCTGGCGGGAGTCGACCCACTGGAGAAAGTGCTCCGTGCTCACCGTGGTCTGGTAGACCACGTCATCCAAGCGCAGCTCCGCTGGATCGAGCTCCGCCGTTGCGATCTCTCTGAAGCGTATCTCTACCACATGGGGGCGCAGGGGCTCCAGGCGCTCCTCGACCATCTGGCGCAGGTTGGTCTTCTTCACGCCGGCAACGATGTCTTGGGCAGAGAAGTCCCTGATCATGCGCGAGACGCGCGTGTACGGCGGCGTGGCCAAGACGTCGCGCACCAGAAGCTCTATGAGCTCGTCTTCGCCGTAGGGAACCCACTCCCCCGCCTCGTACAGACGGCAGAGTGCGCTGCCGCGAATGAGTGCGCAGGGGTAGAGCTTGAGCTCGTCTGGCTGGAAGCGCGGGTCTGTGACAAAGCGCCGGTAGCCCTCCACATCGCGCTGCGGGGTGCTGCCGTGAAGGTTGGCCATGTAGTGCGCGTGGATCTTGAAGCCAAAGAGCCTCAGCAGGGCAAAGGCGCGCTCTGCATCCGCCGGTGTGGAGGGCCGGCGGTTGAGGGAGCAGACCTCCTCGTCCAGGGTCTGCACGCCGATCTGCACCTTGGTGCATCCCAGCTGGCGCAGCTCCGTGAGCACAGGGACGCTGAGGGCCTCAGGGCGCGTCTCCACAACCAGTCCCACAACGCGGTGCGCGGCGGCCTCGTTGGCGTGCTGCTGACGTTCCAGCTCGCCCATGCTGGCCCGCTGCCATGCGGCCGCAGCGCTCCAGCTGGGCACGCCCGCCCCGTAGAGGAGCGGCCAGAGCTCGTTGTAGCTGGCGCTCCCCTGCTCCACCTGCTCCTGGAACACGGCAACCTGGGTGGCGAGCTCTTCCTCGTCGCAGGAGATGCCGGCCTGGCTGTAAACGGCTCGCAGGCGCTGGCATTCGCTGCGGCGCTCGCTGCCGCTGGCGTTGAGCGCTGCGAAGAGCCGCTCGACGAACCAGACGCGGTAGTCAGACGGATAGTCCGTCCAGGTGCCGCCCAAGACGATGAGCTCGACCTTGTCTGTGACATGGCCCATCTGCTCCAGGGTGAACAGGCGGCTCGACACCTGCAGGTAGGGGTCGAAGAAAGCGCGCTCGGCACGGCGGCAGGCGGGCTCGTCTGCCAGGTAGCTCTTGGGCATGCGCAGGTCGTTGGGGCAGTAGAGGCAGTCGCTGCCGCAGGGCCAGGGCTTGGTGATCACCGTGATCGTCGCGACGCCGCTTGCCGTGCGCCGCGGCTTGGACTTGAGGGCCTTGAGGAGCTGCTCCTCGAGCTGCGGGCCGATGCCCCACGACTCCCAGCGCTGCGGTTCCTCTTCGCGCACGCGCAGGTAGAACGGCAGGATGCGCTTCTTGGAGACATGGAGCCGCACGTCGCGCACGCCCGCGTTTGCCGCACGGCACAGCTTGGCGATGCGCGCGTCGTCAACGCATTCCCCCGCCCGCAGCAGCTCGACTATGCTCCTCAACAGCTCTTCCATGGGCTTGGATTCTAGCTCATGCGCTAGAGTCTTGAGCATGAACAAGCAGACCGCCCGCATACTCAAGGAGCTGAACAACCGCTTCTACCAGGAGAACGCCCGGAGCTTCTCCTCCACCCGCCATGCCTCCTGGGCGGGCTGGGAGCGCGCCATGGACGAGCTGGGCGTGGAGAAGACACCCCGGAGCGTCTGCGACCTCGCATGCGGGAACATGCGCTTCGAGGCCTTCTTGGCGCAGCGCTTTGCGGGGCAGGAGATACGCGCCAACTGCATAGACAACTGCAGCTCGCTTGCCGCGCAGCTCGATCTGCCCAGCACCGTGAGCACCTCCTTCGTCAAACGCGATCTGGTGGAGCTGCTCTTAGAGGAGAGGGCGCTGGGGATCCCCCGCTGCCAGCTTGCCGTCTGCTTTGGCTTCATGCACCACGTGCCAGGCTTTGAGCACCGCAAAGCGCTCCTGCAGCAGCTTGTGGAAAGCGTCGAGCCTGGGGGCACTCTGGCTGTGAGCTTCTGGCAGTTCCTAGAGGAGGAGGGCCTTGCCCAGCGCGCCGTGGAGAGCACCGCGCGCGCCTTAGACGAGCTGGGGCTCGAGGCAGGCGCGCTCGACGAAGGCGACTGCATCTTGGGATGGCAGGGCACGCAGGGGGCCTGGCGCTACTGCCACAGCTTCAGCGCGCGGGAGGTGGAGCTGCTGGCAGGCAGGGCGCTGCAGGCAAGCGGGCGCAGCGCGGAGCTGGGGTTCTTCGAGGCAGACGGGCGCAACGGCCGCCTCAACCGCTACCTCGTTGCCCGCGTCCGTTAAGACCTGGTCAAATCCACACCGCTTGCAAGAAACGCGCCGCAGCAGCGCTGCCAGTGCGTCATACTAGCGCGGACAGAATCGAGCCTTAAAGGAGGCACAGCAATGTACATCACCTGCTTGGACATGGAGGGCGTGCTCACCCCGGAGATCTGGATCGAGTTCGCCCAGGCTGCCGGCATCCCGGAGCTCGAGCGTACCACGCGCGACGAGCCCGACTACGACAAGCTCATGCAGTACCGCATCGACATCTTGCGCGAGCACGGCCTGGGGATCAAGGACATCCAGAAGATCATCGCCACCCTGGAGCCGCTGCCCGGCGCCAGGGAGTTCCTCGACGAGCTGCGCTCGTTTTCCCAGGTGGTCATCTTGAGCGACACCTTCGAGGAGTTCGCCATGCCGCTGGTGGAGAAGCTGGGACGCCCCACCATCATCTGCAACTCGCTCGTCATCGACGAAGACGGCATGATCACCGGCCACCGCATGCGCTGCGAGCAGACCAAGCTCACCAGCGTGCGCGCCTTCCACGAGATGGGCATGGAGGTCGTGGCCTCTGGAGACAGCCACAACGACCTCGGGATGATCCAGGAGGCAGAGGCGGGCTTCCTCTTCCGCACCACTCCTGAGCTCAAGGAGGCCTTCCCCGCCGTTCCCGCCTACGAGGAGTACGCAGAGCTCCTGCAGGCCATCCGCACAGCCCAGGGCAAGTAGGCCCCTTCTACAGAACTAAAGAGGCTGCGTAACCCGCATCGCCACAAGCGAGACAACGCCCCGGGCCGTCATTTCGACCGGAGGCACGTAGTGCCGGAGTGGAGAAATCTCGGGTTGACCTGCAAGACCGTGATTCGAAGCACGGTGCCTGGCTCCACCCGAGATTTCTCCACGCGCTCGCTTACGCTCGCTTGGTCGAAATGACGGCCGCGGGGCGCTCGCAGCCACACACAAATTAGCGCTGGCGCCTAGCGGAGCTCCTCGCTTGGGTCGGGAACGGCTTGCTGCTGCGCGGGTTCCTCTTGGCCGGTCGCCTCGTCGAGCTCGAGCGCTTCCTCCTGCTCTGCGGCTTGGGCGGCCTCGAGCTTCTTGTTGTGATGGTAGACCACGTGGGCAATAGCAGCTGCACCCAGGACAGCGGTGCCGCCCACAACCGCAACCTTGCCCTTGGCAGGCAGCTTGGAGAAGCCCTTCTTGGCAAGCCCGCCCGCAGCGGTGATACCGCCTGCAGCAGCTGCGCCCGCCTTTGCCAGACCCTTCTTTGCTGCGCCAGCGGCAACAATGGCATGGTTCTTGGCATCTTGGGCTGCGGGAGAGGCCTTGAGGGCGTTTGCTGTGCTCTTGGCACTGGCCCAGCTTGCAGCAGCCACGGCCGGGGCGGCTTCGACAGCGGCGCGCGCGGCAGCGGGAGCCTGGCGAGCAACAGCTGCAGCGACCTTGGGTGCTGCCTCGACTGCAGCAGCCGCGACCACGGGGGCGGCCTTCACAGCGGCCTTGGCTCCTGCCGCAGCCACCTTGGGGGCGGCCTTCACACCTGCCGCGGCGATCTTGGGCCCGTTCTCGAGCGTCATAAGCGCCATGGCGGGCGCGGCGACCACGCTCGTCTTGACCACCGCCTTGGCCACCTTGGGAACAGTGCTTACAACTGACTTTGCGATGCGAGCTGCCTTGTGTGCCATGACCGCCTCCTCGTCTTGGAGCTGCGCTGCTCGAAGAGGGCCCTCTGCGAAATACGGGCCCGTTCTTTCCCCCGATTCTAACCCTGCCGGGTAACAAGCAGATGGAGCACCCGTGCGTCTTTGGTTACGGGACGATGTAGAAGCCGATGACGCCGGCGAGTATGCCGCAGGCTGCCCCCGCCAGCACGTCTTGCGGGTAGTGCACGCCGCCTATCACCCGCATGAACATCATGTCGATGCCAAGGAGCAGCAAGAGCACCCCCACCACCGTGTTGAAGGGCAGCCAGGCCATGGCAATCATGTACACAGAGAACACGTGCCTGCTGGGGAACGACGTGCCCTTCGTGTCCTTGGGGATGAGGGGCTCGATTGCGAGCTCCTCGTAGGGGCGTTTGGCGTTGTACACGCGCCGGAACACGCTCACCAGAACAAAGGCTGCGGCAGGTACGATCACGGCTCGCGGCAGGTACGCTGGCTCATATATCCACGCCAGAACCAGCAGCAACGGGTAGAGCAGGTAGAAGAGGTAGGTCTCTATCTTGTTGCCCCAGACGAGTATGCCCATGAGGCGCCGGTCCTCCCTGAAGGGGGCGGTCCAGCGCCTGTACTGCTCGGCGTTCACAGCGGCGCGCGCCTAGCGGGTGAGCTTGCGGTGCAGGCTGCGGGGCTTGGAGCCCTCGATGCCCAGGCGCTCAACACGATCCTTCTGGTAGGCCTCGAAGTTGCCCTCGAACCAGTGCCAGTTGCCGGGGTCCTCGTCCGTGCCCTCCCAGGCCAGGATGTGGGTGGCGATGCGGTCTAAGAACCAGCGGTCGTGGCTGACGACCACCGAGCACCCGGGGAACTCGAGCAGCGCTGCCTCCAGGCTCTCCAGCGTCTCTGTGTCGAGGTCGTTAGTGGGCTCGTCGAGCAGGAGCAGGTTGCCGCCCTGCTTCAAGGTGAGGGCCAGGTTGAGGCGGTTGCGCTCTCCGCCAGAGAGCACGCCGGCGGGCTTCTGCTGGTCTGAGCCCTTGAAGCCAAAACCGGCGATGTAGGCGCGCACGGGGACCTCGGTTTCTCCCACCATGATGTGCTCGAGTCCGTCTCCCACCAGCTCCCAGAGCTTCTTGTCCGGATCGATGCCGGCGCGGTTCTGGTCGACGTATGAGATCTTGACGGTTTCTCCCACCTTCAGGCTGCCGCCGCTGAGCTCCTCGAGCCCCACTACGCACTTGAGCAGGGTGGACTTGCCCACGCCGTTGGGCCCGATGATGCCCACGATGCCGTTGCGCGGCAGCGAGAACGAGAGGTCGTCGATCAGCACGCGGCCGTCGAACTCCTTGTGCAGGTGCTCGGCTTCAAGCACCACGTTGCCCAGGCGCGGCCCCACGGGAATGTGGATGTCCGTGAAGTCGACCTTCTTGTAGGCGCGGGCCTCTGCCTCCATCTGCTCGTAGCGCTCCAGGCGCGCCTTGTTCTTGGCCTGGCGGGCCTTGGGGCTGCTGCGCACCCAGTCGAGCTCTGCCTCGATGCGCTTGAGCAGACGCGCCTCGCGCTCGCCCTGCGCCTTGATGCGGCTGGCCTTGGTCTCAAGATAAGTGGAGTAATTGCCCTTGTAGGGATAGAGGTGGCCGCGGTCGACCTCGCAGATCCACTCGGCCACGTTGTCGAGGAAGTAGCGGTCGTGCGTGACGGCAAGCACGGCGCCGGGGTAGTTCTTGAGGAACTGCTCCAACCACAGGACAGACTCTGCGTCCAGGTGATTGGTGGGCTCGTCGAGCAGCAAGAGGTCCGGAGCCTCCAGCAGCAGGCGGCACAGGGCGACGCGGCGGCGCTCGCCGCCGGAGAGGATGCTGACAGGGGTGTCTTCAGGCGGGCACTGCAGGGCGTCCATGGCAACGCGGAGCTTGCTGTCCACATCCCAGCCGTCTGCGGCGTCGATGGCGTCTTGGAGCTCTCCCATCTCTGCCATGAGGGCGTCGAAGTCGGCATCCGGCTCTGCCATCTCCATGCCGATCGCGTTGAAGCGCTCGACCTTGGCCACGATGTCGCCAAACGCCATGCGCACGTTCTCTATGACAGTCTTGTCCTCGTCCAGCGGGGGCTCCTGTTGCAGCAGGCCCACGGTGTAGCCGGGGGTGAGGCGCGCTTCTCCCAGCGAGACCTCCTCCAGCCCGGCCATGATCTTGAGCAGGGTGGACTTGCCCATGCCGTTGGGACCCACCACGCCGATCTTGGCCCCGGGGTAGAAGGCAAGGGTTACGTCGTCCAAGATGACCTTGTCCCCGTGTGCTTTGCGTGCGCGCTCGATCTGATAGATGAACTCTGCCATGTGGTACTCCTGATGGTAGCGTCTTGCAATCTGTGTGCTGTGTCCGGCTATTGTGCCATAGCCCGCCGCACAGGGGCCTACTCGTCGAAGGCGAAGAGACTCGAGACGTGGACGGTCGCAAAAGCGCTCTCGCGGGCGATGGCGTCGAGGGTCTTCACCGTGTCTTCAACCAGGGCAACGCGCTCCTCTGGCAGGCCGCGCTCGGCTGCGATCTGGCGCAGAACCTCGATCTTTTCCTCCTTGCGAGCCACAAAGCGGATGTGCTCCAACGGGATGCCGTAGCGCCCGTGCGCAAAGCGCTGCTTGCCGGGGTACTCCTCTTCGTTGGAGACGCTGCAGGTGTAGACCTGTTGGGGGCCCTTCTGCTCGATCATGCGCTGTATGAGCTTGACGGGCGGGATGTGGCCGTACGGGTCCCCCGTGCGGACGAGTTCCATCCACTCCCCGTCGTCGACGACGGAGTGCGTGTGGTGGCCGAACTCATAAGGGGCCAGCACGCCGTCTATGTCGAAGACGACGACGGTTTGGGGCTCCATGAGATAGCTGATGACGCGCTCCATAGCGGTGCTTCTCTAGTTGCGGGCCTTGAGCGTGAACTCGAGGCGGACGGGGTTGTGGTCGCTGGCGGTGTAGCCGCAGTCGATGACGCGCGACGAGGCCTCGACGCTGCTGCTGACGATGAAGCCGTCGACCGTGCACTCGAAGGTGACGCCCTTCGCATAGGGGATGTCAGAGTCCCTGCAGCTGGCGACCTGGCTCAGGTTTGAGGGGCACACGATCTGGAAGCCCTCCGGGATGTCCCCCTCACCGAGCACAGAGAGCCACGACGGGGTCTTCTGCTGGCCGGTAAAGAGCTGCTCGCTGCCGCAGAAAGCGTGGTTGAAGTCCCCTCCCACGATGACGTAGTTGCCCTTGGCCGCCTCTTCCTCCATCACCGAGCGCAGCATCTGGAGCTGCTGCTCGCGGACCACGCCGCCTTGGTCGTAGGCGGACATGTGGTTGTTGATGAGCACGAGCTCTGCCCCGCCTTCGACGGGCACGCGGCTCACTGCAAAGCAGCGGTCGAGGTCGAAGTACTTGGAGAGGCTCTGGGACACTGGGTAGCTGCGGCGCTCCGCGCTCTTCACCTGCGCAGACGAGAGCGTGAGCAGGCCGCTGTTGGCAAAGCCGTGCGGCTGCGTGAGCGGGTAGAAGAGGAAGGAGCTGTGGTAGTTGACGGCAAAGCTGCTGCCCATGGTGGGGAACGCCTGGGTGATGAGAGCGCGCTGGTCTACCCCGTAGCTGCGGGTGGACCCAAAGTCGACCTCCTGCAGCAAGACGAAGCTGGGGTCTTGCTCGCGCAGGACCTGGATGTCGTACTCGGTGCAGGACTCCACGCTCTCCTTGCTGGCGGCCCAGGAGCTGCTGCCGGTGGTCTTGGTGCCGTCGAGCATCTCCCCCGTGTCCATGAAGAAGGTGAACTCCGGCGTGTAGGCGCCAAAGCCGATGTTGTAGCTGAGGGCGCTGTACTCCTCCCCCACCTTGAGCTGAGCGCCCTGGTTGTTCTCCACCTCGAGCTGCTGCTTGTCTGGGATGCGGTTGTAGGTGGCGAGCATGTAGGCAACGTAGCCGCCAACTGCCACGAGCACAACCAGGAGCGCACAGAGGATCACGCGCAGCACCAGCGGGATTCGTTTGAGGAACGCGAGCACGCTCTGCTCCTTTTCTCGGTCTTTGGACAACCCGCAGCGCGGGCTCACAAGCAGGAATGATACCCCAGCCCCTCACTGCCTGCTCACCGCCTCTACAAACCAGCGGGGCTTCTCGTGGTAGAGGAAGGTGCGCTTGGAGCCGATCTGCACGTGATAGCGCACCCCTACGCTGCCTGTGTAGTACGAGGAGGCGCGCCGGACATCGAGCACGCGGTCAACCTTGAAGCAGCGCCCGTCCTTGTAGATGATGAGGAGGGGCTCGCAGCTGCCGTCCCCCTTGTGGAGGGCCACCACCTCCACATAGGTCTTGACGCGTATCTCGTCACCGCGCTTGGGCATGGCGCACCTCCTCCCCACAGTTTGAACGTTTGTTCGCAACTATAGTAGAGCGGGGGTGTGACATGAACAAGGGTTCGATAAAGCCGCCTCTTGCCGCGCCGTTAACGCAGCGGACACATTGACGCGCCGCGGGGCGGGTACAATAGCCAGAACACGCTCGCGCCCTTGGCGCCGCACCGCATCACCCCGCATAGCAAAGGAGACCGCCTTGGCAAAGGTCAACGCTAACTACGCAAAGCTCCCGGGCAGCTACCTCTTCTCAGAGATCGCCCGCCGCACCGCCGCCTACCAGGAGGCAAACCCCCAGGCCAAGCTCATCAAGATGGGCATCGGAGACGTCACCCGCCCGCTGGCGCCCGCTGTCATCGAGGCCATGCATGCCGCCGTCGACGACCTCGCCTGCGCGGAGCGCTTCCATGGCTACGGCCCCGAGCAGGGCTACGACTTCCTGCGCAGCGCCATCCAGCAGGGCGACTTCGCCGCGCGCGGGATCGACATCAGCACGGACGAGATCTTCATCTCGGACGGCGCCAAGAGCGACTGCGGCAACATCGGCGACATCCTGAGCCTGGACAACGTCATCGCCGTGTGCGACCCGGTCTACCCCGTCTACGTTGACAGCAACGCCATGTCCGGCCGCGCGGGCGACTGGGACGAGGAGGCCCAGGGCTGGACCAACATCGTCTACATGCCCACCACGGCGGAAAACGGCTTCTGCCCGGCCCTTCCGCAGGAGAAGGTCGACGTCATCTACCTGTGCTCCCCCAACAACCCCACCGGCACCGTGCTGAACGCCCAGCAGCTCAAGGCCTGGGTCGACTACGCCAACGCCAACGACGCCATCATCATGTTCGACGCCGCCTACGAGCGCTTCATCGTGGAGGACGGCGTTCCCCACAGCATCTACGAGGTCGAGGGCGCCAAGACCTGCGCCATCGAGTTCCGCAGCTTCTCCAAGACCGCCGGCTTCACCGGTGCCCGCTGCGGCTACACCGTGGTGCCCAAGGAGCTCGTGCGGGAAGGCCAGAGCCTCAATGCCATGTGGAACCGCCGCCAGTGCACCAAGTTCAACGGCGCCAGCTATGTGATCCAGCGCGGTGCAGCGGCCATCTACACGCCGCAAGGCACCGCCCAGATCCAGGAGACCCTTGACTACTACCGCACAAACGCCCAGGTCATCAAGGAGGGCCTGGAGGCAGCCGGCTTCACCGTCTACGGCGCCGTCAACAGCCCCTACGTCTGGTGCCGCACGCCGCAGGGCATGGGCTCCTGGGAGTTCTTCGACCTCCTGCTGACCAAGGCCAACATCATCACCACCCCCGGTGCGGGCTTTGGCCCCAGCGGAGAAGGTTACATCCGCCTCACCGCCTTCGGTGACGCCCAGGCAACGGTAGAGGCCATGGAGCGCATCAAGGCCCTGGAGCTGTAAGGGGCCGCAGGAGCTACGACTCCCGGCGCAGCTTGCAGGCGAAGAAGCCCTCGTAGAGCGGGCTGGGACACAGCGTGAGTGCTCCCTCGAGCGTGGACGGCAGGGTGGGAATGCCTTGCGCCTCTCCCAGCGCGATGGGTTCGATGCGAAACGAGGTCCGGCGGGCGCGCTTGAGAGCCGCCCGCACTTGCTCCTCGTTTTCCTCCTTGAGCACAGAGCAGGTGGAGTAGACCAGCAGGCCGCCGGGCTTGACCAGCTGCAGGGCCTTGTCGAGCAGGGCCGCCTGCTGCTTGCGCACCTTGGCCAGCAAGCCGGCGTTGAAGCGCTTGGCGAGCTTAGGGTCTCCCAGCCACAGCGTGCCGGAGCCCGAGCACGGGGCATCGAGCAGCACCTTGGAGTACTGGAGGAAACTGTCGAGCCTGCGGGCGTCCTGGCGCAAGACGTTGACGCCGCCGGCGCCCTGGCGCTGCAGGTTGAAGGCGAGCTTCTCTGCGCGCGGGGCGTTCATCTCGACAGCGGTGATATAGCATCCGCGGCCGCCCATGGCCGCCATCTGCGTGGTCTTGCCCCCGGGGGCGGCGCACATGTCGAGTATCTCGTCGCCCGGAGCGGGGTCCACCAGCAGCGGTGGGATCATCGATGAGAGCGACTGCAGGTAGAGCTTTCCCTCCGTGTAGGCGGGCAGCCCCCACAGCTGGTCTGCGCGAGCGCCCTTGAGGAGGAAGGCGTCCCGGTACCAGGGCACACTCTCCCAGCTCAAACCGGCCTGCTCGAGGGCGCTGGCCACCTCCTCGCGGCTGGCGAGCAGTGCGTTTGCACGCAAGCTGGTGGCGCGGCGCTCCTCCATCCCCTGCGCGATGCGCTCGGCTTCTTGCACGCCGTACGCGCCCTCAATCGCGTGCGCAGCAAACTCCGGCAGCCTCTCCAACGAAGCCATGGCCCTTCCCTTCTCGTGTTCGTCAGGCTCCGAGCAGTATAGACGAGCGCTGCGGTAAGCGCCTGCCAGCGAACGGAACCATGGGGACAGGCCCCATTTCTATGCTGCAGCAGCAAAAAGAGGAGGGCCCTAAGGCCCTCCCCCGTTGGCGCATATGCGCGATGCGATTAGCCGAAGTAGCGCTTGAGCAGGGCGGCGAAAGCCTTGCCGTGGCGAGCCTCGTCGCGAGCCATCTCGTGGACGGAGTCATGCAGGGCGTCGAGGTTGAGCTGCTTCATCTGCTTGGCAGCGTCGGTCTTGGCCTTGCAGGCACCGTTCTCTGCCATGACGCGGCGCTTGAGGTTCTCCTCGGTGGAGTCGGAGACGACGTCGCCACCCAGGAACTCTGCGTAGCGGGCTGCATGGCCGGCCTCTTCCCAAGCGGCGGTCTCGTAGTAAGCGCCGACCTCAGGATAGCCCTCGCGGTAGGCAACGCGCGCCATGGCCAGGTACATGCCAGCCTCGGAGCACTCGCCGTTGTACTCGCACTTGAGGAAGTCCTGCAGCTCTGCGGGGACCTCGGGCAGGGTGCCGATGCCGATGACGTGCTCGGAAGCCCAGGTCATCTCTGCATCGTCCTCAACCTGCTTGATGAACTTGGAACCGGGGACCTTGCACAGGGGGCAGACGAAATCGGCGGGCAGCTCGTCGCCGTCGTACTCCTCGACGTAACCGCAAACGGGACAGATGAACTTCATAGAAGCCTCCTTAGCACTCGGGTGAGAACGCGATTATCCGCGTGTGGTCATTATCTCCCCAATCGCTGCAGGAGTGGTTTCAAATCTGCAAAATAAATAGGAATTGTTCCTATTAATTTACCAAAGCGTTGCATTAACAGGGCTTTAACACGGCAAGCTCCCCACTCGCCGCAAAGCTGGGGCGCTGGGCATGAGCCTTGCCTACAATGGTCAGACCGGGAATGGTCCCGGCCCTACGCACAAGGAGCAGCAGATGATCCAGCTCTATGACGAAGGCGTGTTCCTGGTAGACGGCACGCAGCTCGTTCCCCGCTCCCAGGCGGCCGCTCTCGAGACGCAGCTCGGCACCGCGCCCACCCCGCACGAGGCAGCCGAGGGCACCATCGCCTACAGCATCCTGCAAGCGCACAACTCCAGCGGCTCCATGGAGCAGCTCAAGCTGCGCTTTGACGCCATGGCCTCCCACGACATCACCTACGTGGGCATCATCCAAACCGCGCGCGCCAGCGGCATGAGGGAGTTCCCGCTCCCCTATGCGCTCACCTGCTGCCACAACTCCCTGTGCGCCGTGGGCGGCACCATCAACGACGACGACCACTTCTTCGGGCTCTCTGCCGCCAAGAAGTACGGCGGCATCTACGTCCCGCCCCACATGGCCGTCATCCACCAGTTCGTACGCGAGCGCTTTGCCGGCTGCGGCAAGATGATCCTGGGATCTGACAGCCACACCCGCTACGGCGCCTTGGGCACCATGGCCATCGGCGAGGGCGGCGGCGAGCTGGTCAAGCAGCTCCTACGCGACACCTACGACGTCGCCTACCCCAAGGTCGTCGCCATCTACCTGGAGGGAAAGCCCGCCCCGTGGGTGGGCCCACAGGACATCGCGCTGGCGATCATCCGCGCCGTCTTCAAGAACGGCTATGTCAAGAACAGCGTCATGGAGTTCGTGGGCCCCGGTGTGGCGAGCATGGACGCTGAGTTCCGCCTGGGCGTGGACGTCATGACCACAGAGACCACCTGCCTGAGCAGCGTGTGGGTCACAGACGATGCCGTCAAGGACTACCTCACCATCCACGGCCGCGCAGAGGACTACCGCCCGCTCAACCCCGCGCCTGTCGCCTACTACGATGGCTGCGTGCGCATCGACCTGGGCAAGGTCAAGCCCATGATCGCCCTGCCCTTCCACCCCTCCAACGCCTTCACCATCGACGAGATGTACGAGAACCTCCAAGACATCCTGAGGGAAACCGAGAAGGAGGCTGAGCGCATCGCAGACGGGCGCGCCAGCTTCACCCTGCTCGACAAGGTCACGCCAGACGGGCGCCTGCAGTCGCAGCAGGGCATCATCGCCGGCTGCGCAGGGGGCACCTACACCAACATCGTCGAGGCGAGCCACGCGCTCAAGGGCAAGACCACGGGAGACGACGAGTTCTACCTCTGCGTCTACCCCTCCAGCCAGCCCGTCTACGTCGACCTGGACCGCAAGGGCGTGCTCGCAGACCTCATGGACGCAGGCGTCATCGTCAAGACCGCCTTCTGCGGGCCGTGCTTTGGCGCGGGAGACACCCCCGCCAACAACGCGCTCTCCATCCGCCACGCAACGCGCAACTTCCCCAACCGCGAGGGCTCCAAGCCGGGCAACGGCCAGCTGGCAGCCGTGGCGCTCATGGATGCCCGCTCCATCGCCGCCTCTGCCGCCAACGGCGGCCGCATCACCAGCGCCGCAGAGCTGGACTGCTGGGGAGACGTCCCACCCTACTTCTTCGACGACCGCTCCTACCGCGCGCGCCTCTACCAGGGCTTTGGCAGCCCGGACAGCTCCAAGGAGCTCAGGTTCGGCCCCAACATCAAGGACTGGCCCGAGCAGGAGGAGCTCTCTGAGCACATCCTCCTGAAGCTCGTGTCCAAGATCGAGGACGAGGTCACCACCACAGACGAGCTCATCCCCAGCGGCGAAACCTCGTCCTACCGCTCTAACCCCCTGGGCCTGGCCGAGTTCACGCTCAGTCGCAGGGACCCGGAGTACGTGGGCCGCGCCAAGCGCGTCAAGGAGATGGAGCAGCGCCGCCTTGCCTGCCAAGAGCTCTGCGACAACATGAAGAACGCTCTCGCCGCCATCAACACCATCGAGGGCTGCGAGGAGCTCAGGTTCTCTGACGTGGAGATCGGCTCGACCATCTACGCCAACAAGCCCGGTGACGGCTCCGCGCGCGAGCAGGCCGCGAGCTGCCAGCGCGTGCTGGGAGGTCTGGCCAACATCACCCAGGAGTACGCCACCAAGCGCTACCGCTCCAACTGCATCAACTGGGGCATGATCCCCTTCCACCTCGAGGGCTCCGCAGACGTGCTGGAGGTGGGCGACTTCGTCTTCGTGCCGCACATCCGCAGCATCCTCGACGGCGAGCTGGGCACCATCCAAGCGTACGTTGTCAAGCTCGGGAGCTTCGAGCTGGTCCCGGTCACGCTCTACATCCAGGAGCTCACGCCGGAGGAGCGCGAGATCCTCAAGGCGGGCTGTCTCATCAACTACAACCGCAAGCGCCAGTCCTAACGGCTGTGCTGTAAGCACACGGTTTGATTGCAGGGGCGCTCCGCGGAGCGCCCCTGGTGTACAGTGCACACGATGCACGCACAGCGCAAAAAAAGGAGGAACATGGGCGCATTCGATGCAGGGGCGCTGAGGGAGCAGCTCGCGCAGGTCATGGGCGAGCAGGCGGTGAGGGGCTCCGTGCCGCTCTCGACGCTCACCACCTTCAAGGTCGGTGGGCCTGCCACGCTGGTGGCAGAGCCTGCAACGCTTGAAGAGGCCGTGGCAGCCGTTGCGCTGTGCACAGCCGCAGGCGCTCCGCTGCGCGTGATCGGCTGCGGCAGCAACATCCTGGCAAGCGATGAGGGGCTCGACTGCGTGCTCCTCCACTTTGGCCCGCAGCTTGCTGCCGTCAAGGTGAACGGCACGCAGCTGTGCGCCCTGGCCGGCGCCACCAACAAGCAGGTAGCCCAGGCGGCGCTGGCAGCGGGCTTGACCGGCTATGAGTTCGCCAGCGGGATCCCCGGCAGCATCGGAGGGGCGGCCGTCATGAACGCCGGCGCCTACGACGGCGAGTTCAAGGACGTCGCCGTGCACGTCACCTGCTGCGATGCCCAGGGCCGCATCGTCAAGCTCGCAGCCGAGGAGGCCTGCTTCGGCTACCGCCACAGCAAGATGATGGACGAGGGTCTCATCGTGCTTTCCGCCACCCTGCAGCTGCAACCCGCTGCGCAGCAGGGCATCAGCGATCGCATGGAGGAGCTGCGCTGCCGCCGCGAAGAGAAGCAGCCTCTGGAGATGGCCTCCGCCGGCTCCACCTTCAAGCGGCCGGAGGGCTACTTTGCCGGCAAGCTCATCCAAGACGCAGGCCTCAAGGGCTACCGCGTGGGTGGCGCCATGGTGTCGCCCAAGCACTCGGGCTTTGTGGTCAACGCAGGCGGCGCCACCGCGGCAGACATCCGCCAGCTCATCGAAGACGTGCAGGAGCGCGTCTTCGAGATGGAGGGCGTGCGCCTGGAGCCGGAGGTGCGCATGTGGGGATTCGACGACTAAGGAGCAACACCCATGGAACGTTCAGAGATAGCAGAGCAGTACACCTGGGACCTCTCGAGCATCTTCGAAAGCGACAAGGCCTTCCTCGCCGAGCTCGAGCGCGCGCAGGGCTACCCGGGCAAGCTGGCCGCCTACCAGGGCACACTCGCAGACGCAGCCCAGCTGCTCGCCTTCATGCAGCTCGACGACGAATGCGACATCGTGCTCGGCAAGCTCTACAACTACGCCGCCCGCAAGAGCGATGAGGACACGCGCAACTCCACCTACCAAGACTTCCAGGCCCAGGTCGAGACCCTCTGCGTCAAGGCGTCGAGCGCCTGCTCGTGGTTCTCCAACGAGCTGCTGGCGCTGGGCAAGGACACCGTGGAGGGCTTCTACGCCGCCCAACCCAGCCTGGAACTCTACCGACGCGCCCTGGACCAGGTCTTCCGCCGCGCACCGCATGTGCTGGGCCCTGCCGAAGAAGCCCTGCTGGCCGCCGCACAGGACCTCGCCAGTCAGCCGGAGAACACCTTCAGCATGCTCAACGACGCAGACATGCGCTTTGAGGACGCGCTCGACAGCCAGGGGCAGCCCCATCCCGTCACCCACGGCAGCTACGTCCCCCTGCTCATGAGCCAGGACAGGGAGCTGCGCAAGAACGCCTACGGCTCGCTCTACAGCGCCTACGGGCAGTTCCGCAACACCTCTGCCGCCATCATGGCCAGCCAGATGAAGCAGCTCAAGTTCTTTGCAGACGCGCGCAAGTACGGCTCCACGCTTGAAGCCGCGCTCGACGCCACCGAGGTCCCCACCGAGGTCTACACCCAGCTCATCGCCACCGTGCGTGCAAACCTGGGCGCGCTCCACAAGTACACGGGTCTGCGCAAACGCGTCCTGGGCGTTGACGAGCTGCGCTTCTACGACCTCTACGTCCCCATGGTCGCAGACGTCGAGATGCGCTTCAGCTACGAGGAGGCCTGCGAGCTCATCCTCAAGGCTCTGGCCCCCCTGGGGGAAGACTACCTCGCCATCGTGCGCGAGGGTTTGAGCCAGCGCTGGGTGGACGTCTACGAGACCCCGGGCAAGCGCAGCGGCGCCTACAGCGCAGGCGGCTACGGCATGCACCCGGTGATCCTCATGAACTTCCAAGGCGAGCTCGACGATGTCTTCACCCTCATCCACGAGATGGGCCACAGCATACACACCTACCTGAGCTGCGCCAACCAGCCGTCCCGCTACTCCGACTACGTGATCTTTGTGGCAGAGGTGGCCTCCACCTGCAACGAGGCCCTGCTCATGCGCTACCTGCTCGACCACGCAGGCAGCAAGGAGGAGAAGGCCTACCTGCTCAACCACTTCACCGAGCAGTTCCGCGCCACGCTCTACCGCCAGACCATGTTCGCGGAGTTCGAGCTCAAGGTGAACGAGCTCGCAGCCACGGGCGCCGGCATCACCGCAGACGCCCTGTGCGAGACCTACGCCCAGCTCAACCGCGACTACTTTGGCGATGACGTGGTGGTCGACGAGCAGATCGCCCTGGAATGGAGCCGCATCCCCCACTTCTACTACCGCTACTACGTCTACCAGTACGCAACCGGCTATGCGGCTGCCATCGCGCTGTCAAACCGCATCCTCCAGCAGGGCGCGCCCGCCGTGGCAGACTACAAGCGCTTTTTGAGCGGCGGCAGCTCAGCCACACCGCTCGAGCTCCTGCGCATCGCTGGGGTCGACATGGCCTCCCCCGCCCCTGTCCAAGACGCGCTCGCGCTCTACGACTCCCTGGTCGACGAGCTTAGCGAGCTGCTGGATGCCTAGCGGGAAGATCGCCCTCTCCTCTGCCCAGACCTCGATGCCCTCGTTGATACCGTGCCCCTGTAGACGCATACCGGCTTCTTGAAGAGCTCGCTGGGAGATTCGTTGGATTGCGCACCGTTGCCAGCAGAGGGCATCTGGTTCTACCCGTTCTCGGCAGCTCAACGGAAGGTGCCCGGGGGTTCCAACACCCCTACCCCGGATATCCCTACCGGCCGAGCGCAAAGGTTACGTCGACAGGGGGGTTAGTGTGCTCGAGTCGACTCTCGGCAGTTGACTCGAGCTCGTTAGGAGCTCTTAGCAGCGGCGAGTCAACGATTTCCAGCCCCCTCGGATTCTTAGGAGCGTTGTGTCAACACACATAAGCCCTTAGCAGAGTTGACTCAACGCTCCTAAGGGCGTATTTCGCCTAAACAGAGTTGACTCAACGCTCCTAAGCCGCGCCGCCCCGCGAATATCGTTGACTCGAGCCTTCTAAGAACAACAGGCAGCTCGCTGTGAGGGGTCACATACTCTGCCCAGACCTAGACCCCCCACTGGGGATTTGAGCTACAACCCTCTCGGCGGCATCGAGGAGGCCCGCGCTGTTACGCACAGGTTGTACTCCCCACTTCGCGATCAATGCTACGCAGGCTTTCAGCAGCGTTTGAGCCCCAGCGTCCTCTCATGTGGAGATGGGGTCTTCCCTAAAGGATCGAGCCGCCGCCGATGACGCGGTCGCCATCGTAAAGAACGACGCTCTGGCCAGGGGAGACAGCGCGGACGGGTTCGTCGAAGAGCACGCGCAGCTCGCCGTCATCGACCCGAGCGCTGCACAGTGCGGGGCTCATGCGGTAGCCGATCTTGGCGCTGCAGCGCAGCTCGCCCTCCCAGGGTTGCCCGCTCACCAGGCTCAGATCGTCGGCACGCACCTCGCGCTTGTACAGCGCATCAGCTGGTCCCACGATCAGGCTGTTATCACGTGCCTCCTTGCCAAGCACGTAGAGCGGATCGGTTCCACCGCCCAGATTGAGGCCCTTGCGCTGCCCGATGGTGTAACGAATGAGGCCCAAATGCTCGCCGCGCAGCTTGCCGTCTGTGTCGTACACTGGGCCATGCTGCGAGCTCGTGCCCATATGCTCTTCGATGAAGCGGGCGTAGTCGCCGTCTGGAACAAAGCAGATGTCTTGGCTCTCGCCCTTCTGCGCGTTCTCCAAGCCGGTCTGGCTCGCCAGCATGCGCGTCTGCTCCTTCGTGATGTCTCCCAAGGGGAAGAGCATGTGCGCGAGCGTCTCTTGCGTGAGGTGGTAGAGCACGTAGCTCTGGTCCTTGGCTGGGTCTGTGCCCCTCAGCAGGGCAAAGCTGCCGTCCTCGAGCTGAACGCGGCGCGCATAATGGCCGGTCGCCACGTAATCGCAGCCCAGCTCGCGCCGGCGCTGCTGCAACAGGGCGAACTTGAGATGGCGGTTGCAGGCGATGCAGGGGTTGGGAGTGAGCCCTGCAAGGTACGAGCGGCAGAACGGCTCGATCACGGAGCTCTCGAAGGCCTGCGCTGCGTTGAGCACGTAGTGGGGAAAGCCTAGCCTGCGTGCCACAGCGCGGGCGTCCTCGATATCGTCGAGCGAGCAGCAGCTCGATTCTCCCAGCGCTCGGTCTGGATCCGGGCAGAAGAGCTGCATGGTGACGCCGAGCAGCTCGTAACCCTCCTCGAGCAGGCGCACAGCAGCCGTGGAGCTGTCGACCCCGCCGCTCATCGCCATTAGGACCCTTCCCTTGGATTTCGTCACGTGACAACCCCATCTCATGAGCCCACAGAAACATGCGGACGCTTTCAACCATACCCGCACATGCTAGTGCAGACAGGCGCGATCGGCACAAAGGATCCAAGCTTCTGTGGATAGTTTTCTCACAGAGGAGGAGCGTGCTTCGTGGCGTCACTTCGGCTGGAAGCAAGAAGCGCCGTATGGAGAGAATCCAGCTTCTGTCGCAAATCGTTGCTACCCAATCTTGAGACTCTGCGAGTCTACGCAGCCTTTCCAAGGGCGCTTTTAGACCAGAGTAGAGCTAGTGGACGCCCCGGACCAATGTCATTTCGACCGGCGGGCTCCGGCGCCGCCCCGGGCCGTCATTTCGACCGGAGGCGCTGGAAGCGCCGGAGTGGAGAAATCCCAGGTTGAGCCGCGAGACCGCCTCACCCGAGTCACGGTCCCGGCGGCTCAACCCGGGATCTCTCCACGCGCCCGCTTACGCTCGCTTAGTCGAGCATCGCGCAGAGAGGTTGAGCTCCATTCTGCTCTGACAGCGCCTTTTCAAGCCCCCGCCTGTGATTGCTTGGCGGAAGCGATTGGTTGAGAGACAGGGCAGGTAGCTCGTCGAAGCACATACTGCGAGAGCACGTTTTGTGATAAGTTGAGCAGGCACGCGGCGCCCCTTGCTCTGCTCTTGCCGCTGCATCAGATGTGCCCAGAGAGGTTGCTGGGCTCTCCAGCTGCCTCAAGAGCGTTACGCAGTTGCGTCCTGCACAATGATTCACCCCGGCACCCTATTGTCCACACGGAGCCTATGGCCTCTCTGGCTGGAATCGAGGTGCTGCTCATGCAGGTCTTCATCTCTCACCAAAGCGCACTACAGTACTGGAGAAACACGCAGACAACTCCAACTGCCGAGCGCGTCAGCATGGCTCAAGACCATACTCCCAAGCTCTGCGCGAACGAAGCCACCTGGCTTCAAGAAACATGGGGGATCAGGCAACCCGTACACGTTTGCGTTCCGGGCAAGAGGGCGGTGAGGCATCCTTCGACTCTGCACTGTCATGTCCAAGATAGAACCCCCTCATACACCGGCTTCTGCCATCTGGGCAAGTCGACCTTCGTTGCGTCTCCAGAGCTGGCGCTCATCCAACTTGCCTCCCATCTTGGGCGCAGCAAGCTGCTTCACGCAGAAAAGCTGCCTGCAAAGTGCATGCAGAAGAAAGCCCCTATCATAGTTATGGCTATCCTTTTGTGCGAGCTGATGGGAAGCTATCGGCTCAGCCCTAACGCCGATGGCTTCAAGCCCGCACAGGTGCTCCTCGATCGCTCGCGCATCGCACATCTTCTCGGGCACAACCCCGAGCTCCCCGGGCACGCGGTACTGTCATCGGCACTTGGGTTTGCCTTCGAGGGGAGCGCTTCTCCTGCAGAAACCGCTCTGGCGCTTTTTGAGACCCTTCCGCTGAGCTACGGAGGGATGGGTCTGGCCGAGCGACCTGTACTCAACACGGCCGTGAGTGTTCACCACAACCAGCATGTTGCGACTCGCTTTCCCGACCAGCTCTTCAAGAACCATGCATGGGTTCTGGAATACAACGGTTCATATCATGAAGGTGAGCGCGCGAACAAAGACGACCTCAGGCGCATCGAGCTAGAAAATGCCGGGTATTCTGTCAAAACCATCAACAGAGATCAGCTCCTCTCTCCATCAGAGCTTGACAGTGCGCTAGCTCCGCTGGTGAGCATGATCGGAACTGTGGGAAGACGGCCTGCAAACTATGAGGACCGCAGGAGGGACATGCGCGCATTGGTTTTTGAAACAGGCGGAACGCGTCATCCAGAGAATCGCAGGGAGCTTCTGTCGGGGGAGCTCCTTCCATAGTGTCTGGCAGGTAGAGTGCGGACAGGCTGGCAACTTCGACTCTAGGCATCTGCAACAAGATGCGGCAAGATGCGCTTTTGAATGGAGAGTTGGCCGCACCGCCCTGAGGGGGCGCTTGTGTGCCGAGCATCAGACGCTTCTCTTCCGGTCGTTCTTAGAAGGCTCGAGTCAACGATATTCGCGGGGCGGCGCGGCTTAGGAGCGTTGAGTCAACTCTGTTTAGGCGAAATACGCCCTTAGGAGCGTTGAGTCAACTCTGCTAAGGGCTTATATGCGTTGACTCGACGCTCATAAGACTCCGAGAGGGCCGGAAATCGTTGACTCGTTGCTACTAAGGGCCCTTAGTGGCCGCGAGTCAACTGCCGGGAGTTTACTCACCACCGCGAAGCGTCCCCTTAATGTGTTCGAGTCAACTGGTGGGAGTTGACTCGCCGATGCTATGTCCCTGCAGACGCCGCCTTCCTGCGGGCTGTTGGAGCGGGCAAGCCGATTGACTCGAGCTTCACAGCATGAGGAACAGACTCGCAGCTGGCGGCGTCCTCCCTCTGCGGCCAGGGAGTGAGCAAGCTGATTGGCCGAGCCACATAGCATGGGAGGCAGACCCAACGCTGGCGGCTCCTCTCCCCCACAGCGCTCTTGAAA